>DYEF01000071.1 GCA_020725805.1 Bdellovibrio sp.
GCGGAGGATGTATGAAAAATTTTGGGGTATTTCCAGAAAAAAATTTTAAATTTTCTGTTGACCAAAGCAATAAATTAGATTACATTGCTTGCCCTGTTTGGGTGCTAAACACCCTTTTGCTCTGGGCCCATAGCTCAGGTGGTAGAGCTACCGGCTCATAACCGGTTGGTTCCAGGTTCGAGTCCTGGTGGGCCCAGTTATTTTTGGCAAGATGCATATTTATCAGAATACAGGACGATACAAAGACCGTTTAATAACAGAAAACGAAAGGTTTCTGAAAGATAAGAGCCGCTGTTACAAAAGCGGCTCTTTTTGTTTTAAACCAAGGAGGAAGATGTGATTACCCAGATAAAGCTGCTCAGAAATATCCAGAAAATTGATATTGAAATCTACAAACACAAGAACGAACTTACCGCCCTGAATAAAAAGCTGGAAATCACAAAGGAAAAACTGGAATCAGTCGAACAGTCGATTGCAAAAAAGAACGAAAAGATAAAGGAACTCGAGGCCAGAAAAAACAAGATTGAAGAGGAAATCAAGGTAGAAAAGACGAACCTGAAGAAATGGGAGGCCCGTTTCAACGAATCCAAGAATTCCCGCGAGGGGATTGCACTTATGCACGAGATAGAGGTCCTCAAAAAGGCTATCGATGAAATGGAGGAAGAGGTCCTGAAGATTCTCGAGGAGATGGATTCATTCAAGAAACTCATTTCAGAAGAGGAGAAGGAACTTATAAAAGTAAAGGAAAAATTCCAGAAGGAAGAGGAAGAACTCAAGGCGAAGGCAAAAAGCATAAACGAAACCATAGATATACTTAACGAAGACAGAAAAAAGGAACTCGGAGGAATCAAGGCCGAGATACTCGCCGAATATGACAGGATAAAAGAGAGAAGAAACGGACTTGCAATTGTACCGATCGTAAATGGTATATGCGCCGGCTGCCATATGGGAATACCCCCTCAGCTCTTTACAAAGGTATATGCAGCCATCTCTATCGAAACCTGCCCGAGTTGTCAGAGGATAATCTTTATCGAAGAGATACTGGACGAAAATAACGTTAAGGAAGAGAACAACTGAGATTGATGGCAGAGCAGAATATCAAATCTGATATTATCCGTATTCTGAAAAGCCATAAAATCGGGGAAGAAACGGCAGAGAAAATCGCCGGTGAAATAATTGCCTTATTAAACCTGAATACTGGTGATGGTAAAAGGTCTGCCGATGTCTATATCGACGGAGGTTCCCGCGGGAATCCCGGTTCAGGTGCGTCCGCATTCATTATTTTCTCCAATAAAAGGAAGATTGCCGAGGGCGGCAAATATTACAGACAGACGACCAATAACGAGGCAGAATACAATGCTCTTATACTCGCCCTCAGAGAGTCCCTCAGACTGAAAATAACGGATATCAGGGTCTTCACCGATTCCGAGCTGCTCGAAAGGCAGATCAAAGGCATTTATTCGGTAAAAAGTCCCGCACTCCTCCTTTTATTCAGAAAGTCATCCGAACTTATAGAACAATTCGGAAATTTTTCGATCACACACATCCCGAGAGAAAAGAATTCAGAGGCCGACAGACTGGCGAATATCATTATGGATACGAAAAAAGACCTCTTCAGGAAATATAATGAATAGAAGGCTGCTCATTCTCACCGGCGAAAAATCAGGGCTGGATTCGATACTTCCCGCAATAAATTTATTAGGCGCCAAACAACAAAAGGATATCAGCATAGTAGCCCATAACTACTCAGAGGTTCCCGAACATCTGAGAAGCAATATCAGAATTCCGTCTTTCAGCGGCCTCGGGCTGAATCTGAATATTTTATCCGAATATCTCAGGACGTTTGGTGAAATTCTCAGTTTCATCAATACCAACTCGATTACAGATATTCTTTTCGTAGACAATCCCGACTTCAACCTCTTTCTTGCAAGAATTCTTTCACAAAAGAGATTAAATCTTTTCTATTTTATCATACCTCAGGTCTGGGCATGGCGCAGATACAGAATCAATTATCTTAAAAAATACTTCCGCAAAATCTACGTAATATTCCCTTTCGAGCAAAGACTGCTCAACGAATACGGTATTGATGCAGAATATACGGGACATCCGAGATATGAACAGACGTTGTCACTCCCTGACGAAAAAGATATCAGAAAAAAACTCGGTTTAGGTTTAAGGCAGAAGATAATCTCGCTATTCCCGGGCACAAGACAGATTGTTTTGGACCGCCATTTCCGGTTGTTTGAGGATGCAGCCGTTCTTCTTGCGGAGAAACTTGAATCCCACAAAATAATAATTTCAGATATCAGAGACCAAAACACCCGAAAACACAGTAAAATAAAATACTCGTCAGCAAATGCAATGCACCTTCTGAAAATATCTGAATTTGCAGTAATCAGCTCAGGCTCCACAACAATGGAGGCCGCATTTCTCAATGTCCCGTTCATAGGCATATACAGACCTGATATACTCACATATTCGGCCGGAAAGGTTTTCATAAAATCAGACAGTACCATAATGCCGAATATATTACTCAATGAGAGATTCATTCCCGAAATCATCAGCCCCTATCTTATAAGAGACGAAATAGTCAGTTCTGTCATAAATATAGTTACAAACAGAATACAGACAGACGTTATCAGACGTAAATTATCGGTTGTAAAAAGTATGTTCGAGGGCTATAAGACCTCGGAAATTATGAGCAGTGAAATCCGAAAAATTCTGGCCCGAGACTAAATGCCGCAGGCACAATAACCCAGAACACAGTATTTTCCGCCGCAATCCTGCTGGGTCTGGCAGTTTGCGGGCTGGCAGTATTTACCGGTAAGTCCCCTGCACTCAAGACCTGTATCGCACTCGATAGTATCGGTACACTTTTCACATATCCCTTTCTTGGGGCAATTGACTATGCAGTCACATCTCTGGCTCCTGCAATAACCACCGCACTCCGGACATAAGGTATTACAATCCGTATCTACTTTACACTGCGGCTTAAATTCACAGGTATGGGTAGTCATATTGCAGATATTTGCAGGGTCAATGAGTTGACAATCCTTATCGCTGTTGCATGCCCCGTCATTCAGCTCACACTTTGCCTCATTTGTACAGTGCTCCCATTCCTTACAGGGCGGGTCACAGGTAATGGTTATACAGGTCTTTGTCTCATCACACTTAGTCCCCAGTCCTGCCTTTATACAGTCATCATCGGCAAGGCACTCCACACAGACCGGATTTTCGGATTCAGTATTGCAGAATTTACTGTTTGGTTTGCTTGCAGGAGGACAGTCTTTGGAAGTTACACATCCTTCGACACACTTTTTGTCTTTGCATATATACCCCATATCACAGTCTGTATTTTTTATGCAGGTCTTCTCTGCTGTTTCACACTCGGATTTTTCATTGCATATCTGATTGCTGTCACAGTCATCATTTGTACGGCACTGTACACATACCTTATCTTTACAGAAAGGTTTTTCCGGATTACAGTCCCTGTCGTTTTCACAGCTGGCAACAACAATATCATCGCCGGTAATGTCAGTCGTTCCTTCATCCTTCACTATAATATCCGAAACGATATCCGAAGCAGTAATATCGGTCAGAATTTCAATATCCGAGGACTCTGCATCCTCAGTTTCCACTTCTGTAACTGCAAGGTCACAGTAGGCGAAGCATAATGCCAGAATAAAAAGTGATACAGCGAATAATCTGTTCATAAAAAACCTCCTATTTACAATACCCTAACTGGAATTCCCCGCTGATCGATGTACAGGTCTTTCCTGTCGGGCATTTTGGGTTGTTATCATATCTGTCGCAGGCATAGTAACACTTATATCCGCTAACCGAATTACCCATACAAAGAAGACCTTTCTGACAATCCTTGTAGGTACAATCGCCGCCGGCGGGGACATCTCCTCCAAAATCACAGATGCTCGTATCATCATCCAGTTCCACACATATCGAGTTGTCCTTGCAGAATGCATCACTAAAATGGTCACAGGCCTCATAACAGTATGCCTGACCGGTTGAAGGTCCCGCACAGATCAGACCCTCCTTGCAGTAGTTATATGTTCCGCCGCAGGGTTGCCCGACACTCTGGGTCCCTTCACAGAATCCTGTCTGGGTATTACAGACATAACCTGTCGGACATTTCCTGCCGGGATTATTGCACCTCGGCCAGCAGATACTCTCATAGGAATTCAGAGGATAACAGACATATTCACTTCTGCAATCCGAATTCGAATTACACTCCTTGAGGCACCATCTCTTGGTCGGATTTGATGCCACCTGAACACAAATACTATATACATCGTTCTCCCAGTCGTACGGGCAGTTATCAAAACTCGTACAATCCTGAGAACAATATCCGCCGACAAAGCCTGTTCCTTCTGATTCCTTTATGCAGAACTGCCCTGACTGACACTTAAATTCTGAATCATTGCAATTGTCCCCGATAGTACCGGGTGCAATCGGATTACACTTATACGAACTCTTATCACAGGTGGAATTAGGACACTGATAATCTTCGAGGCATTCAACACAGACACCGGAGCTGGTCTCACAATATTTGTTTGCAGGATTGGATGCACAGTCGTTGTTATTGAAACATATATTTGCTGATTCACATTTTCCGTTTACACACTTCCCGGTACAGCAGTCGGTATCATACTTACATCCCGCAACACATTTCTGTGTAACGCTGTCACAATACATATCACAGTTGCACCCCGTATCCAGACATCCTCTTCCGGCATCGAAACCTGTATCCTCAGCACCAACATCAGTAGCAGAGACATCTGTAATCCCTGTATCAGTACTTCCGGCATCCGGCTTGACTCTGTTACAAAGGCCTGTTTCCTCATTGCATACCATATTACTTTCACAACCAATCAACCTGCAGCTTACACATACATTATTCCTGCAATAAGGTTCCGGGATATCACAGTTGAAATCCGATTCGCATATCTTCGAATTACTTATATCCGTAATGTCTTCGGAGGGCAACTCAGTACCAGCATCACCTAAAACCGATATCTCACATACTTTGGTCGACAAATTACAGGTGTATCCCTGCGGACAGTCCTTGTCATTCCTGCAACCCGAAGACGGATACTGGCAGAATCCGCCGATACATTTCATAGAATTGTCCGAACAGTCTTCATCAGTCTTACAGACCTGCAGATTTTCACTCTTTACACATCTGTAATTAAGACACTGATACCCGATGCCGCAGTCATTGTTATTGCTACACTCTCTGACCGACCCGGAGTCGGAGCAGGAAAAAAGAAAGGATAATAAAAGAATAAAAATTACTCTGCCGGAAAAATAGTTCCTGAAATTCATTTACCTGACCTCAGACATAATCAATCGGAGGGGATAATACCATAATAGTATTTTCTTGCAAATACAAAATTTATACAATATATAGACACCCCTGCGTCGGGGCGTAGCGCAGCCTGGTTTAGCGCGCTTGCCTTGGGAGCAAGAGGTCGGTGGTTCAAATCCACTCGCCCCGATTTTTTCAGCGCGCATGTACATTGTTTCGGACGCAGAGAAATTCTCAGAGCTAAAATTGACAGAAAGTAATATAAAAATCAGTAAACTTGTTCACCGCGGACTCGGTCTCGGCCATAAGGACGGAAAGACATATATGGTCTATTACACACTTCCGGGCGAAATCGCCGACGCCGAGATTATTATGACAAAAAAATCATACTCGATAGGCAGGGCAATAAATATTAAAAACCCGTCCCGGTACCGGACAAAACCGGCCTGTGAATACTATCAGGTCTGCGGCGGATGTCAGCTTATGCATTCAGACTACGATTTCCAGATTGAAATGAAAAAAGAGATTCTCTCAGAATTTCTGACAAGGGCACTGAAAACTGAGTTCCCGATCAGATGTATCGGTTCGAGACCTGATACAGGATACAGACTCAGAGCCCAGTTTCTTGTAAGAAATGCAAAAACCGGATTTACCAGATTCAACTCAAATGAATTTATAAAAATCGAGAGATGCCATATCCTCCACAGCAGAATCAATGAAGCCATTCACCATCTCAACAACAATATCAGTTCCGTTGAACTAAACCGGTTATTCATAGCTACAGACAAAAATAATCTATCTACATACCCGATAAAAGACTTTAATGATAACCTTTTGCTCTCTGTAAACGGATTGAATTATATTCTGAAACCACAGGTCTTCTTTCAGGCAAACATATTCACACTGGATACATTTCAGAATGAAGTAATTCAAAAGGAGAAAGGAATCACTGCAATAGATTTCTATGCCGGAAGCGGATTTTTCAGCCTGCCTCTTGCAAAGCACTTTGAACTTGTTCTCTCTGTGGAAGAAGTTACAGCGGCGTCTGCACTCCTCAAAAGAAATATCCTTTTAAACAGGACCGGCAATATCGAAATTCTCACCTCCTCTGTCGAGAATGCCGAGATTCCGGAAAGATTCAGAAAACCTGACCTGATTATTCTTGACCCGCCGAGAGCGGGAATGTCAAAGAAGGCAATAAACCGGGTGATAAACCTCAATCCGAAGAGAATCATTTATGTAAGTTGTGACCCGGCTACACTTTCGAGGGATGTCTATTATTTTTATAAGAATTTCTACGATATCGATGAAGTAACTCTTCTCGACCAGTTTCCCCACACATTCCATTTTGAAACAATAGTCAAAATGACTAACAGGAATCTGTAGATTCACTCCTTCTTCCTCTTTACCACTTCTATAGACATATCTATGCCTTTTGCCGAATGGGTGATTTTACCTATCGAAATAAAATCCGGTTTATAACGGGCGATTTCCTTTATGTTTTCGAGATTTACCCCTCCTGAGACCTCCACAGGGACCCTTCCCCTCACAATCTCTATCGCCCTTCTGATATCCTCCGGATTCATATTGTCCAGCATAATCACATCGGCGCCCGATTCTATTGCCTCTTCGATCTGGAAGAGTTTCTGGACCTCGACCTCGATTTTTACAAGATGATGAACCCCGCTCTTTGCAAGTTCCACGGCCTTCCTTACAGAACCGGCAACAGCAATATGATTGTCCTTTATCAGTACCCCATCTGAGAGCGAGAACCGGTGATTGTATCCTCCGCCGTCTCTGACAGCCTTCTTTTCCATCAATCTCATAAGCGGAAGAGTCTTTCTTGTATCGACTATCTTTACACCCGTACCTTCGACTGCATCAACATATTTTCTCGTAAGTGTTGCCACACCGGAGAGGTGCATTATAAAATTGAGAGCCGTTCTCTCACCCTTCAGAATATTTCTCAGATTCCCTTTAAGATAGGCAGCTTCTGTATTCTGAGGCACCAAATCTCCGTCACTGACATTAAATTCTACTTCTACACCACCCAGTTCCTCAAAGACGGCAGCAAATATTTCAAGGCCGGATATTACAGACTCCTCCTTTACAAGAAGAACCGCCTTCCCTTTCATATCATCAGGTACTATATTATCAGTAGTAATATCCGAAACAGGCATATCCTCCCTTAATGCATCTCTGACAAGCTTTTTAATATCCATCTCTTACCTCTTACGTTTATGCAAATTTTTCTATCTCTTCTATAAGGACCTTTAGCCTTTCAATCTTCCTTTTCAGGTCCTCGAATCTGATATTGGTTGATTCGACCACACTTGCAGGTGCCTTAGAGAGAAAATCGAAGTCGGACATCTTCTTCTCGACGGAGGCAATATCCTTTTCGGCCTTTTCGAGTTCCTTTTTCAGCCTTCCTCTTTCCTTTGCGATATCTATTATCCCCTCCGCACTTACATAGAGTTCTGTTTTGGCCCCGACAAGCGGTATAACAAACGATTTGCCGGGCTTTGAAGTCTCTATGCCGATTTTATCGATATTCGCAAGCTTTATTAAAGCTGCTCTTTCAAGTTCACCGAGACCGAGGTCAGTATTTATCAGCACACTGAATTTCTTCGAGCTCTCTATCTGATGCTCGGTCCTGAAATTTCTGATTGCGGAGACAATCTCCATAACAAGGGAGGTCCTCAGCATTGCATTCTTCTCCTCTTCGGTGACAGAATCCGCAGACCAGAGTCCTGACGGGAACTGAGCCTCTGCAAGAGATTCAGCCTTATCCCCGGAAAATGATTTTATCTTCTGCCATATCTCTTCGGTAATGAACGGCATAAACGGGTGCAATAGTCTCAACACATAATCCAGAACAAGAATCAGAACCGACAACGTCCCGTTTCTTTTACCCTTATCCTCTTCCTGATAGATAAAAGGTTTTGCAAGCTCCAGATACCAGTCACAGAATTCGTGCCATACAAAATGATAAATCGCATTTGCCGCCTCATCGATACGATAGTTTGAGAGCGATTCATTTACGGAATATGTCAGCATCCTTGCACGCATCAGAAAATATCTGTCGTAAACAGAGAGATTGCCTGAGAGGTCGACCTTTTCAAAATCCTTAAGATTCATAAGAACAAATCTGGCGCTGTTGTACAGCTTGGTACCGAAGTGTTTGTAGCCCTCTACCCTCTCCATCGAGAGTTTAACGTCGTGTCCCTGTGCCGCCATAGAGGCAAGCGTAAATCTCAGGGCATCTGCTCCGTACTTCGAGGTGACGTCCACAGGGTCAATGACATTCCCCTTCGTCTTGCTCATCTTCTGACCCTTCTCATCGCGCACCATAGCGTGGAGATAAACAGTCCTGAAGGGGACTCTCTTCTCGAGAGGCTGGCCCCTGTTTGTAAAATGAATTCCCATCATCATCATTCTTGCAACCCAGAAGAAGAGAATATCGAAACCTGTCTCCATCAGGTCAGTCGGATAAAAGTCTTTTAAGTCTTTCGTTTCTTCCGGCCAGCCCAGAGTCGAAAACGGCCAGAGTGCCGAGGAGAACCAGGTATCGAGCACATCGGGGTCGCGGACTATACGGTCGCCGCTGCAGGAAGGACATCTGCTGATGATACTCTCCGACACAAGCGGTTTTGCATCAAATGGTATCTGCTTGTAATCAGCCGGTATCTTTGAACAGTCCATACAGTAATACACAGGAATCTGATGACCCCACCAGAGCTGTCTCGAGATACACCAGTCATTTATGTTGCGCATCCAGTGAAAATAAGTCTTCGTCCAGTTCTCAGGTATTATCTTTACAATCCCCTTTTCTACTGCCTCGATAGCCGGTTCGGCGAGCGGCTTTGTGTTTACAAACCACTGATTTGAGAGATACGGTTCGACAATTTCGCGGCATCTCTGACACCTTCCTATTGCCATCAGATGTTCCTTCGACCCCCTCTCGAGTCCGAGTCTCTTAAGCTCCTCTTTGACGGCCTTCCTCGCCTCCATCACAGTCATACCCATAAATTTTCCGCCGTTCTCATTGATACGTCCGTCATCTGTCAGGAGGTTGATACTTTTGAGGTTATGTCGCTTCCCTGTCTCGAAGTCATTGAAATCGTGAGCGGGTGTGACCTTTACGGCGCCAGTGCCGAACCCTATCTCGACGAGCTTTTCGTCCGCTATTACCGGGAATTCATATCCCAGAATCGGGTGTCTTATCATCTTTCCTACGAGATGTTTGTACCGCTGATCGTCCGGATGAACTGCAACCGCTGTATCCCCGAGCATAGTCTCAGGTCTCGTAGTAGCGACAACAATCTCACCACCCTCCGTCAGCGGGTATGCAAATGAATACATCTCACCCTTAATATTCTCCTCATAATCTACTTCGAGGTCGGAGAGCGCCGTCTGGCATCTCGGGCACCAGTTTATCAGCCTGAAATCGCGGTAAATAAGCCCTTCGTTATAGAGAGTAACGAATGCCCTCAAAACTGCCTTTGAAAGCTGTTCATCCAGAGTGAACCTGAGCCTCTTCCAGTCACAGGAGGCACCAAGAAGCTTGAGCTGCTCGATAATTCTGTTGCCGTATTTGTTTTTCCAGTCCCAGACCCTTTTTAAAAACTCTTCCCTCCCGAGCTGATGTCTCGAAAGATTCTCCTTCCTGAGTTCCCTCTCGACAACCATCTGGGTCGCTATCCCCGCATGGTCTGTCCCCGGCAGCCATAATGTCTTTTCCTGTTTCATCCTGTGCCATCTTACAAAAATATCCTCTATCGTTATTGTAAGAGCATGTCCCATATGCAGGGAACCCGTCACATTCGGCGGCGGAATTACTATCGAAAATCTGCCGTTTTTTCCGTCGTTTTTATCGGGAGAAAATAGATTCTTCTGCATCCAGAAATCATACCATTTTTTTTCAATCTCAAGAGGATTATAATTCTTATCGAGCATAATCTCCATAAAGACCTCCGGCCTATACATTAAGCCCCTGTAGAAAAGACATACACAGAGCCTCAAAAGCCGCCTTTATCTACTATAAAAAGAGAATTTTGTCTATATATTCATTATCTTGAGAGTCATTATCTTGAGAGTTCTACAACCACAGAATCTAGAATCTCGGTAATCTCCCTGTATTTTTTCGGTTCAAAGCCATTGGCTATCAGTGCAAATGCTATTACCTCAGACTTAGAATTTATTGTGTAACCAGCGATAGACGCTACTCCGTCAATACTCCCCGTCTTTACCCTCGTCTTGAGTTCACAGGGTGTATTGAAAAATCTCTTTCTGATTGTGCCGTCACCGGATGCAATGGAGAGAGAAGAGAGATAGTCCGGCATAAGCTGAAAATTCTTGTACATATAATTAAGCAGCTTTACAATAGCCTCAGCGCTGATTCTGTTTTCGTGTGAAAGTCCTGAACCGTTAGTAATATAATACTCTGACTTGCCTATGCCGGCAATCTTCATAAAGTCGTCGATAACCATCAGTCCCTTTTCATAGGTAGCAGGCGGTCCGTATATCTGCCCGCCCAGATGCTTTAGGAGCTGGTCTGCACTGAAATTGTTCGAGTGTTTGTTGAGGTCCCTCAGAACAGTCATAAGGGGTTCGGAATAGTATGTATAAAAAAGCTTGTACTCCTCCTGAGGGATTTCCTTGACGCCGAATTTACCTTTGACCTTTATGCCGTGGATACCAAAGAACCATTTGAGTATCTCAATCGAGTAACTATCGGGGTCCTCGACCCTCCTGTTGAATTTCTTGCCTTTCTGACTGATACCGATTTCACCTTTTATTATTACCTCTAAAAATCCCTTCTTCTGCTTTATATCCACATCAATCGTATTCCCCTTCCCCGATGTCACTGCATTATTGACAATCCTGAAGTACTTCGGAAGCGGAGGTTCGATAAAGACAACCGGTTTCTCTCCCTCTTTCTGTGCAGGTTTGACATATACCGTAAAACTATTGAAGTCCTCTGCCATTGCGGAAACAGGGGCGTAATATGCCCGTATCCCCACATCCTTCTGCCAGCCGGGTCTGAAGTATTCCTTATCAAAGAAAGTTGTGTCGATATACACATTACCGTTAATTTTGCTTATGCCTTCCCGTTTGAGTTCGAGTACAAAATTGAAGATATTCTCATTTACGAGCCGGGGGTCTCCGTATCCTTTTATGAAAAGGTCACCTTCCACAAGACCGTCATCGTCAGGGAACTCCTTCAGATATATCTCCGTCTGGAACTTATAATACGAGCCAAGATAGTAGAGAGCAGCTGCCGATGTGAGAAGTTTTGTAACAGAGGCCGGATTTAGTTTCTTCTCCTTGTCTTTGTTATATACCTCGGCAGAAGTCGAAATGTTATAGGCATATACCGTAAGTTCTACGGGTTTGATAAGCGGATGGGAAAGTATTTCATTTATTTTACTCTGAATCTCTCCATCTGCAAAGACCGGATTTGCCGCAAGTACGAGAGAAAATATTACTATCAGAGAATTTCTCATTTACCCTGTTTCTTGACAGTTGTGTTGTCCTTCCCGTTTTCGGTTTTCCTATCCGATGCAGAATCAGATTTGCTCTCCTCTGTCTTCGGTTTCTCTTCTATGAGTTCCAGCACGATTTTTTCGAAACTGTTTACATTCTCCTCGGTATATCCCTCGAATTTCTTCTTTACATAACCGTACTTGTCGAAGACAAAAAGGGTCGGAAGCTTATCCACTCCGAATCTCCTCGACATAACCCCCATAGGGTCTACAACGCAGGGCATAGTTATGTTGCTTTCATCAACGATCTTCTTGAACAGTTCAATCCCCTCAGGTTCGGTATCTATAGAGATTTCAATGATAGTCACTCCCTTATCCCTGTTTTTCTGATAGAACTCGTTCAGAATGAATATCTCCTTCTTACAGGGTTTGCAGTAACTCGCAAAGAAAGAGACAACGACTGCCTTGTTCTTTCCGTTGAAGAGGTCGTCTGCCTTGATGATGGAATATCCGCTCTTTACCTCATTATAGATTCTGGCAAAGAACTTCGGGACACTCATCCCCTCTTCAAGTTTATTGCCGGCAGAAACCAGAAAAACCATACAGATAGCGATCAAAATAACTTTTTTCATAATATCTATACCTTCCTTCTTTTCAGGATTTCATTTACAAGTTCATCCGCATTTATCCTGAACTGTTTTTCCTCCGAATTCATTGAGAGTCTGAGATCTTTCAGGGTATAATAACCCCCGTTCTTCTCATCATCCCCCTTGATGACAGCAAATGAGGATTTTATCCTGTCAGCCCTCTTGAATTTTGCCTTAAAAGACCTTTTTGAGAGGTCTACTTCAGTCTCGATACCGGCTTCTCTCAGTTTTCCGATATTTCTGAGGTCGGTCTCTTCAAATAAACCTACCGATGAAATAAAACTGATCCGGAATTCGTCTTTTGCCGCGAGGATATCTTTGCCGGCAACCTCAAGCAATCTCTCGATTCCGCCCGCAAAGCCTATAGCCGGATAATCACCGCCCGTAAAATCCCTGAAGAGCGAATCATACCTGCCGCCGGCTATAACGGTATTCTGCGAACCCAGAAGATTATTGATTATCTGAATCTCGAATGTAGTGCGGCTGTAATAATCGAGACCTCTCACAAGTCTGTGGTCAACCTCGGATTTTACACCGAAACATTTCAGGGATGACTGTACTTCACCAAAATGTGCACTACATTCTGTGCAGAGAAAATCGAGCGTCTTCGGAGATTTCTCTGTAATAGATTTACATACCTCATTCTTGCAGTCCAGAACTCTCAGGGGATTGGTAACTGTCCTTCTTTTACAGTCATCACAGAGCGACTCTTTTGACTGATTCAGAAAACCGACGAGTGATTCCCTGTAATTCTTCCGGCAGCTCTGGCAGCCAAGTGAATTTATCTTTACGACAAAGTCACTCTCTTTTACCCCTGTTTTCAAAAGAAGCGATGTCCCCAGATAAATGAGTTCCCCGTCTATACTGCCGTCTGCAATACCGAATATCTCGGCCCCGAACTGATGAAACTGCCTGAGTCTTCCCTTCTGCGGTCTTTCGTATCTGAACATAGGCCCGAGATAAAACAATCTGTGAATACCTTCCTGTTTCAGAAGATTATGCTCGGTAACGGCACGTACAACGGATGCCGTCCCCTCGGGTCTGAGTGTTATCATCTCACCGTCTTTATCTCTGAAACTATACATCTCCTTATCGACGATATCCGTACCTTCGCCGATTCCCCTGACAAAGAGTTCGAGATATTCCAGAACAGGTGTCCTGATTTCCCTGAAACCGGCCATAAAAAAATGCTCTCTTAGTAATTTCTCCAGATTTATCCAGAGAAACGAATCGGACGGAAGGATATCATTCATCCCCTTAATTGACCTGAACCTTGAATCCATACTCTATAAGCCTCTCAAATAATAAACTCCTTGCCTCCAAATACACCTCATCGAGCATTTTGCCGGCATCGATGATTCTGGCATATCTATATTTTCTGATATCTCTCAGGTAATTTTTTCTAACCTTTCTAAGGAGGTCTGCCTTTTCGTATATCTCCTTTACATTCCCTCTTATCCCGACCCTTTTGAGCCCGGTCTTTATATCCACATCCAGAAAGAGAAGCAGGTCAGGGTCGATTGCAAACCTGTTTATCTCATATACCCAGCTCTCTTTTGCAAAAAGCGACTGATAGGCATAGGACGAATACTTATACCTGTCACTTATCACCACGAAGCCTTTTCCAAGCAGCGGTTCAATCTCGTTTTTTATATGGTCGAGTCTGTCTGCGGCAAAGAGCAGTGCAACGGATTTCTGGTCAAACAGTTCCTTTCTGTCACCGGAATTCATAACAACTCTTCTTGAAAGAATATTTTTTATCAGGGAGCCCACAGGTCCGAATGTAGGCTCAAATGTGTAATGGGCATTGATACCCTTCGATTTAAGTTCGGATTCAAGCATTCTGCCTATGGTAGTAGTACCTGAACCGTCGATGCCTTCAAGAACGAGAAAGAATCCCTTCCTTTTCATCTTCCTAAAACCCTCAAATGATATTGGGCGGCGGTTTTACTCTCGAGAAGATCTGCCGCACCTTCTGATGCGTGGGAGGCCGCGTAATTTCTCCGGACTCCTCAATGGTAACTGTTATGTTATCCGCAACATCCGTATCCTTAAAGAATTCGGCAAACCTCTCCCTTATCTCCTTCTCGATTCTTTCATTCTCCTTCGAGTCCTGAGCGATATATCTGACAAGAAGATGATTCTGTTCCTCGTGTATGAGCTGGTACTGCCTCAGACCCTTTATTCTCAGAAAGAGCGCCTCGAAGGGGATAGGCGGGAATGCCCTGAAATGCCCTTCCTTTGTCATCAGATAGAATGTATCATCGCTCCTGCCCTGAACCTCTATCACTGCAAAGGGAGAACCGCATTCGCATTTGTAATTACGGTCAATTACAACGGAGTCCCTCAGTTCATACCTGATGAGCGGCTGCAACTTATTGATAAAATTTGTGATTAGCACCTTTTTTGAAGCGACCCCGTCCGAAACCGGTCTGTTCTCATCATCTACTGCCTCGATAAGGACATAATCTTCATTTATATGCATCTTCTGATACCTGCACTGGTTGGCAAGGCATATTGCCTCGGTAGTTCCGTACGTCTCTACTATCTCCACATCCTTAAATGCCTTCTTTATAACCTCACGGGCATGGTCGCTGAAAGGTTCACTCCCCGAAGACATAAAGTCCACATCAATTTTAAGTCTGCCGGCGAGCTTTTCGTATGCAAGTGCCTCCAGAAATGTGGGATAACTGTGTACATAATGCGGCTGGAATTCATTGAGCTCCTCTACCATTTTGTTCATAGGTTTCGTTATTGAAAATATCCTTATATCGGAGAGATAGAAAGCCTGCTTCGGAGTAAGTCTTGCCAGAAGATAGGTAATATAATGTCCCTCACTTGCAACGATCATAGCCCATCGCAGTTTCGTCCTGACTGTATATTTATAAACATACGGAAAAGAGAGCCTGTGCTTCAGTAATCTTGCAAACTCCACCCCCTTCTGAACTATCCACTGCCACTGACTCATAAGAAAATAACCTATTATGCCCGTAGTACCGGATGTAGTCGAGAGTACATATCTGTTCTTGAAATATTTCCCTACCGAATCGGGGTCGTGGGCAAACAATACTATCTCATCCCTCGATATACCCCTTATCGTAAGGGAATCAGGCAGATGCTTGAGCAGATATTCCTTGTTTACCGTAGGGAGGTCTGTCAATTTTGCCTTACTGATATCGATATTCTGATAGAGTTTTCTGTAAAGAGGGCTCTTTCTGAACGCATATTTAATAAGACGTCTTAATTTTTTATCTCTTATTTTAAGTATTCGCTCTCTCGAGAAATATCTCTCTCTTACCCTTGCCCAGACGGCAACGGCAAACATAAGTATCAGCTGGAAGAAAGATTTCATAAATCTCCTTCAAAGGGTAAGGTATTATATTAAATAACAGAGAAAATACAATGTAAATCTGACATAAAAAATCGTGTTGAGTTTTCCCGGAATATCAATAGTGCAAAATGTATACCGGCTTCTAAAAATATTTATTTTAACATAATGGGCTGTGGATTATATCCTATATGTACAATACTCTGCCTGATTGAATATGCTACATTGCAAATACTCAGGAACTAGTATCATCGTCGTCGTCCAATGGCGGAGCCCCGACATCCTCACAGACTGCATCGAACGAAGGACTTTCCGAATCCAGAGAATCTGCATCATCCGGGGGTCTCCCCACATCTTCAGTTACAAAATCAAATGAAGGTGCATCCTGTATATCAGAAATTACATCAGGGGCCATCTCACTTGAACCGGATTCCGAACAGGCAACCCCTGCAATTCCGAGAGCAATCATTACGGCAGCAGCATGTCTCGAAATAGATTTTGATAATCTAAATAGTCTCCCGTCTTTTCTCTTAAGACCCACAAGTCGCAGCGACAGATTCTCCATATCTGTCCTGAGAGAGATTCCCTCTGACAGAAGCATCAATCTCTCTTTCTCCTCCTCAGCTGCAAGGGCTGAAAATCTGTCTTCAAGTCTCTTTTTATCCTGTTCACCCGTTACAAGCTCAACAAGCCGTCTTAAAAATGAGACAGTATTCCTGTTTGTTGATAATAGCCAGTTCATTACCTCATCGGAGAGCTCTTTCACCTCTTTGCCACAATGGAAATGACTCAGAGTAGCCCTGACATGGTCTATACCGATTGCCGTCGACATAAGATTGCCTGTAGAGAGACATCTGTTTCTGAACAATCTGTATGAATACTCCCAGAGTCTCTGCATCAGTTCATCCTTCATATAATAATTTCTGCCCATATAACTGCCGTATGCCCGGTTCTCATCTATCATTCTCTTCTCGAGAGGGGTGCCTGCATATATTTCTGTCCTGCAAAAGTTGAATGGATGAGATATAAATCTTTCCATAAATTCCATATCTCTTTCTACCGTAGATATATCTGCATCGGGATGAAAGAGGAGTATATTGAACTGGGAAGAAATATCCAGTTTCTCGCATAATCTCAATGCACGTTCTGAATCTTCTACACTCTGAGGCCTCCTGAAAGAAGCAAGACCCGTCTCTGTTGAGGTCTCAATCCCCATAAATATTCTGAGAAGCCCGAGCCTTTTGAGTCTTATTAAAACCTCCTCTGTAATATCATTCGGTCTGCATTTGATTACAAGCCCTATGTCATTTATATTATTTCCTGCCAATTCTTCACTCAATTCACTGATTCTCTCAAGATTCTTTGTCTCTGAGGGCACAAGGAAGTTGTCGTCGTGAAAAACAAACTGCCTGATGCCTCTGACATTGTACAGATATTTCATCTCCTTTACCACTTCACTTACAGACCTCTGCCTGAATCTTTTCCCGGGTGCAAGTTTGTGAAGAGTTGTTATACAGCAATATGTACATTCACCGAAACAACCTCTGCTTCCGAGCATATACGCAGTAGGAATACCTGCGACCAGTCTCGCCGCACCACTTCTGTCGGGCCATGGGAGTGCATCAAGGTCATCGATTATCTCTCTCTTCTCTGTAAATATAATATCTTTATTATCTCTGTATGCTATACCCTTGATTCTTTTAAAATCCCTTTTTCTTGACAAGAACTCCTTTACCAGTTCCACCATAGTCAATTCACCTTCGTGAATTACTATTACATCCAGTTGTTCGTAATCTCTGAGAAGATTCTCAGCTGCACAGGAGGCAAAATGTCCGCCGGCGATGACAGGCCTGTAAGGATTATCCTTCTTTAACATTTCGGCAAGCTTTAAGTACTCCTTTGCCCTTGCCTGAAATGTCATTGAAAGGCCTATTATGTCATAATCTCTTGCCTGCTCAAATGCCGTATCGATATCTTTTTTCGTATTAAATGCAATCAGACCCGTTTCGAAACCGGCTGACCTGAGCGAAGATGAAATATACCTGAGTGAGAGATTCTCCTCGAAATTCGGTCCAATCAGTCCTATTCTCATATTGTTCCTCCTTATGCTTTAACTCCTTCAATTATACTGATTTGTCTTCTTTTTAGCAACTTCAATTGTACTGCGGGATAAAACCGGACATATTTATCTCAGCAAAATAAAATCTGGTCACACACAAAGACCATGCTGACATAGAATTTAGTCTTAATAGAAATAAAATAATCCGGATAAGTTCAATTAATCCGGATCATTATCTGCTAGTCAGAGAGAATCCGGTTACGAGTGCATCTTCATTATGCCTTTTGCTGTATTCTGAAGAATCTTCGATACGCTGGCATTCTTTGCAATATTCTTTAGGTCCGAAAGCCTGAGGCTCCTTACGAATGCCATTGCCATCGGGACCGGCGTCTTCGGATTTAAGGCAAGTTTCAGTTTTATGTTATAGACCCTTATATAATCCCTGTGTGTAGCAATATATTTGATTGCTTCCGTATTGGCCGCCCTGTCCTGAGCAATCTTGAAGATATCATCAGGGGTGATATCAGGGTGTTTTACCGCCGCGAGGGCAACCGATGCAATAGCCGACCTTGCCATAATCTGTTTAACTCTGTGTCTTCCCACCTCTACGAGCGCCATCTGACGCCCCTCATCCATATGCTCAAGTTCCTCTATAAGTTTCTTCTCCTTCTCCTCCGGGAGCGGGATACTCTCGTCATAATATTCCCTGTCAATACCGAATTTTTTTATCAGTTCTTCTTTGTTGGAGGAAGTACCGGCAGGAGTTGCCGCCTCCTTCTTCTCAGGTTCGGTCACAGGATTTACGGCATCTGCGGGCTTATCTTCTTCGGGCACGGGAGCTGTCACCTCCGGCTTAATCTCTTCTTCCGGTGGTTTCTGCCCTGCACATATACCGAGCGACTCAGTCTTTATTCCGGATTTCTGTGCAAATTCAAGAACCATACTCTTCTGTGAGGCAGTAGCATTGGGATTGTCGCAGATTGCCCTGATTATTTTCGGATATCTCAGAATCCTTACCTGATTGCGTGCAATAATATCTATAAGTTTCTCGTCTGCAAATGTGGCAATCATCTCGAATGTCTCATCTGCAGTAGCATTGTTCATAAGAATCTTCTCGATTACATTCTTGTCGGAGCGATATTCGATCGATAGTCTGTTAATCACCTCGGCCGGAAGCGGTTGTGTCAGGACTGCCGAGAGGATATTCGGCGGAAGTGCAGAGAATGTCTTATTTGCCAGAGCCTTAATCTCCTCATTCCCGTCTGATATCATAAGATATAGAAAAACGACATAATCCGAAGGTCTGAGCGGCACAGTCCCCTTGATTGCAAGTATTTTTAGACCCTCCGGGGTATTGGGATTGAGAAGTTTTTTGACATTGTCTGAAAGTTTACCGGTATCTATTCTCTCCATCAGAGCCTGTTCCTTTCAAAAATGATTCTCAATCCGTCGAGAGTCAGGTCGGGGTCAACTATGTCCACCGACGAACTCTCTCTGGAAATAATCTCGGACAACCCGCCCGTTGCTATAACAATAATATTCTCTTCATTCATCTCTTTCTTTATCAGTCTGACGATATGCTCCACAATTCCTATATACCCGAATACTATTCCCGACTGAATGGAATTTACGGTATTCTTACCGATAACCGATGGCGGTTTCTTAAAATCCACCCGCGGCAGTTTGCTCGTTCTGGTAAAGAGCGCCTCCATAGAAATTCCGATTCCGGGAGCAATTGCACCACCCAGATACTCCTTCGTGCTTTTTACGGCATCAAAGGTAGTCGCGGTTCCGAAGTCAATGATTATGCATGACTTCTTATATTTTTCGAGAGCACCGACAGCATTAACTATACGGTCTGCACCGACTTCCTTCGGATTTTCATACAGAATCTGAATCCCGGTTTTGATTCCCGGGCCGACCACAAGGGGCTCTTTCTGAAAATAGCGCTTGCAGACAGAGACATAGATGTCCTGAAGTGGAGGAACCACACAGGCAATAATAATACCGCTGATATCGGCAAATCCGACCTTTCTCAGCGCAAACATTGAGTGCAGATAAGTTGCAACCTCATCCGTAGTAATATTCAGGGAGGTCCGCTGTCTGAATGAAGTTATCAGTTCTTCCTTCTCGAAAATACCGTAAACCACATTTGTATTACCGATATCGATTGTCAGAAGCATCGTAAATCACCTCAGAATAACTTTTTGTAAAACCTGTACATCGGAAGACTCTTTATCCCCTCGAGTTCTTCCTCTTTCTTTTTGAGTCCGGAGATAATATCATCTCTCTTCCTGATTTCTATCTCAATGAGAGAGAGAGATTTCTTGAGTTCTGTAATTTCGTTTTTCAGGTTAATAATTTCGTTTGATTTCTGATTGACTTCGTTTGAGAGTCTGATCTTTTCGTCCTCCAGAAAACCGTTCTTTCTCAGAATTTCGGTATATCTGGAATTGAGTTCCGAGAGTTCTCTCTCTAATCTGTCTTTCTCGTTTTTCAGCCTGATTACCTCATCTTTTAATCTCGATATCTCATCACCGAAACGTTTGAGTTCGTCTTTCAGCCATCCGTTTTCACGCAGGATCTCGGTCTTTTCATTATTGAGCCGCAGTATTTCGGAGTCCTTTGATACAATCCTTTCCGAAAGCCTTATTTTCTCTGCTTCCAGACTCTTTACCTCCCTTAAAAGTTCGGAGTGCTCCACACCCTCCCTCACATATCTGTCGACAATCCTGACAAGACCGTTTAAGAGCCCCTCACGGCTGCTGTTCTTCACCGGCTTGGCTATGATATTTATCAGGGGTTCCATACATTTTGCACTGTCGAACTCCTGCATAACCAGAGCAGTGACATTATCCGACTTATGCATAATAATCTCGTTGTCAGAAATTATCTTTTCGATGACTTCCTCGAAATCAGACACTCCTCTGACAACCCATCCGGCATCGTATTTTTTCACGAGTTCACTTATCTGCAGGTAGTCATTCACTATAATCGGCAGACCGGAGAAGAGATAATCGGATGCCCTGAAATTATAGGAGAAGAACCGTTCTATATTCTTCTCGAAGCACAGAATGCCGGCCGATGCCTCACTGTACCCCGACAGGAGTTTACTGTACGGCAGAAGACTCAAATATCTGAGCCTTTTGCTTCCTTTGTAGCGGTAGCCTGCATCATTTGTACGACTCTCGAGTGCGAATTTTCCTCCGTAGATCCTGATCTCTCCCCTCTCCTTTTTTTCGAGCAGTTCCGAAAGAGTATCAATATAAATCCTGTCATCAGCCCATGGCCAGCTGAAACCGCCCGCCACAAAGACCGGTTCTTCGGGAATCTTCCTCTCGAGTGGCCGGTGAATTATTATATGAGGTATAATGATAACCCTGTTCAGAATTTCAGTGAGCCCGGCCAGAATAAGCACCGAACAGATAAAATCCCTCTGCCTGACGCTGTTTACAATGAAATAATCTGCCTTTCTCAGAGACTCGAGCCTGAGAAAGATATCTACTGTAATATCCACATTTTCAAAGAGTGACTCAGTAAATCTGTGAGCAAACAGGTCGAGGATAACAAATGCCTTGAGATTCTCGGGGATATACTGCATAAGTTCCGAAACACAGACAATAATAAAATCCGGCTGCAGTGACTCAATAATAAACGGTATTTCGCGGTCAGTAGAAAAACTCACCATATGTATGCCTTCAACTTCACTATCCACACCTCTCATCTCATCCGCACCGGAGAGGAAGAAACACTCAGCACCGGACTTTCTCAGATAGTATAGATAGTTATAAGCCCTGATGGCAGAACCGACCGTGACCACATCCTCAACCGGAGGTGTACCTCTTGTAATGGCAAGGATTCTCAAATTACTCCTCCTGAAAATAGTTAACAGGCAAACATATAGTACCTATTTTATCTATAAGACGGCATACAGTCAATGATTTCGAACAGTCAAAGTGGTGTCTGCACCGCTCGGTACAGAAGGAATCCAAGCTGCTGAGTACTGCACAGAATCCGGAATCGCAGACATATGGGTCTTTTCTGCAACTCTGCCCGACAGAGGATTTCTCTGGCTTCGGGGCACAGACCCGTGCCGCCTTTGCATAATCCTGTGAGAAATATACCGGTACTATCCTGCATATTTCACCGCTTCTGCAATCCTCATCCACAGCACAGAACCTCGTACAGTTACCAATAAAACCGGCAGATATATCTGTATCTGAATCAGGCAGACATACGCCGCTGTCACACTCCTCATTGGAATAACATATCTCACCGTATTCTTTTAGCGTTTTATGGATTTTCATACAAACCGGTTCTATCTCCCCGCTCCTGCTGTCAAAGAATATCCGGCAGACCTCGCCTTCTGGACAACCCTCACTTCTCAGACACTGATACAATGAACCCGGGTCTAAAATACAGATCTTGACTATTGTTTTATTCCAGATATCTACATTCAGACCTGCAAAGACACACACATAATCATCCGGACAATCATTTTTTGTTCTGCACAGAGCCGAACAGGTCATACTTTCATAAAGACATATTCCGGATGCACAGGGATTAATACACTCTTCCCCTGCAACGGAGTAAGTTTTAGAAGGCCTGCGGCATTTTACTGATTTTTCACTATTATCCTCCGCAAATGAGCAGAAATAACCTTCAGGACAATCACCGTCGCTGTAACACTCACTCTGACTTACCTCTTTCTGGCATACATTCTTACCGTCGAGCGCCTTACAGACAAAATCAGCGGGGCAATCGGAGGCATTACTGCAGAGATTCGAACAGTAAGGAATATCCGAATTCTTCATACAGATTGAACTTTTGCATTCATCATCGGAATATGTACAGTATTCTCCCGTCTCTTTCTTTAGTTCCTTATAACTGACACATCCCCTATAGGGCAGGTTATCCTCGCTTGAGAGCATCTCTTCGCACACAAAGCTCTCGGGACAATCAGAATCTTCCCGGCAGGGCATAGTACACAGATTTCTGCACGAATCCCGGCAATATCCGGGTCTTCCGCACATACCCCATCTGCACTCATAGTACCTCTCGCAATAATAATTCGAAATGGCACCGTTATTCAGTATCCCGCAGAAGGTCGTTATGCCGTCTCTGTCTGCCGTAAATGAATACCTGCATTTCAGGTCATAACTGCAGTCCTTACTGCTATTGCACTGATATGGTCTGTAAATCCCCTTTTTGATACATACTTTCTTATCAGGATAAGTCGGAAATATTCCGCAATAATAGTCATACGGACATTCCGAACTGTCCGAACAGAGTCTTGAACAATAAGAATATGCGTAACCGTCAGTAAAAAGGCATATTCCGCTGTTACACTCCCTTTCGGGCTCTTTACCCTCACAATACATACCGGTCTCGGCAGGAATTTTCGGGATGCAGGCAAGCCTTCCCTGATAGTCCCTGTCGCATATCTGATTGCTGTCACAGTCCATATTGGAGTTACACCCTCTTCCACACTTCTCTACAGGAATACATCTGCCATCCGAGCAGACCCGGCAACTCCCGCAATCAGAATCATCCTCACATAGCGTCACAATACAATATGTCGAAAGTTCACACAGACCGTTTATGCACATCCCGCACGGCTCACATTCCGAATCTTTGCTGCATATCTTCCGGGAATATATACTCTTGACACATATCTTGTCACTCCCTACCTTCGAACAGAAGTAGCCGGCAGGGCAGTCATAATCATAATTACAGAGCTGTGTACAGTATTTCTCCTCATAATTTTCCATACAGAATCCGCCTATGCAGTCATCAGCACCGTTACATAATGTACCCACACTGACGATGCAATAACTGCCTGATTTTACAGACCCGACAGGACAATCTGCCCTTACAAGTTCAACAGGTTCGGGTTTTTCACAGGAAACGATGCATTGTAAGAGCAGAAGGAGAGTAATAATTTCAGTAAAAAGAAAGAATTTTCTTGGTATAATTTTCACACAATCATTCCGTTAGCAAGGAAAAATATTTACCAGAATTACCGGTAAGCAATTATAACCGGTCTGCCATATAAGTAAATAAAAAAATACCCCACCTTGCGGTGGGGTATTATATCAATTCCATACATTGACTTAAGTATTAAGTACCTTCCTTCACCACGGCAAATTCAATCTTATCAAAACCTGCCTGGTTGCAGGTGTACATAATCTTCTGCATCTGTTTGAACGGGATACCCTTATGCGCCTTTACAGTAACGAGATGCCCCGGCGTCGGCAATCCTGTAGTCGGGTCGTAGGCAGGGGGCGCACCGGGCGCAGATGCAAGTTTCTCAAGCTTTCTTCTCAGTGCCTGGTCAAGCCCGGGAAGAAGTGGAACATCCTTATCCTCATAATCCTTGAATGTCGGTTCTACAAGTTCACCGTCCATATAGACAGCCTTTTCCGTAACTGCCACCTCTGTCTCATAGGACATCGGGTCTTCCGCCCTTGATTTGGGCATAATAAGGTCCGGTGAATTGAAAGAGGAGAATGTGGAGACCGCATTCGACATAATGAGAAAGACCACAAGGATTATCATAATGTCAATGAGGTTAACGACATTGACAATAAGGTCCTCAGGCTTTTTCCCTTCTTTCATCGTCTGATGTTTCCTTGGAAATATCATATTCTGCCTCCACTTTTTTAATACGGAAGGTCAGTTAATGCTACACTCTGGAAGAGAGGATATTTCATCTTCTGGTCACCTGCACCTGTCACTACTTTCTCTCTCACAGCATCCATAGCTTTAACCACAAGTTCGTATTCAATAATCTTCTGAACCTCCAGAAGGATATCCTGCCTTGCCTCGTAGACCTGCTTGATCTTGTAGAGTTCCTCCGAGAGCTTCTCGAAGTCAAACTCCTTATTCTCCTTGAGAGGAACATCTATGCCCGTGGGAGCCTCTCCTGAGACTGTAACAACAATCTGAAATCCCGGAGTATCTCCCTCTTTCTTCATTCTGACTTCCAGATTCTGAAGAGTCTTCTTGTCGGGCTGCTCAATCGGCTCATCAGGCGGCTGACCGCCGAAGACCGGCATCTTTGCAGGCATTGTAGTGATATCTTCAAATGTGGAGGTAGCAAAATTGGTCAGAAGAAAGACTATAAGAATGATTAATATGTCAATAAGATTGACCACATTAACATATATAGTTTCTTTCTTGCCGCCACTACTAACAGCTCCAGCCATTATAAACCTCCAAATAGTTTAAGGATTACATCTCTTCCTGTTTCTGCTCTTTGATTCTGAAGAGATTCACTGTCTGCTGGGAAACTGTCCTGATATCCTCAACCAGCTTCTGGCTCTTTGCCTGAATGAACGAATAGACTATAATCATCGGAACAGCGATGATGAGGGAGAGTGCGGTGGAGTTCATTGCCACTGAAATTCCCTGAGCAAGAATGGTTGCCTTCTTTGAGGGTTCGACACCTGCCACAGCTCTGAAGCAGAGAATCATTCCCATAACCGTTCCCAGAAGACCTGTCATTGTTGAGGCATTGGCGACCATTGACAGATAGTGTGTCCTTCTTTCGATAAGCGGAATAACTTCTGTTGCCTTTTCGTTGATGGCAATTTCGACCGCCTCGACACCCATATCGTGCTTCATAAGACCGTTCTTTATCACCTGCGGAAGAGGTGCATCACTGCAGAGTCTGATAGCATCATCGACTCTGTCTGCCATAACTCTCTTCTGAACCTCTGCAAAGAACTTCTTTGCATCTACACTGTACTTAAAATACAACGAGTAAATTCTGTCCACAATGACTGCGATGCCGAAAGCACCAAGTGCCAGAAGCACATAAAATTCGCCCAAACCGAGCTGATACAACTCTCTAAAAATTGTTACCATCTTCTTACCTCCGTGGTGATAAAATTGTTATTATCATACAAAAAAATCATTGCACTCAATAACAATGGTGTGATAAATAGCATATTTGACTTTTTGATGTCAAGAACTTTTAATGAGTTAATATGATTATAACAAACATTAAAAAACTGATTACTCATAAAACCGTAAACATCTCTTCGAAAATCTGTACCTACAAGGACATCTGCATAGGAATCAACAGAGGTAAAATAGTAAAACTGAATACCGATTTCAAGTTAAATCGTATAAAAAATGAAGAGGTTATTGATGCAAAAGGGAAGGCAGTAATTCCGGGGCTTGTGGAATGCCATACACATACGGTATTCGGCGGTGACCGTATCGATGATTTTGAACGGAGAAGCCGCGGACTGACCTATATGGATATTCTTAAGGCCGGCGGGGGGATAAATCACACCGTAAAGTGCACAAGAGAGAGCAGGGATTCCGAACTGATTAAAACCGGTCTTGAACGGGTCAGAAAATTTACTGCAAACGGGATTACTACCCTCGAGATAAAAAGCGGATACGGATTGAGCGTAAAGGATGAACTGAGATTACTGAAAATTATCGGCAGAATAAAGGATGAATCCGATATCGATATAATCCCTACATTTCTGGGTGCCCATACCTTTCCTCCGGAATACAGGGAAAACCGGGACAAATATGTAGATATTATTACCGATACTATGCTGCCGCTGGTCAGAAAGAACAATCTTTCCGAATTCTGCGATATCTTCTGTGAAGAAGGGGCGTTCAATCTGGCCCAGACCGAAAGAATTCTCAAAGCAGCAAAAAAATTAGGATTCAGGCTCAAAATACATGCCGACCAGCTGACTAATTCAGGGGCATCACTTCTTGCAGCAAAATACAGATGCATATCGGCAGACCACCTCGACAAGACCGACAGGAAATCTATTCTGGCACTCAGGAAGGCCGGCACAACGGCCGTTCTCCTCCCCTATGCAACCCTTTTTACCGGGCACAGGGAATATGCTTTAGCCAGAGAGATGTTGGATAATGGGTTGCGAGTTGCCATCTCGACTGATTTCAATCCGGGCAGTTCATATACCTTCAATCTCTTCTTCTGTGCGACGCTCGGTATTACACAGATGAGGATGACAGTGGAAGAGGCCCTGATGGCAATTACCATAAATGCTGCATATGCCCTCGGACTCGAAAGAAAAAAGGGAACAATAGAGACAGGAAAAGATGCAGATCTCATAATCCTGAACACAGATGACTACCGTGAAATCTTCTACAACCCCGACCCCGCACTTATAAACACAGTTATCTCAAAAGGCAAAGTCGTATTTAGAAACAGATAACGGAATGACGGGCAGTCTCCTAATAGGTACACCCCTCATCTATCCTTTCGGGATTATATAACGGAAGACAGTGTTTTTTCGGGCTACAAAATTCCTTCTCCCTGCAATCAGTATCATTCATGCATCCCCTGACACAATAGGAATCACACTCCTCACCTTCTGCACACTCGGACTTATCGTTACATTTTTTCAGGCAATAATTATCAACACACTCATAAGAAGGTTTACAGCTCAGAACCGCCCTGTTTCTGAACTGCAGAAGCCATTTTTTATTGAAGTGAACATATCCGATTGTCTCCCTGTTGTGAGTATATGAGACCCAGATTGACCCGTCCTCCTTGTCCTGAGCGATAGACGGATATGCATAAGAACAACCGCTGCCCTTTTCACATTCATTGTTGATGTCGGCAAGTGCAATAAATGAATGCCCCTCGTCTTTGCTCAAAGCAACAGATAGAGGAAATCTCTCCTTTGGGGAATTATTAAATACAACTACAATCTCTCCGCTCCCAAGCCTCACCCAATCGACAGATGTCCCAGAATTGGGGAGACCTAAAATCTCCATTTTATCCCACTTTTTACCGTAGCTTTTGCTCTCCATCCTGTGAATCCTGAAGTTATGTGTACCGTCTCTTGTAATTGCAGCAATTCTTCCGTCATCAAAGGCAATAAGTGATGGCTGAATCTGACCTACCCTATCCATAATTTCATCAGCCGTGAGTTCGAACTCTTTTATAATCTCCTGAAAATCACTTCTTATCCTCATAAAGACCGGCAGTGCCAGACATTCGTTGTATAAAGGTAGTAAAAGGTCACCGTTTTTCAGTCTTACGGGTCTGTGACGGGTATTATAGCAATATTCCTCATTCAGAAACACAGGTTCGGAAAAGGTAGCTCCGTTATCAGTGGATTTTACCATCCTTATCTTTGTCTCATCCCACGTTGAACCGAATATCGTGACGAAAAAGATATAAATATCCCCTTTTTCATCCACCCATACTGCAGGATTTCCTTCGGAGCGGACAGGGTCGTCATACAAGACAGAGACATCAGTCCATCTCTTCTCAGATTTTATGTACTTTGACCAGACAATCCTTGAGTCAGGAGATTTTTCATATTCTCCGTGATACCATACAACCGCAATATTACCATCTTTCAGCTGCGCAACTGTCGAGCCGTGATGATTACAATTCTTCTGAGGAACTCCTGTATCAGCAGGAATACAATCAAGTGAATTAGGAGGAATTATATAACCCTTTTCATAAAATGGCTCAACATCACTATACACAATCCTGTCTTCATACTGCCCGCTGTCTCTTCCAACATCAGACGGATAAAATGTATCATAATACAGATTCTCTCTGTCAGAGCAACCTGATACAACCGCAAACGACACAAGCAAAAAGACCGAATGTTTTTTCACTCTGTAAATCTCCCGTAAATCTTTGTTTTACAAAATTTGCAAGAAGATGCTTTTACATTATTCTCCAAAACAGAAAATCCAATCCTCTTGACTAATAGTTTTTTGCAATTCGGGCAAAATGTATTTTCACCCTCATCTCCCCAGATATTTCCCGAATAGACGAATTTCAATCCTGCCTTAATTCCTATTTCTCTTGCCCTCTCAATACTCCCTGCCGGTGTCGGACTGATATCCAGTTTATAATCAGGATGGTACCTTGAAATGTGCCACGGAATATCAGGATTTACTGACGCGATAAACTCTGCTATCTGTCTCAACTCCTTATCAGAATCATTTAGCGTAGGTATCAAAAGAGTTGTAATCTCAACGTGAATTCCGAGTTTATAAAATCTCTTGATTGTATTTAGCACAGGCCCAAGCCCTGCCCCGCAGTTCTTTTTATAAAACTCATCTGAATAAGACTTGAGGTCGATATTTGCTGCATCCAGAAGTCCTGTCAAACTGTCAATCAGCGCGTCGCTCATATATCCGTTTGTGACAAAGATGTGGGAAAGATTTATGCCCCTGTTTCTTGAAAGTCTCATAATATCCAGTGCATAATCAGAAAATATCGTCGGCTCTGTATAAGTGTAAGAAATACTCTGTGACCCGTTTTTTAAGGCTATATCGGCAATATCTTCAGGAGAATAATATTCGCCATAGATTTTGTCATTAGCCGATTCGGCTCTCAATTGAGAGATCGAATAGTTCTGGCAGTTAAGACAGAAGAGATTGCACCCCATAGTGGCTATACTGAGAGAGCTGCTACCCGGCAAAAAATGAAAGAGCGGCTTCTTCTCAATAGGGTCATTGTGAACCGCAACAAGCTTACCGTAATTCAATGCAATAAGCTCTCCCTTTACATTCCCCCTTACGCCGCAGACCCCGACATCACCTTCTCTTATCAGACAACTATGCGGACAGAGAGTGCATCTGATTTTCTCATTTTCTTCCTTATAAAATATCGATTTAAGCATAAATAATTAACACAGCAAAATATCCAAATTATAATTTTAAAATCGCTGCCAAAATATTATTAGACAAGTACAAACTAAAATCAGTAATCCTTTAATCTATATAGCCCGTTCCCCGTCGCAAAATAGTATGTCCTGTCTCCTATCCCATTGGTATAAAATCCAACAGCATTATAAGACACCGTCTTGGACCCAAAACACATAAAATATGGATTGATACCTGAGTATGCGGTTCTTATGTATCTGCAAATTGCACCAATCTGAGCAAACCATAGTTCGTGAGAAGAAGCTGTTCCATCTCTCTCAATATCCACAGTCTGATTCGAAAATACAGAGGTCTGTTTTCCTAGATGACCAGCAGCAGTCAGCTCATCATAAACAGGGGCAGTTGTGCCATTTATCGATGATGTATTGGTTATCCTCCTTACTTTCTTATCGCTCTCCCATGATGCAATCCATATTTCATTGGTACTTCCCGGAGTAATAGAGAAGATATTGTCTGTCACGCTCCCACCATAGAAATCACCACTCCATATTGATGCACAGCTATATGGATCTGAATATATTTTTAATCTCTCATCATAAGCATTATACACATATCTCTTACCCTGATTATCAAATCCAATTGCATAAGTCTGTTCACCTCTAGTTCCGTCAGCTCCGCCTCTGCTGTCACACTGCCAGTTATTGTCATTTCCATTTAGATAAATATAAGTCACTCCATCATCAGTAGAAATAAACAGATTATTGAAATTGTTTGGATCAAATGCCATAGCATAAATTCCGCCGACATCATTTGTACAGGACCAACCATTTCCAAGTAGCCTTATATCAGATCCAGTTTGTCCATCTGGATCAATACATAAATTCTTTTCCACTGTAACAGCACCGGTATTCGGATTCCACTTTATCACCTCACCATCTCCGTCAAAATTCCCATCAGGCCACTCAGCAAACCAGACGTTATTATCATTATCCATAATAATTCTTCTCAGACCTTTATCAACTATATCCCCTCCGACGCTCAAATTTATTGAATCAAGAACCTGATTTACTATATTCCATCTGTATCCTGAAGTACTTCCGCTCTGAGTAGCATATGCCTCTCTTACTCTATTCCCTCCTTTTGCGACAGCTACATCCAAAAAATTCCCTGCAGACAATTGTTGAAGTCCGTTAATAGTTACGTCAAGTGTCTTTGTATCAGTCTTGTCATTACAGGAGGCATTATTGCAGACTCGTAACTGGAATGTAATAATTTTGTTTGTCGTAGTTGAACAGGTAGTTACAAGATCATCTCCGGGGTTGTTATTATTTGTATTAAGGTCGCACGCAATTACAACAGGATTCGGGATTGTCACCGGCTCAGAAAGGTAGCTACCATCTGCGGGATTAATAAATCTAGCTCCCGTAGTAGAGGTTGATGCCACCGTCCACTCATATCTGACTACAGCACCACATCCAGGGCCAAGACTCTGTGATGCATCAAGCTGTATGATATCCCCGGGAATAAATCTTGTATTCGTAACATTCCCATTTTTGTCCTTTGCAACCGGAACAGCGAGCATACCATCAGAGCATACCTGAAAGTGATTACTGTTCCCTGACTTCCCACTACCCGTTGCTGACAGATATGTATCTGCACAGGCTTTTGTATAAGTTACCTGATAATTGGTCAATTTGCCGGCACTAAAACTAGTAGTATTTTGAGGATCACCATTTAGCAAAGCTCCTCCGCCACAGCCGTTTGAGGCAAGTGAGACATTACCTGCAAACGAAGTTACGGTGTTGTTAAAAGCATCCTGAGCAGTGATATCAATTCCAAATGCGGTCCCTACAGTCTGTGTCCCGATATTTCCGCCACCATTTGCTGTTATAAGGAAATGGTCAAGCGATGCCGGATTTACAGTAACAGTACTTGAGCAGGCATCAGATAAACCTGTACTTGTTGCCTTTACAGAGAGAGAGGTCGCCACTGTATAATTTATATTATTAAATGTAGAGACCCCGGATGATGTATTCTGAGTGAGAGTACCGTTTAGATTTGTAGCAAGGTTTGATGCACAGGTATTAGCCGTTGCTGCTGCAATAGTAATGGGTCTGCCGCTATCGGTTGTAATATTATTATCGTATGCGTCTCTTACGACTACATTAAAATTACTCCAGACCACTCCAGCCGTCACTGTTGAGGGAGGTTGTGTTCCAAAAGCAAGCTTTGCCGGTGAACCGGGATTAACTACCACATTACTACTATCAACAGATGTAAAACCTGTAGCCGACGCTCTGACCTTTATAGTCTCTGCCTTGGTATAATTGATTGTATTTGCAGCAAATGTAGCAACCGAATTTGACATTGTGGCAGATTTCGTCCCGTTAAGGGTTGAACTTGCACCCGGAGCAGCCTCTACATTTACCTGAGTAGAGTTATCTCCCGTTATATTGTTACTGTATCTGTCAACACGTTTTACACTAAAAGCCTGAGGCCAGTTGACTCCGGCTGTCTGCGGAGATGACGGTTGTGTCTGATATGCCAGATACTGGTCTGTTGTAACGGGAAGTACCTGAATATTACTCTGTGTCCCTGTGATAGTAGACGTAATAGTATCGGTCGCTGTAACCGACTGTGTCCCTGCTGTAACAAGGGTAACGCCGTTAGGGAATGTGCGTGTCCCGAGATCGCTTGATACAAACGTATAATTGGCCGGCAGTTTCTTATCCGGATGTGTAGACGGATCCGAGGTTGTAAACTGAATCGTTCCCTTGTAATTTATGGCTACATTCCCGTTGCCTGCACCACACTGGTCGTAGGCTGTTACTCTTACATTAGAAGGTGTTCCGGCAGTAACCGGAGATGTAATCTGGTCAACGACCAGTATCTTTGCATCACCCGGAACAACTTCGAGCGGAGACTGCTGACCATTAATCGAAGGATTACCGACCTGCTCTGCCTTTACGTAGTAATTACTCCCGAGAGTCCTCAGAACCACACCCGGAACGGATTTGATACCCTGATCACCCGCTACAAAGGTGTAATTGGCCGGCATTGTGGCCTGTGTATCGTTGGAACTGAATGAGACCGTACCTGTATAGGTAGTTACACGGTTGTCATATATGTCCTTCGCCTCGACCGTTACCGAACGGCTCCCGCAGGCAGGATACTGTGAGGGAAGACCATATACACTCAGATGATGCAGCGTCGTTGCTGTAACATTGATTCCGCTCTGCTGCCCGTTGATTGAGGGATTACCAACCTGTTCAGCTTTTACATAGCGGGAACCAGCAGTAATAAGTTTGACTCCATTTGTAAATGTCTTTGTCCCGTTATCTCCGGCAACAAATGTGTAATCTGCAGGTAACTGAACCTGCGGATTTGTATCATCAGTTGTAAAGTGAACTGTACCTGTAAAGCTGGTAACTGTGTTATCACAGGCATTTTTGGCTGTAACTGTAACATTACTCGTAGTACCTGCCTCAAACGGAGACTTCACATCCTTTACCTCAAACTTTGAGAGCGGTCCGAGCGTAACTGTAATCGGTGAAATCTCACCTGTAATGGTCGGCTGATCCTTATCCCTGACTCTTACATAAAAATTAGTTCCGGGGGTCTTAAGCTGGACATTCGGGAACAGATGCATACCGTTATCACCCGCCGTAAATGTATAATCTGCCGGCAGCACTGCCCGTGCATCATTACTCGAAAACTGAACCGTCCCTCTGTAGGAACCTATGGTATTATCGCAGGCGTCCTTCGGTATAACAGTAACGGTATTGTTTGCACAGTCCTGAACCGTTGCAGGAATTCCGCTGACTGAAAACTTAGACAAATCCCCGGCTGTCACACTTATATCAGCCGAATTCACCTCTTTTGCCAGTGCCGAGGCCTTGATTGCAATAGTCTCGACCTTGCAATAGCTTATATCGGAGAACTGCGCCACACCTTCAGTGACTATCTTTGCAGTCGTCCCCGAAAGTGTACTTGTGCCTTTATAAAGGGACAAAGATATGACTGTGGTATTATCCGTAAAGATTGTATTATTGTAAACATCCTTCAGGATTGCAGAGAATAAAGACATTGTACTGCCGGCCTTGTAAGACAGCGGAGGTGCAGGATTATAGATAAGATGGTCAACAGGTCCGGGATTGACATTGAAGGCGTTTGATTCACCTGTGGTGTATCCTGTTGCAAAGGCCTCTAAATTATACGGGGTCTTTGACGCCCTTGTGGTAAGGTCTATCTTACCGGTTATACCAACTCCGGTGAATATAGCACAACCTGCGCTTGTAGAGGGTCTTGGCAGATATTCCACTGACTGTTCCTGTTTTAATCTGAGACCTACCTGATACGAAGAAACACCTGTGGTAACGATATTTCCGTACTGGTCTGCTGTGCAGGTCCTTACATCAAATACCGAACCTACCGTAATCGCCGACGGAGGCTGTGTATCAAAGACAATTCTCGAGGGATTTCCGGCGGTGACCGTCACATCATTACTTAATGCATCTGTTACACCACCCGTCTGGGCTCTGACCTTTATAGTCTCGGCTTTTGTGTAGAAAATGTTATTGAACGATGCTATACCGCCACTGACAGTCTTCGTCAGAGTACCCTGCAACAGAGACGTCCCTGTACTCGAAACCATAATCTGTGTAGTATTATCCCAGTCGACCAGATTGTTATTTGCATCGAGAACCGAGACAGAGAATGATGTAAATATATCTCCGGCCTTAACCGTAGAAGGCGGCTGAATTGTGAACGAAAGATGATGAGGTGAACCGGCCTTCATCTTCAGGGTTGTACTACCTGTAGCATTCCCCAGAACAGAGGCTGCATTTATCGTTGCAGTGCCAGAAACGGTCGATGATTTAACGACAAAAGTGATCTTCCCCTGCGAATCGGTCGCCACCTGAGTACCGCTGGTCCCCGGGTCTGCATCAGGTGTCGTAATTGTCCCAAGCGTCGTGCTGACAGTAATCAGGACGCCGTCAGGGACAACATTGTTCTTGTCATCTTTTATCGGGTCGCTCGAGATTGTGGAGGTACTCGTACCGTCAGCATTGATCTCGGCAGGACTGGCTGTAAGTACTATATTGCCCGCAGGATTCCCGGATATGAAATTTACAGTAGTCGAACCAGTGGCATTTCCCGCTACAGAGGCTGCGCTGACGTTGGCATTACCAACCTGTGATGCCGACCTTAATTTGAATGTAATTATTCCGTTTGCAGTTACAACCTGAATCCCGGAAAGTCCCGGGTCTGCATCTGTTGCAATTAATGTTCCCGCAGTAGATGATATGGTAACCTTATTACCGTCTTCAACTATATTACCGGACGAATCCTTTATCGGTTCCGAGGTTATATTGCTCTCGCTCACACCATCAGCAATGATGGCTTTCGGAACGGCATTCAGCACTATGGTACCTGTCGGATTCCCTGCCTTCAATGGTAAGTTAACCGAACCACTTGCCGTACCGGGTGGAACAGCCTGTGCAGAGATCTTTGCCGTACCCTTAACAGTGCCGGCCTGCACCTCAAAAGTAATAACTCCGTTCTTGGTTGTAACCTGAATACCGGATATATTCGGATCTGCATCCTGAGCATTTACCGTACATATATCACAACTCACGGTAATGAGGTTGTTATCCTTCACGGTGGTCCCGTTCTCATCCTTGATGGGGTCGCTTGTAACAGTCGCTTTATCTGTTCCGTTTGCCAGAAGTTCTGCCGGATTAACCCTGAGCACTATAGTCCCGTAAGGAGGTCCGACGTCCACATCCACAATCAACTCGTCTGTAACATACTCCGTACCATCGGTCACTTCCAGCTGAATTGTATGTTTGCCGTTCGACAGATTCACACTCGCTACTTTACCCTGTGCTATCGTATTTCCGTTCTCCTTCCAGGTAAAAGTAAGCGGGTCTTCATCGGGGTCATAGCTCAGGCTTCCGTCCAGAACAACCGGTGTAAGAGCACCCTTGGATGCAACAAAGAGGTCCGGTCCGGCATTGGCAACAGGTTTTGCATTCCGGATCTCAACATTGACAGCATCTACGGAAGTATCAATACCGTCAGAGACTTCAAGTTCAAAGACATAATTCCCCTTTTCGAGAGCGGTTGAATATACGGCATCTGTAGAGAGAAGTTCTCCGTTCAGTTTCCATCTGAAAGTTATCGCATCCCCGTCTGGGTCTAAACTCTTCGAGCCATCAAGAACGACAGGAGTCTTCTTTGCCGTGGCAGTAATACTTATATCTGCTCCGGCATTGGCAACCGGTTTGCTGTTTGTAACATTGATATTTACTAAATCCTCCGCCTTTGCAAGCAGATCGGTTGCACTCAGTTTGAACTTCAGAACCTCCAGAGATTCAGGCGCGATAAAAGAAATAATATACTCGCCGGCTCTGCCCTGTTCCTGGGTAAAGTTTACCATAGTTCCGCTTATCTGCTCCCACTTTACATCGAGTATATCCCCGTCAGGGTCTGATGCGGTCCCGATAATGGTAACCTTCTTGCCGTGAAGAACATTCTGGTCATCCCCTGCACTTACCAGCGGCGCACGGTTCAGTCTCTCATCCTCTGCCTGTATTACGGCCTTTGCAGGTTTACTGTATTTATATCCGTTATAAACCAGAAGTCCGATCTCCACTATCTCCTTTTTGGGACCAGCGGGTGACTGGAAAGAGACCTTCGGGTCACTAATAGAACTGAGATTTACAGGCACACCTGAGATCTGATACCAGTTATATGTAAGCTGCCTCGACTGAGGGTCAGAGGATTTTGAACCATCAAGTGTTATGTTCTTCTGAAAACCGGTCCTGACAAACAAAGGTTCAATGACGGCAGTCGGTTCATCAATCTGGGCGGTCGTGACATTTACATTTACGATCGCCGGATCCGAGTCCTCCATTCCGTCGTTCACAACAAGGGCAAACTTCAGTAATCCGGGACTTTGCGGAGCCACAAAAGAGGAAATGACCTTATCCGAATCCATAAGATTAACCTGCTCACCCTCTATCTGACTCCATTTGTAAGTAAGCGGGTCGCCGTCCTGGTCTTCGGACAGAATCCCGCTCAGATAAACTGTCTGCCCTGTATAGACAGTCTGGTCAAGTCCGGCATTTGCCCTTGGCTTGTTATTACTGACCTTTACCCTCACGATTACTTCATCGGGCTGACTGAAGGATTTACCGTCACTGACAATCAGGACGAACTTCAGTATAGTCTGTTTGTTGGGAGCTGTAAATCCGGGTGTTGCAGTATCTGCCCCGTCCAGTGTAACCGGATCACCTGAGACCTGATACCAGTTATACGTAATCACATCTCCGTCAGGGTCAAAAGATGCACTTCCGTCAAGTTTGGCAATGCCGCCGCCGAATACAACTATGTCCGGACCGGCATTCGCAACAGGACTGCGGTTACCTGACTGCTGTACGAAAATCTTTACCTCATCCGGAACACTGTTGGCCTTGCCGTCACTCACAATGAGACCGATTACAATCTCACCTTCCTTCGAAGGGGCAATAAACTGTGCAACGGCATTGTTGTACCCGCTAATTATTACAGGTTCACCGGATTTCTGATACCAGGTAAACGAGATAGTATCGTTGTCGGGGTCCTTACTTTTGAGACCGCTTAATACAACTACGCTGCCCGGTGCAACTGTCTGATCATCTCCGGCGTCCGCCAATGGAGCGTTGTTTAAGGTGTCCTTGACATTTATCACAACATTATCCGGTTCAGAATAGGCCTTGCCGTCATATACAATAAGCGAAAACTCCATTCTGGCTTCACTGGGGGGAGCCTTGAAGTTAGCGATAACAGAGGTGCTGTCATAAATTGTTGTATTGGGTCCGCCTGTCTGAATCCATTCATAGGTAAGGACATCTCCGTCCTCATCATAGCTCTGACCACCGTTGAGATATACAGTGGAACTTATCCTTACTGTCTGGTCTGAACCTGCGTTCGCAACAGGTGCACGGTTTGCCCCGCTCCTGACAAGTACAATTGTTTCATCAGATGAGAAGAGACCAAAGGAATCAGTAACAGTCAGTTTGAAGACAAGCTCAGCATCCTCCTCAGGGGCAGTAAATGATGCGACGGCATTTTTATCATTTTGAATTTCTACAGATTTGCCTGAGACCTGAGACCATTTATATGTAATCTTGTCGCCTATATCAGGGTCAAATGACAAAAGTCCGGAGAGGATAACCTTCGAACCGTAAACAACCTGCTGGTCCCTGCCTGCATTTGCGAACGGCTCTCTGTTTGCCGGTATTACCGTAACTTTCACTGTATCAGAAGAGACAGTTCCCATATGGTCATCGGCAGTAAACTTAAACTCTATCTCCTGTGGTACGTCAGGGGCCTTAAAAGAAATACTCAGTTGTTCCCAGTCTGCAACACCTACGGGTGTACCGCCAAGCTGCTCCCACTTCACACTGTAGTAAAGGTCAGCGGGATCACTCTGAACAGTTGCAGTAAGAGTAACCGTAGAACCCGCATTTACAACCTGATCCTGTCCTGCATTTACAATCAGGATATTGGGTTTGCCGCTGGATACGAAAACCGTAGCATATGCAGGATTACTTTTGAGTTTGCCGTCACTGACGACCAGCTTGACGAAATAAACGCCCTTGAGACGGGGTATAAAGGTGATTTTACTGCCGTTATCCTGCAACGAGATAGACGGTGCACTCTTTACATCCTTACCAGTATCATCCTTCCCGGTCGGAAAACTTATTATACTCCACTCAAATGTAAGGGTATCACCGTCAGCATCCTTACCTTCACCTGAAACAGTTACCGCATTACCCGTCTTACCCTCAATCATAGATTTGGGAATATTTGCCTCAGGGGCCGAATTAATTACCACCGAACCCGAACACGAGAAAATTATCAAAACTGAGCATAATACAAAAAATGAGCTCATTATTTTTGAAAACATAGCCCATACCTCCTAATGTTTTAAATAATACCACAATAAACCCGATAAAACAATACTAATGTGGGAAAAGAACATATATATTCCGTGATTTCAAATCAGTCTACCAAACTAAAAATTTTACATTAAGAAGGAGAACTGAAATCTCCGGTAACTTACTGCTTTTGATATAAATTGGACTTATCAGTTCACCAAAAGGACACCAAAAGCCCTATGTACATAGCAATAACTATTTAGAAAACTGCTTAAATATTACTCATAATATTCAACATTACCTAGCACCCGAACCAAATAACCATAAAATTTCCCTTAATACTAACATTTACGAATGTAGCTGACACCGAAACCAAGTGAAACAGCAACCGGTAAATACAGCTCAATATTAAATCAATACCTGTCTTGGCTTTGAACCGTTGGCAGGACCGACTATACCTTCCTTTTCCATCTGTTCAACCATCCTTGCAGCCCTGTTGAAACCTATATTGAGTCTCCTCTGGAGCATGGAAATCGAGGCATTCCGCGTTGTCTTCACAATATTTACCGCCTCCTGATAGAGTCTCTCGTCCTCACTCCCCGAACCGTCAGAACTCTCCTGAACCTCCTCTACCTCCAGAATTTCATCCTTATAGACAGGAGCACCCTGTGATTTTAGAAATTTAACGACCTCCTTAATTTCCTCTTCATCCACATAGGCACCGTGCACTCTCTCAAGCCTGTTCGAGGCACCCGGCAGATAAACCAGCATATCACCCATACCCAAAAGAGCCTCGGCGCCCTGAGAATCCAGAATTGTCCTCGAATCTATCTGGGATGCGACCCTGAATGAAATTCTCGCCGGAAAATTCGCCTTGATAATTCCCGAAATGACATCTGTTGATGGTCTCTGTGTGGCAAGAATAAGATGAATACCGACTGCCCGCGCCATCTGTGAGAGTCTGGTTACACAGGATTCAACATCTTTGGGAGCAACCATCATAAGGTCGGCAAACTCATCGACTATCAGGACTATATATTCGAGTCTTTTCAGCGGTTCACCGGTCATCTCTTCATATCCCTCGGGAATCTTCTCATCACCTTTGAGTATCTTATCGGCCTTTTTATTGAAGTTGATGATATCCCTTACACCAAGCATTGCAAGTTTGTGATATCTCTTCTCCATCTCATTTACAGCCCACTTGAGAGCTATTGCCGCTTTCTGCGGGTCTGTAACCACGGGGAGCATAAGATGCGGAATACCCTCATAAATGGAAAGTTCCACGACCTTCGGGTCAACAAGTATAAACTTGACATCATCAGGTCTGTGCTTAAAGAGAATACTCATAAGCATTGTATTTACCGAAACAGACTTTCCTGCACCTGTAGCACCCGCAACCAGAAGATGCGGCATCTTGGTCAGGTCAACGACAAACGGCACACCCTCTGAATTCTTCCCGATAGCAAGAGGGAGAATCTTATTCGAATCGGTAAATGCCTTGTCCTCCAGAATTTCCCTCAGATAGACTCCTTCTCTCTCTTTATTCGGGACCTCCACACCTACAACAGATTTTCCGGGGATAGGGGCAAGAATCCTTACCTTTGTGGCCTCAAGTGCCATTGCAATATCATTGGAGAGAGCAAGTATCTTCGAAAGTTTTACACCGGGTCCGGGGGCCATTTCATACATCGTAATAACCGGTCCCGGCCTGATATTGACAACTTTGGAATCAATATCAAAATTCTTGAACTTCTCTTCGAGCCGCCGGGCATATTCCTTGAGCTCCTCCTCGTTGATTTTTCTGGAATTCTTCGGAGGCATTTTCAGTAATGCAGAAGACGGCAGAACATATTCCCCATCGGAGACAGAGATCTTTTCTTCCTTCTCTTCCTTCTTTTTCGGGGGTTTCTCCTTCTTCTTCTCCTTTACAATAGTCTCTACAATAAGTGGTTCGGCCTTCTCCTTTTCGTCATTTTTCTTCAGAACTTCGATAACAGTCTTCTCTGGTTTTATTATCTTCACATCTTCCTTCTTTTCTTCTATCTGCGTATCTTTTCCGTCCGGCAGCGTCTTATCAAGAACCTCATCGGTCTTTACAAAGATAAACAGGAATGTCTTTTTAAGAAAGGAAAAGAGTTTACGTATAATGTCCACGGAAGAAATACTCGTCGTGAGCGTAAGACCTATCATAAAGAATACAACCGAAAGAACTCCGCCGCCTATTGCACCGAAAAGAGATTTCAGTACACTCCCCAGATGATATCCGATAACGCCTTCTATTTTGAGACCAGCGATGAGAAGGCCTCCGATTGTGATATTAATGAATGACGAGATACCAGTTATAAGCAGGATAGTACCGAGAATCTGATATATCTGGAACCTGAGAATCTGATTTCTGATAAGCGATACAGAGATAAACATCAGACCTGCTGCAAAGGCAAATGACGACAATCCCATAAGAGTAAACAGACCCCTGAATAAAAAATTGCCGACAACACCTATCAGATTCTTTTCAAATTCAAAAGTACCCCAGATCAAACTTAACAAAACAATAACTGATAATCCGACAAGTACAATCCCCGTAATCTCTTTCCTGAAGTCCGGCTTCTTCTTCTTTTCTTCCTTACCGATATCGCTCTGATTCTCTTCCGGATTCTGTCCGGAATTATTTTTTAAATTCCTGCTTATACTCTCCTTCCGGGCCATTTATTGCCTCCGTCCCTCAAATGCAATTTTACACAGAGAGCATAAAAAAGCAAATTTTTAACCGGCTTTTAAGGGACTCAATCAGAAGTCCATATCCTTGGAACGTTTCTCTTCGTAGGAGACAAGCGTAGTATTTATTGTTACCTTTGCCTTTTCTCTTAGTGATTTGATAAATTCCTGAATCACGGCACCCTGTCTCGATGCCTCAAGCATCTTCATATACTGGTCTCTTTCCTTCTCGAAATCCGCTCTGGTCTTTACTTCTCTCTCCTTAAGAGAGACCAGATAATAAAAGTTGCCCACTTTTATGATATCTGTCAGGTTTTCTGCAATACCGTTCTCGGTAAAAATCCGTTTCATCAGTTCTTCGGAAACCCCTATTCCGGGAATATAACTCTGGGATGCATTGAACATTCCCGTCTCCTTGAGAACCGCTGTATCAGGTTCTGGCGCTCCTACAACCATTGTATCATGGTCGTGCTCCTTTTCCTTCGGTACGAGTTCCTCAAGTTTCTTTCCTGATTTCAATTGAGAAAGGAGTTTATCGGCATCCGACCTGACCAGTTCATCAGCCTTACCGTCAGCAATTATCTTTCTTGCAATCTCTCTCTCTACCTCTTTCAGTTCCCTCTTAACCGCCTCCTTGGTACCTTCCATCTTAATTATATGATAACCAAAAATCGTTCTTACCGGTTCCTCTGTAATCTCTCCGTCCTTAAGCTTCTTAACCGCCTCTTCGAAGGGTTTTACCATTCTGCCTTCAGAAAAATAGTCGAGGTCTCCGCCTCTCACCTTACTCACTTCATCCTCTGAATACTGCTTTGCAAGGTCCTCGAATTTGGCACCGGATTTTATATCGGCAATTATCTTTTTCGCCTTCTCCAGCACCTTCTTCTCATCTGCCTCACCGGCATTCTGGGCGAGTTTCAGCAGAATATGTCTTGCCCTGTACTGCTTCGGCTGACTGAATTCCGAAATATGGGCATTGTAATAAGTCTCAACCTTCTGATAGTCGTTTTTCAGCAGGTTATCAATCTCACTCTCCTCCACTTTTACATTCTTCATATGGAGTCTCGGGTCAAACTTGACATAATACAGATTCACTTTATTGTTTCTCTTCAGATAATCCTTCAGAGCAGACTCTTCATCTACCTTCACGGAATCCTTTATGAGTTCAAGGAGCTTGATTGCAAGTATTCTCTTCTTTTGCTTCTCCTCGAACTTCTTAGGTGTAATCTGCATATGATATCTCACAATCTTTTCATAGAGATTGTAGTCAAATTCCCCGTTCTGCTGAAACATAGGTGACTCAGCTATGCTCTTTGCCACTTCTTCATCCGAGACCACAAGGTTATATTTTTCGGCCATCTGAGCAAGTATTTCAAGGTCCACGAGTTCATCCATCACAGACTGCCTGAGATTCATATTCTTCGCCATCTCTCTTGAAAAATTGGGATTGTATCTCTGCATTTCCCTGAATCTTGACGTATATGCAAAATTGAAATCCTCAATGGAAATAACGGAGTGATTGACTTTCGCAGCATAGGATACTACCCCGCATCCTCCTCTTGTTCTCTTAAAACTCCCGGGACCGAAGAAGAAAAGAAACGTAACAATAATCATCAGGGTCAGAGCCCAGCTCCACGATGACTGCTTTTCCTTTCTCAGTTTATCTAACATGGTAACTCCTTCATTGCTAAAAATATCTTCCTGACAAGTACGATATAAAAGCAAAAACAGGCGGCTATAATAATGTAATGTTTCAAAAAATCAAGCAATTTTAATAAAAATTTATATTTTAAGATGAAAATCCGAACAACAGTGTCAGGTAAAACTTCTCGGGTACCGGACGGGCTCCAAATCTGTTGATTTAAAACCAGAGCCGATTGTGATGTCAGAAAACCGGCGATGGGCAACAGATTAATCAGAAAAAATTTGACATTTTAAATATTTTATTCTAAATACTTTTCCTCTTTTTACGGAGGTCGTGAAATGAAGTGTCAGAAAGTAAAACCCGGAGTTGAATGTGTTCACTGGAAGAAATTTGGATGCTCATTTGAGGGCGGAAGCTGTCATCCGGTAGTCGAGAACTGCCTGACAGGTGGTAAGAACGGAGAAGGCTGTTCAAATATTATGGAGTTTGGCGGAAATAAATACTGTGTATTATTTGCAGAACCTGCTGCCAAATGGGAAGACGGACTCTGTAATTTTGCAACTCATCAGAAAGTCGAAAGAAAGGTAGTAGAACAGAAAATCAACCCATTAAAGGCTGCCAAGAGAGCCCAGAGACAGGGTCGTGGAGTATAATAACACAATTACAGATATTCAAAACATATAGTTCCGGAGGGGAGTTTGTGTACGGTAATTGCGGCAATAAGATATTTCAGCGGTATACCTCTGATTATTGCGGCCAACAGAGATGAGTTTCTTAACAGGAAAACAGACCCTCCATCAGTAATTAATAAGAATCCGTTTATCGTTGCTCCGAGAGACAGACTCAGGCTCGGCACATTTATGGGTATAAACGAATGGGGGCTCACAGCAGTCATCACAAACATTTCCGGACTCGTGCCAAAGGACAACAGTAAAAAATCGAGAGGTCATATTGTCCTGAGGGCACTCGGTTCCCCCGACGTTACCAGACTTCTTCAGGATTTCAGGCATATAGATTACTCAGAATACAACTTCTTTCAGCTTTTTGCGGCAGACAGAGAGAGAGCAGTCTTAATAAGATATAGCGGAGAAACAGAGATTAAGGAACTGAACAGCGGTGTTTTCACCTTCTCAAACTGGGACGCTGTTCCGGAAGTTTCAGATTATAAAAACAGTGTTATTCTGTCAAGATTAGACAAAATAGATATAAACAGTGATATTGAAACCATAACAGAGCAACTTACAAAAATACTCTCTGTTCACGACGGCGAGGATATGAGATATCAGATATGTGTTCATACAGATAACTACGGGACCCTCTCCTCTGCCATTATAGCACCTTTTCAGACTGAACCGTTATTTTATTATTCCATCGGGCCCGTATGTCAGAACAGGTTCAGGACATATAATCAGGACCTGAAAAGAATATTAAAAGTTTAGACATTGAGTGATTTATCTGCTAATAACTAAATCTATAATTTCCGAGGAGTACCTTCTATGAGGAAGAAAAAGATTTCTGGATTTATTTTGCTGTTTACGGCTGTTTTTCTTGCTTCAGGCACTTTGCTCTCCCAACCAATTCCGTCATCTGTCCTGTTTTCCTATCCACAGAGAGATGAAATCAGGCTTTCACCCGATGGAGAGAAGGTCTCATACATCGGATACGACAACAACAGAATCAGGAATATCTTTATTAAAACGATCGGCAAAAATGACGACAGATTCATCATCGAGGACCTTGAGAATGAAATCATTTCCTACAACTGGTCATTTATGCCCGAAAAGATTCTCTTCTTCAAGAAAACCGAAGACAAAAAGGCTGTTCATCTTTATCTGACAGATATCAGCACGAAACTTATCAGAGACCTAACACCGTTTAAGGGGATAAATGCAGGGTTTCTTATAACGGACCACAGAAAACCGGAAGAGGTCGTCTGCGGAATAGAACTGAACAAAAAGGGAAGATACGACCTTTACTCAGTAAATCTCATTACCGGAGCAATTACCGAGGTTGCAAAAGTTCCGGACGATACGATTGCGGTAAAAGGAGACATAAGCAACAGGATATTCATTACAGAATCAATCGACAGAAAATCCTTAAAAAGAATCTTCAGAATAAAAACGGACAAAAGCGATAAATTCAGTGAACTCACAACTGCTGATACCACAGAAGATTTCAGGATAATCGATTTTTCAGACGACGGAAAATCGCTGTATCTCCTTTCAGATAAGACCAACAGGTTTACTGCGCTCGTAAGATTCGACCTCGAATCGAGAAAAGAGACCGAGACAATTGCCGTATCACAGAAATCAGATGCAGATAATGTATTTTTCAACCACTATACCAAAAAGCCTGTTTCAGTTGCTTACGACTTTATGAAAAGAGACATTACGGTAATCGATAATGAATTCAGTGAGGACTTTCAGATACTATCGAAAGCCAAAAAGGGAAATATTACTTTCTTATCGAATGACCTCAAAAACGAGAAATGGCTGATAATGTTCGAAACACCCGAGATGCCCGCGTCATATTATGTCTATAACCGCACCCAGAAACGAACTGTTCTCTTATTCCTCAGTAACCCTGAATTCGAAAAATACAAGTCTGTCAAAAGTCAGCCATTCACAATAAAATTCGGCGAAAACGAGAAGCTGCTCCTCTTTGTTACACTCCCTGCAGACCAGAATGCCGAAAACTTTCCTACAATCCTCAATCTTGTCAATACAAAGGATTACAGGAAAGGTATCGGTTTTGACCCGGTCTGTCAGTTCTTCTCTTCGAGAGGTTTTGCCTGCATAGCATTCAATCACAGCGGCATAAGGGGATTCGGAAAGGAATTTTACAACAACGCATATTCAAAAGACGGCATGAAAAGAAGAACTGATGAAATTACAACCGTAATAAAATGGGCAATCGACCGCAATATAGCAAACCCCCAACAGATTACCATACTCTCTGATTCGCTCAGTTCACTCTATGCCCTTAATTCAGTCTCCGAAAATAAAGATATTATACATACTGCCGTTTTCATCGATCCGGTACTGAACATCAAACAACTCAGAGAGAATTTCGATATAACGGATTTCAGCAAAATAAAAGAGATACTTATGGTCCCGTCCGAAGATAAAAAGGCAGTTCTCTCAAAGTTTGGCCAGATTACGGTTCCGTCACTCTTTCTTCTTAGTAAAAAATCGGCGTTCTATGATTACAATGAAATTGCCGGTCTTCTTTCCGATGCCAAGAAAAAGAATAAGGATATAATGATGATTTTGTATCCCGAAATCAACAGTGAAAATACTGCAGATTTTTATCAGAGAACCGAAAATTTTCTGGCCAAATATTTCAATACGGACTTTATTGAGATGAATACAAATTCAAAAAGTAATGCAGAGATAAGGTAATCTTTGACTTTTTACCCTTTGAGATATATGATTTTTTCCCTTGAATATTTCTGTAGAGGCAAGGGACCGACAGAAAATGGCATTTAAAGATATTATAGGACATACCGAAGTTATTGAAAATCTCCTAAAAAGGATAAAGGAGAACCGCCTGCATCATGCAATGATGTTTTACGGACGGTTGGGGATAGGTAAAAGAACACTTGCAAAGGAGTTCATCAAGGCCATAAACTGCAAAGACTTCGACAATGAACCCTGCGAGAAGTGCAATAACTGCAAATGGATAAATGAGAACAAACATCCGGATGTAATAATCATAACCAACGGGATAAGGGCTGAATCACTTGATATCAGACTCGTTCAGAATAAAGGGTCTGCAAACGGCGAGCCTGACGCAGCGGAAGAGACGTCATCTTCACCCAAAAAGGAAATAACAATTGACCAGATCAGATATCTTGAAGAGATAATTTATACCAGTCCAGTCGAGGCAAAATACAGGGTAATCTTCATTATTGACGCCGAAACATTTAATAAAAATTCCGCAAACGCCTTTCTTAAAACACTGGAAGAACCGCCCGGGAATACAATTATTGTAATGACCACTTCATTTCTCGGAATGGTCCCTGTAACGATAAGGTCAAGGACTGAGAAAATCCGTCTTAAACCTCTCTCTGATGCTGATATGAAGAGACTGCTTAGCGAAAAGATTAGTTATTCATCTGAATATACGGATATTGTTCTTCACCTTCTGAAAGGAGGGCTCAACAGAAAAATACTAAGCACAGACGATGAATCACTGAAGGAATATCTGGATATGGCAGCTGATTTTGTAAACTCAGGGAAAATCACGGTAGAGGAAATACTCGAAGCAGCCAATACTCTCACAAGGAGTAACGACAGGGCAGAAAGGGAACTGAGAATTTACATTTTTTTTACTATATTAAAGGAACTTCTTACAGATATCCATCTGGGACGTGCAGCAGATATCTGGGGAAAATACATTTCCCAGAATACAACTGCAGATTTTTCAGATATCGAACATCTTGATGAAACAATCAGATTCATCAGAAATGCCCAGAATCTTTACTGCAATCAGGGCATAATTATTAAATCCGAACTTTTGAGGTTAAGTGAACAATGGAACAGATTGTAGGCGTTAAAGTCAGAAAGAGTTTGAAGGTCTATACATATCTTACGAACAAATTCAATGTTGCAAGAGGAGACCTGGTGGTTGTCGAGACAGACAGAGGAGTTACTACCGGGACTATCGTTTTCGGCCCTGTGGAGGTGGAATCCGCCCAGCAGGGTATGAGAAAACTTATAAGAATCGCCGATGATGAAGATTTGTCCATTATTGAAAAGAATACCAAAAAAGAGGAAGAGGCATTTAAGGTATGTATCGAATGCATTGAATTCAGGCGAATAGAGATGAAACTGATAGACGTTGAGTATATGTTATCCGGCGGTAAGGCTGTTTTTTACTTTACTGCAAACGGCAGGGTCGATTTCAGAGACCTCGTAAAGGACCTCGCCAGAAGACTGAATATCAGAATCGAAATGAGACAGATAGGTGTCAGGGATGAATCCAAAATGGTCGGAGGCATTGGTCCCTGCGGACTCGTCCTCTGCTGCAACCAGCATCTGCACAGTTTTGAACCGGTCTCAATCAAAATGGCAAAGGACCAGAACCTTATCATGAATCCCCAGAAGGTCTCGGGGCTTTGCGGAAGACTTATGTGCTGCCTGTCATACGAACAGGCAACCTACGACGAACTCTGGATGTCCATCCCGAAAATAGGGAGAAAACTCATTACCCCCGAAGGCGAAGGCAAGGTCGTTTCACTTGATATCAAGGGGCAGAAAATATCAGTTTACATCAACGATGAGATAAAAGTCTATGACCTGACTGTTCTGAGAGACCTCAACAAAGACCTGATTGAAGAGGAGAAGAAAAAACAGAGCATTGAGAATTCAGAAATTATGGAATCTCTTCTCAAGCAGGAGGAGATCGAAAAGGAGTAGTAAAATATTTTAATAAAGAGGAGCATTTATGGCAAAGAATGTTTTTATTACAAGTGCACTTCCCTATGCTAACGGGAGTATACACCTCGGGCATCTCGTAGAATATATCCAGACCGATATATATGCACGTTACCGGAGACTGAAGGGCGACAATGTAGTCTATGTATGTGCCGATGATACACACGGTACTCCGATCGAGATAAATGCCATGAAGCAGGGGATAAAACCCGAAGAACTCGTAGAGAGATATCATAAGGAACACAGTGAAGACTTTGCAAAGTTCGATGTACAGTTTGATATATTCTACTCTACCAACAGCCCGGAAAACAGGCATTACAGCGAACTCTTCTTCAGCAGGCTGAAGGAACGCGGATATATCTATCAGAAGGAGATGGAACTCCATTACTGCGAACAAGACAAGAGATTCCTGCCCGACAGATATATAAAGGGAAAATGTCCCAAATGCGGTGCACCCGACCAGTACGGCGATGTATGTGAAAAATGCAACAGCACCTATGACACATCAGAAGTTATCGACCCTTATTGCGTGATATGCGGCAACAAACCTGTTGTTAAGCCCGCAAAACACTACTTCTTCAGACTCTCTGCCTTCAGAAAGGAACTCAAGGAATTTATCGAGAACAGCAATTTTCTGCAGGAAGAAATCAGAAACTATGTTCTGAGCTGGATAAATGAAGGGTTAAAGGACTGGTGTATAAGCAGAAACGGACCTTATTTCGGCTTCAAGATTCCTGACGAGGATGACCTTTATTTCTATGTGTGGCTTGACGCCCCGATAGGTTATATCTCAAGTCTTCAGAAATACTGCAATGACAGGGGAATCAATATAGATGATTTCCTCAGGAATGAAGAATCAGAGATAATTCATTTCATAGGGAAGGATATAGTCTATTTCCATGCACTCTTCTGGCCTGCAATGCTTATGGGCGCAGGATTCAAAAGACCTGATATACTTTCTGTCCACGGAATGCTTACCGTTAACGGTGAAAAGATGAGCAAGAGCCGCGGGACATTTATTACCGCAAGACAATATCTGAAACACCTTGAACCTTTTTACCTTCGGTACTACTTTGCATCCAGTCTCTCAAGAAAACCTGATGATATAGACCTTTCGATCAGCGATTTTGTCAACAAGGTCAATGCTGAACTTGTCGATAATATTTCAAACTTCACATACCGGACACTCTCCTTTATAGCAAAGAGATTCGGCGGCAGACTGACTACCCTTCCTACCGGAACAGCCCAGACCGAGGAAGTTATGAGGCTTATCAGGGAGGCAGATGAATACTTTTCCGAACGGGAATTCAGAAAGGCGATTCAGACAATCAACCAGATATGCTTTATAGGCAATAAATTTGTATCGGATATGAAACCATGGGACCTCATTAAAAAGGATGAAACCCTCTGTCAGCAGAATCTCACCTGGTGCGCCAATCTCTGCAAGAACCTTGCCATACTTCTCAAGCCTGTAGTCCCTTCGCTCTCCGAATCACTCGAGAAACAACTCAATCTTAACAACCTGAAATTCAGTGATATCGGTTTTAACCTGACAGAGCATAATCTGGGAGAGATAAAAATGCTCGCTACCAAGCTCGAACCCGAAAAGGCAAATAAAATCATTGAACCACAGGAAGAGAACAAGGAAATCACAAAGGATGCATCAGGAAAACCTGAACTGATAGATTATGAATATTTTGCAAAACTTGATTTGAGGGTTGCTGAGGTACTGGAGGCCGAGAGAATAAAGAATTCAAAAAAGCTGTTAAGACTGATTATTGACTGCGGTGAGAAGAGGCAGATAGTTGCAGGTATAGGAGAATATTATTCACCGGAAGAACTCATCGGCAGAAAAATTATGGTAATATGCAATCTGAAGCCCGCAAAACTGATGGGAGTCGAATCAAACGGTATGCTTCTGGCAGGTTCGCTCCCTAATCAGAAAATCTTTCTTGCCACATTCGACAGGGAAGCAGTAAACGGAAGCAAGGTAAAATAATATAACTCTTATTCCCTATTAATCCGTTTGTCTTACGGAAGCTTTACGTCACCATATACACATTTTGATGAATCACCCTGCTTCTCATAACTCTGTGAATTGATAAAACTCTCGTAATAAACTCTCTTATAGTCTGTATCCCAGCATTCGGAGAGGTCAATCTCCTTTACACCCTGTGATAATATATCCCCGCCTGTTGCCCTGCCGTCACACCTCCCGCTACCTTCCGCCTTCCATCTCGACAGAAGTTTCAGATTTTCATCCATTCCCTTGCCATCGATATCTGCAACAGCATCGTATGAAAACTCACCGGCACCATCTTCTTCCCTTTTATATTTATAAAGGGAGTCAACAGGCCCTTTCCCGTCCTGACCGATAAAATCGGTAAAGGTCACATCGAGTGTATAAGGAAGAGTTTCGGTATTATAGACTGCCTTAATCTTTCCTTCCTCAACCCTTGAGGGGTCCATTGATTTGACCGCCGAAAAATCTACCATAAGCGTACCGGTTCCTCTTCTGTACTTTGTCCCCTTTGTGTGTTCACCCGAAAAAATTACTTTGTAATCCTCTGAATTCTTCCCGTGAGCCTCAAGTTTGTAACTGAACTTCCCCTTTGCTACCCTTGTCAGAGTAAATCTGTAAGTCAGAGGGTCAAGCCCTCCCGGCGTATGCGGACCCCATACCTTCGTATCTCCGTCCCTCTTACCTCCCGGAGATTTTGCAATATCCTCAGCGAGTGAAAGCAGAAAGTATATTGAACCGTTTACAACCTCAGTAAATTTCCTCGTAAGGATATAATACTCCGCAATATCTCCGACACTGGTCCTGAGCAACACATCCTCCTCCTGCATCAGTGCCCCGCCCTTCTTGGGAAATATTATCTTTACCGATTCTTTATCCGGCAAACCCTCGAGAAAATCAAATTCATCCTCCAGACCGCAATAGAGCAGAAAAAAGGCCGTTACAACACATAGCAGAATTATTTTTTTCATAGGATATACCCTCCTTGTGTAGAATTCTATTTCAGAATAGAAAATTGTCAACAGAAATATCCTGTGTGTGTTGTTCCAAAATAGAAATGTTACATTATCTGCAA
>DYEF01000072.1 GCA_020725805.1 Bdellovibrio sp.
CAAAAAATAACTTTTAATAATAGATGGGGTAGAAAACTGAAAAGTAGAAGTGTTTAAAAACAAGGCTTCACTCTTAATAGTTGGGGGAATTTTTTATCAAGAGGTCTCTGGGATACCCCATTTTCCATATATCCCAGTGCAACGCAAAAAGCTCAAAATATTCTGACAAATTGCTACTGAGTATTATTTTATTGAAAAGGTAAGAACATTATTGTAGAATCACCTGCGTCTTTGACCGGGAGGTCTGTTTATGAAGAAAATTTCAGTCGTTTTTTTTATTATGATTTTTGTACTTATTGCCTGTAAGGATAATGAGATAATATATTCTGATGCCTCACAGGATGCGTCATTAACCGATACTATGTCTGATATAGGAGAGGACGTTGATATTACGTCCGATGTGATTGAGAAATCCTGCAAATTTGTTGATGACTGTAACCAGAGACAGGATTGCCGGGATTTCAAATGTGTTACTGCCGAGAAGTGCAGGTGTGAGAATATCGGTGATGATTTCTGCGGGTGTGCGTATAATAACGGTGAGGTCTGCAGGCCGTTTCACATCTGCTACAAACAGAGATGGATAAGAATATGTGAGACCGATATGGATTGCAGCGAGGATGCACAGTGCCTTGACGGACTCTGTCAGCCTTACAATTTCAGGATTGAGGTAAAATCCCCGTATCAGGACGGAGGCAAAAAGGGGAATCTCAAGGCCGGATACGGTTTTTCCTATGTGGATGTGCCTGTGGGTGTCTCTATGGCGGGTTACGGTGCAAGAAAGGGTCCGAGGACTCCCTATAACAAGGAACTCGGAGGTACAACGGGATTCTGGGACAGGCCGACTGTCAAGGCGATTGCCTTTGATAACGGAGCCGAAAGAATTGTATATGTAAGAAACGGTCTCGGCTGGTCACAGGATTATCTGATTTCGGGCATTGCAAAGGAACTTGAGAAGAGACTGGGCGAAAATTATATTGATAAGATTCTGATGAGTTCCTCGCACTCCCATTCCTATCCTGCGAGATTCTGGCATTTGCTACCGGATATGGGACTGGGCGTTCTGGGGCACGATAAATTCAATAAGGAGATATGGGAAAGGGTGGTAAAGTCCCACGCTGATGCAGTTGAGATGGCAGTTAAGAATTTGGTACCCGCCCGTATGGGTTATGTCCTCGATGACAATTTCGACCCGGATGATTATATCACCCACAACAGGCGTTCCGAATCGATGCCTTATAAGGATTTCAGGAGCGCAGTAATAAAGATAGAGTATGACGGCGGAGAGAAAGACGGAAAGACTCTGGCTGTTATTATGCGTTACGGTTCTCACGGGACACATATGCAGGATACGCTTATGACCGGTGATGCACCTATTGCGGCGGAGATGATTTCGGAAGAGGTTCTGGGAGATAAGAACGGATATCATATTCCAGTGCTGTTTATGAACGGAAATGCGGGGAATACATCTCCGGCAGGGGAGAAGAACCCCGACGGGAAAGGCGTAAACAGAAAGGATATTCATCAGATTCAGGCAATCGGATATTTTGTCTCGAAGTATCTTCTCGAGAAGCTTCCGCTCGTTACCACCAGCAACAATATAGAGCTTGAGATGATAACCAGAAGGATCCCGTTTGCCCGTAAATATATCGGATACAGCGATAATGAGTTTTACAAGATTGAAAACGGCAAATCTGTCCCGTATTATCTCGGTGCTTTCCAGTGCTGTGTCGATTATAAGGAAAGCGGATATAAAGACGGAGAACTTGGCTGCCTCCTCGAGACCACATTCCTGAATTACAACAGACCTGTCTATCAGTTTACGAAGACAAGACTTGCGGCTGTCAATCTCGGGGGTCTTAATCTCGTCTCTGTAAACGGTGAACCGTCTGCACAGTACGGGGAATATGTTATCTCCGAACTGAAGAAGAAGGGTATGAAGGACGTCCTGACAGTCGGTTATTCGATGGACCATCATTTATATGTGCTGCTGAGGGATGAATGGCTGCTCGGCGGCTATGAGTCAACAATGAGTATCTGGGGATTCAAGAACGGCGAATATATCGGCAGTCAGTCGATTGAACTTGCATCCCAGCTGTTAACGCCTGAGAAGGAAGACAACTCCAATAATGTTAAACCTGAATGGTGGGAGGAGGACGAAACACCAATTACACCGGTTGCCGCAAAGGAAAAACCGGGATTTTTTGTAAATCCGGAGGCGAATGTGCCGAGAACGGGTATTGTCCTTGTGAAATGGCACGGAGGTCATCCGGGAGTGGATAATCCGGTAATATACCTGCAGAAGAAAAACGGAAATTCGTTTGAAGATGTCAAATATGCCGGCGGAATAGATTATACGGATTACCGTTTTCATATGATTGTCGAGTTTCTGGGCAATTACAAGGATAATGCGGACTGGCAGGCGAGATGGGAGGAGAAGGTCAGCTTCAGTTCAGGTATATATCGCTTCAGGGTTAAGGGAAATTATATCGATAACGGGAAGAATACGTCCTATGAGATATATTCTCAGGAATTCAGTTATAATCCCCTCACGAATCTTATGATAGAGGATATTAAGGTCTCGGGTGGCAATATCTCATTTGCGGTCAGTTATCCGAAGCCGCAGGACGGAGGTACAAGGCTGCATTCACTTTACACTGCCTACAACGAGCCTTACCCGCTTGAGTTCGACAAAAAGGTTATTGTGCGGGTCAAGAAGGATAACGGGGCAGAGGAGGATCTGAATGTTACTCCTGTAAAGGGGACCTTCAGTAACAGAACGGCTTCCTATATTACGATTCCATATAAAGGTAGCGGGAATTATGAAATTGTGGTAGAAGACAGTTATGGAAATAAAGGGAGCCTTAAAAGCGACCTGTAAACTTTAATCCGGAGGATATAATGAAAAAAATCATCATTATCTCTATCTCTATCTTTGCATCTCTTATGTTCTTTTCTGCCTGTACGGAAGATAAGAAGATTGAGTATGCTGACGGCGGTGCGGATACTGCACAGACAGAGGATGTAACTGTTACAGAAGATACGGGCGGCGGGGACACAGATGTTACGGAGGATACAGGACCGGTCACTAAGAGGCTCTTCAAGTACCGGGCATTCTCCGGAGTCTCGATGGGGGCATCGGGCGCCGGAATGATAGGGCTCAAGCACGCAGATAAGTTCGATATTATCGGTGTAATCGGCGGATACATTGACTGGGTATATCTCCTGAACTATATGGAAAAGTACCATATGGGCGGTTTCTGTCCGATTCAGCAGATACTGGATAATATCGCCGACATAAACGACCCGAACAAGAACCCCAATATTTACTGTGGCAAGAAGCCCCCCATCAATCCTGTAGACAAAGTCTATCTCGAATGGGAGCAGGGTTTCAATCACTGGTATTTCTTTGATTCTGGTGGTGCATTTGACCGCGATGAGTATATCCAGTTGTTTCAGGATCTCTCTATGGCACTGGGTAATCCTGGATATTATAATGAAGATTCCCCGTATCTGCCGGCAGGTATATCTCCCGCAGAATATCTAAGCTGGATAAATTCTCCTGACAGATGCACAAAGCCGATAGTTATAGACAAGCCGCCATATAATTGTCACGCAGAATATAATCCTGAATGTAAATATCCTCTTATATCCTTTTGTGACGGTGAAGAGCCGATCGATAAAAAAGATCCGAAGTATTATGAGGAGGCAGGCAAGTATGACCCATATTACCCAAGTCATAAAAAGCCTTTCGTTGTGGTAATGGCAGTGGATTACAATCAGAACGGATTAAGGGATTACGGAGAACCTGTTATTTTTAATTCTCACGAAAGATTTAGAGATACAGGACCAGATGGCTGTTTTGACGAAGATGAAGACGGAAACGGTGGTTGCTGTACAAACGACAGAACGAAATGCAAATACGACAAGGCAAATAATCCCGACCCGAACAAGGATAACTACGATGTCTTAAATAACTTCAACGGGAAGGAGAAGAACGGATTTTATGATGAAGGTGAGCCGTATGATGATTACGGACTGGACGGAGTCAGGGCGGACAGCAATAAGGGGATTCCGGCTGACTACGGGGAAAACAACGGGAAATTCGACTATTCGCCGAATACAATGAATTTCTTTGCACACGACATGAGAATGCAGGTGTTGAAGATCGCAAGAGAGGATATAAATAAGCTTAAAAATCTGGATATATATATAGATGCCGGAATAAGGGATATATTTCTCTCAGCGGCAGATTCGATCGGGCCGATTGGGGCATTAAGGAATCTTGGACTTGATGCCCGGGTATATGATGATTTCTATGCAACTCCAAATGCCATCCTGCCAGGATTAACCGAGACTGAGTATATGGATAGTATTCCTCAGATTGATTTTTCCCGCAAGAATTTTGGCAGATATGTTCTTGTCAGATATGGGAATCCGAATGCCACACAGAAGCAGATTCTCGACGGGGACGGTGCACACGTGGGTACCGCCTCGCAGGTTATCAACAGATTTCTGACATTCCTTGCATTTACTTCGAAGAGATTCCCCAAATGGGATAAGAAGCCTGTGACCTCAGCACTTACAGGGCTGAATCAGAACAAATGGTTTTACAGCAAGTCTCTGGGTAGCTCACGGAGATATACAATAAGTCTGCCGCCGGGATATTACGATGAGGAGAACAAGGATAAGAGATATCCGGTTGTATATCTGATGCACGGATACGGAATGGAACCCGGGGATATGGGTGCCGCCGGAAGCATCTTTCAGACTTATATGGCTCAGGGTGCATTGCCTAAATTTATTATTGTATATCCGGACGGAAAGTGCTGCTACCGCAATATGAAGACCGATGAGGTTGAGTGTGGCTGCACGGGTTCTCCCAATCACGGAATGCTGCTCTGTGTCGATAAGGATGGTAAGGAGAGAGATATCCCCGAGTCAGACCTTACGAGGGAGTGCAACAGAGGTTCATTCTATACCAATGCGGTCTCGAATGTCTGGGCTCAGAGCAGAAAGGATGCTGACAAATTTATCGGCAGATATGAAGATTCGCTGCTCGACCTGATAGAATATATCGACCAGACATACCGTACAAGGGCACCTGAAGAGGTAGAAGAGAAGTACTGAGCCTATGGAGTTCTTTTCCGAAATAAGAGACTCCATCGAACTTTTAGAAGAATTCAGAAAGGCCATTATAGAATCCGATACAGTCCTTGAGGAGGTCATCTCGGGGATTCACAGGAGCAGGAGTGGCGGGTATAATACCGAATTTCTGGATTACAGAAGTTATGTTTACGGGGATGACCTGAGATTTCTGGACTGGAAGGTCTTTCTGAAGAGCAACAGGTATTTTGTCAAAAGATTCGAGGATAACAAGAGAAATTCAGTATATCTCTACCTTGATAACTCATCATCTATGTTTCAGGGTAATAAATTTTTCAGGTCATTACTGGTTTTGCTATCTGTTGCGAATATCTTTCTGAGGATGAAGGATGATGTCTTTGTAGTGGTTTCGCAGGAGAGAATCAGAATAAAGGAATCAGGACAGAATCAGCTTATAAATATCATAGGCGAGATTTATCAGAACAGAAAAGAAAGCAGGGGCGATTTTCTCGGACTTTACAACCGGATGCCGGAAATTGCGGAAAAGAATTCAGTCATCTGTCTCTTTTCGGACCTCTTTTCGGACCCGGATATGGTCAGAAGTTCGGTCAGTACGATATCGGGCACAGGAATTTATCAGTTCATTTTCCATATCGTTACGAAAGAGGAAATGAATCCGTCAGGAAGAGGGCTTAAACTCTTTACAGACCCGGATTCCGATGAGACCCTTCTGATTCAGTGTGATAATATATGGGATGAATACAGAAATGAGCTGCGGTTATATACCGGAGCACTGAATGACCTGCTTGTTGCAACCGGAAGAGGGAAGTACATCCTGTGCTCTGATGATATCGGGCTCAGGGATATCCTTCTGAAATTTTTCGAAAAAGAGCGTGACTGATGGGTTTTACGAACAGTACATTTCTGTATGCACTCATACTTGCCGTAGTCCCTGTTATTATACACCTCTTCGGGATAAAACGTCCATCAAGAGAGGTCTTTTCCCCCCTTCCGGTACTTTTGAGAATCAGAAAGAAGATTATCCGGAAGAAGAAGATACATTCACTGATTCTCCTTCTGCTCAGGATTCTGCTCGTTGCCGGTTCAGTTATGTTCTTTGCCGGATTGTTTGTCAGTTATCCTTCTGCCTCATCTGATTTTAGTGACGGGTGTCTGATACTGATTGATAATTCTCCCTCCGTAACAGTGAATGCCGATGGCAGGTCTGTCCTCAGCAGAATAATCTCATCGGTTACGGAATATGCCGCAAGAAAGAAGAATCAGTGCGTCAGTTATACAGTGATTACACTCTCCGACAGAAAGAGGTTTGATGTTTTGTCTGATAATGTAAAGAGCGATATTTTGCGCGACAGGATATCGGCAGGGCCAAAGAGTGTGAATATCGAGAGGGATATACCCGAGGTACTTGCAACGGAGAAGGATAAGAGATATAGCAGTATTGTTCTCTTTTCGGATATGTATTCGCACTTCGTGAAAGAGATATCCGGCTCCCTCAGGATACTGAAGGACAACAATATAGAAATCGAAGAGATTGGTATGCCGGCAGTCTCAAATGCGTTTATTGAGCATATAAGGGTAGAGCGTTCACAGGAGCAGAGAATAAACCTGATTGTTACTGTGGAAAACGGGGGAGAGTCTGTCTTTTACGGGAGCATAAAGCTGTTCGAGAATGAATCACTTCTCGACAAAACGACGGTCAGTCTGGCCCCGTCTGACAGGACAGAGGTATCTTTCGAGATACCGGACGGAAAAGAGAATATCAGGGAACGTTTTTTTGCCTTCAGAATTGAGGGAGATGACTTCGATTACGACAATACTGAATATTTCTATTACAGGGAGGGCGGTAAAGGGAAGATTCTTCTTGTAAACGGCGAACCTTCTCCTGATGAGACGAAGAGTGAAATCTTCTTTCTGTCAAATGCACTTAAAAGCTATTTCGGTGAATCTGTCAGGATCTATTCGGTTCTGGAGGATATGCTGCCGGAGACACCACAGTTGTATGATATAATTGCACTTGCAAATGTGAGCGGAATCGATGATATCAAGGCTGGTCTGCTTCTGTCCTATGTAAATGAGGGCGGAAAACTGTTCATATCACTCGGAAGCAGGATTAATATCAGGGAATATAACAATCTCGATTTTTTGCCTGCGGATATTCTGGGTCTAACGGAGGCAGATAAGAATACGGGTATTGTTGCTGAGGATAGTCTCTTCTTCGAGTCTGTGCCTGACATTCTGCAGGGAATCAAAAGAGTAAAACTTAATAAGTTCTTTGAATCAAAAGTGAGAAAGGATGCGAAAGTCATATTGAAAACCGCCGGCGGAATGCCGCTTTTGGTAAGCAGAGGTTACGGCAAGGGTCTGGTGATGCTCTATACTACATCTGTTGATATGGATATGAACGACTTTCCGATAAGGAAGAACTATCTTCCGTTCGTCTCTGTCTTGTTTGGCCGTATGCTTGAAGGTTCATCAGAGAGGAAGATTATTTATGCAAAGGGGAAAGAAGAGGTATCTGTAAGAGTGCAGGAGTGCAGAAACGGGAGTATAAATATTACGGGGAGAAAGTCTTCTGAAGTAAAGGTATTGTGCAAACAGGACCTCTCGCAGAGAATGATTATAAGTTTTACTGCCCCCTATGAAAACGGTTTTTACAAAATAACGGAAGATAATATCAATGCAATAATGATAGTCAATCCGGACAAGTCGGAATCCGTTCTTAAGAGAACCGATATCAGCGAAATAAAGAAGAATCTTAACAGGAATCAGAGCAGTATTGTATCTCCCAATATCATCAGGGACGGGAAGATGAGTCTGGTCGAGTTTTTATTGCTGCTCTGTGCAGTCGTGCTTCTCTCTGAGATGTTTGTTATGAACCGCAGATAGGCTGTTATAGTCCACAGTCCACGGTCCACAGACAACAGTTCTTAGAGCTGAAGGCTGAAGAGCTGAAGGCGATAGTACTATTAAGGTGGCTGAGTGGCTTTAGCGTATCGAAGCCACGGTAATATCAGGCGTTTCGATATGCTCGCTTTGCTCACTACTCAACGCCCTTGTGCTTGAAAGGTCGCTGAGTAACAAAATGTATCGAAGCGACAGACCACATAGGAAGTCCACAGTCCACAGTTATTTAGTGCTGAATAGCTGAAGGCGATAGTGCTGAAATTTAATATTGCTCCACAGACCATATTCGACAGAAGGATTCTTGCGATAATTAAATAAAAATATTTACAAGTAGGTTAAGTATGTGTTAATCTTCTGTTATGAAGCGGTTTATCTGGATATCCGTATTTGTTCTGAATCTTTCTATATCTTATTCTCAGGGGTTACCGTCTTATATTCTTGATGGCTCTAATGTAATCTGGTTTGTGCAGATTACTGATACACACGTGGACTCTGATGCCCTGAAATATTACAAGGAATATCTACCATGGGTATTGAATGAAGCAGTGCCTCTTATAAATCCGTCGTTTGTTGTGGTAACCGGTGACCTGACTGATTCTACGAAACCGGCCATACCATATTATGGCTCGGGTCCTCACGAATATGAGTGGCTGAAATATAAGGAAATTTATACGAATGCACTTATGACGCCGAGTTTCTACTATGACTGTCCGGGGAATCACGATGCATACGGAGACGGACAACTTGCATACTATCTCAAATATTCTATGCAGGGTTCATTTACGAACAGCACACAGGCATCTTGGTACATCGATAACGGAAAGGGGATATACCACTTCTTCTATGCCGCAACAACGGCAAATGACGGGAAGCAGTGGCCCTCGGACAATCAGGAGCTTACTGATGATGAACTGATTCAGATCGACAGATTTCTAAAAGAAAATCCGAACGCCTCGATGAGAATCGCCTTTGCACACCACGACTATGAAAAAGAGGATGTAAAGAACAAGGAGAGATTTCTTGTACTCCTCAAACAGTACGGTATTCCGTTTTTCGGGCACGGCCACGAGCACGACATAGGATTCAGAAAGGGAGACGGGAATATAATCAAATTCAGACTTGACTCTCTGGGACAGTCAGAGGGGAATAATGTGGCAATATGGGCAATCGATAATTACAATGTGACGATTAAGGTCTTTAAGGCTATGGCTGCCTTTCCGGCTGCAGTGATTACTGCACCGGCAGATGTGGTTTTGGACGACCCTAAGAACAAGGTTGAAAATCCGTATGTTCCGCCGGTATCAGTTTACTGCAAAAACGCTCCGGTGCGGGCACTGGTATTTTCGAAGGCAAATAATCCTGATGTAACATTCAGAATCGATAACGGCAAAGAGACCGCTATGACAAAGAGAAAGAAGAATCCTTATCAGTACAGAGGATATTTTGACGCAACTGCTCTTGGAACCGGTCTTCACACGATTACGGTTATTGTCAAGTCGGATATAACAAGGGAGACTAAAAACGAGTTTTATATCTCCGATATCCCCTGTGAATTAGGAGAAGAGGATAGTGATGAGATAATTACCGAAGATGCCGGTTATGAACTGCCCAAGGATTCTGCTCGGGATGATATCAGTATGTCAGATGATTTTGGATTAGATGATTATACTGAGGAGAATACAGATATTGTGGTCTATGAAGATATATTTGATGACGTTGCTGACGGTCAGGATGATACAGAAATATATGACATTGCAGATACTAATGTCATAAAAGACGCAGGTTCAAAAGACATCTATTCAGCCGATATAATTATAAATAAACCAGACACCTCAGAAAAAGATTCTGACTCAGATTCCTCCGGCTGCAGCTGCAACTTTATTTACTGATTGGGTGGACTATTTTATTTTTAGAATCAAATTAAAATTTAGATAAGATTTAATACCGAAGAGCTGAAGTTTTGATAATAACGGTTTTAAGCTATTTTTAGAATTTTGGGGTATTTCTGAGACCTGACTTCTATTGATTTAAGTAAAGTAGCTGCTATAATCAGGGATAATATGAATAAGACAATATATACATTTTCGGAGACGTATGAGAACAAGGTAACATTTACAGGTCTACCATTGAACAATAATGATTTTGGAGTAAAGATGGTATACCTTGATGTGAGAGGATTTAATTATTTTTACAATATGGCTCTTAATAATATTTGGCTGAAGATATTTCTCCCCAAAGAGGCAAAGAATCACCCATATCCATCTGGCTCACAGCCAAATACACCAAATTGGTATTATTACTGGCAAATTCCTATGTGCCTGACACTCGTATTCCCTTGATTAGGAGGTATAGTTTGAATAGAATGATTTTTACTTTTTCTTTTTTAATCATCTTTACAATTAATGGTTATGGTAAATATTGGAGGACAGATTCTTGTGAGGTTGAGACGGCAAGCGAGATAAATGCAGAGATAAGTGTGAATGTTGAATTGAAAGATGGTTGGTATGAATATACATACAATGTAAAAAATCTATCAACAAGTAAGTGGAAGATATCATTTTTATGGCTTCATACAAAAGATATTTACAATCGCTGTGATTTCACCAATTTAAGTTATTATTCAAGCCCAGATGAAGATTTGCCAATTGAACCTAAAAACGAAAATCTCCCCGATATAAGCACTACAGGAACAAAGGAATCAAAAGATATAGGATCTTCAATCGGGTGGCTATTTAGAGATATTCTAAAACCCGGTTCAGATAAAGTTATTTTTGTAAAGACAAAGCTATTACCTACGATTAGTGATTATTATATTAGAGGACCTGCATATATAAGATGTGAATATGGAACAGCTGGGGGATTTTATGATGGATATGACAATGAAACTCCCTATGGACCCGGCGTTGTTGGGAAGACACTTGTGCCCGGAAAGTTCTCTGATAACAAATTTGCTCATATAAAGAAGCTAAAAGAGGAGTTAGAGAAGGCAGTAAAGATAAAATGGATTAAAGACAAAAGCAGTTATGAGGCATTGATAAAGGTATTAGATGAATTTGAGAATCTGATAAAGAGTGGGATTGGAGCAAGAGAGAAGGCAGAGGGATTAGTGGAGAGGGTAAAGGTATTGAGGGATAAGGGATTGATAAAAGATGAGGTATATCAGATGATGAAAGTGCACTTTCTTTATCTCTCAAAGAATAAGTAAAATGCTATATGTCTTTCCCAAAATACTTTGAAAGTACTCTGTACTTAACGCCAGAGATACGTTGCAAATTTAACAAGCTATGAGAACGAGTATTCATCCTCTGGTTGTAATTCACACCTGAAATTGTAGTCTCAAATCCATCTGAAAATGATAACATCGAAAATCCACCAGTACAGCTACACAGAACAGCACAGACCTGACTTCTATTGATTTAAGTAAAGTAACTGCTATAATCAGGGAAAATATTAATAAGTGATTTTTACTGCTCACATTGTAGAGTGGAGAGGAATAATTAATAGCAAATATTGAAAGTCTCAAGTACCAGACAGTTTTACTGACTTCAGTATATTTCCTTTATGTCAACTTTTATTTTTGCTCTGATATAATCGTTTTCAATACTAAATGTATAATCCCGTAGCTCTACATAATTTTCGAATGAAATCAGTTCCTGATGTATATCAAATGACCACTCCTTTATACCAAACCTCGGATAATAATCTACCTCCAGGAGCTTGAGCTTCAAATATAGTTTATCCATCTCATTGAAAACGGGACCATCAAATAATGTTATACCTGTTGTCTTTGTCTCGTCCTGATTCATAGTAAAGAGATCTGAACTTCTGTGCTCGACCGTTGCTATATGAACAGGCGCATCAATTTTGTACTGGTTTTTGATATACGGATTATATCTGACCTCTACCTGAGCAGATATCTCTGCCGGAGGAGAGCCGTGCTCACCGTCGAGCGGTTTGTGATTCTCCCTGTCCTTTTTCAGATACACTTCATCAAGAGTAACTATTACCTTCCTATTATGAAAGAGTGCAGCCGTTGCAAGAATGCCTGCCCCATCGGTCTCAGGAAGTGTCATATGGTCAACATAATTATAGGAGTGTGAGGCGGTAATCTTTTCATCCTCCTTTGTAAAGAATGCACCCGAATCCTTCTGGTTATGGAAATATTCGTCGAGTGTATACATAATTCCGTCATTCGGTTCATCACCGGGATTGTTCAGGTCCAGAAGTGCAATATTTAATGCCTCCTTGATCTTCGGGTCCGTTGCCGCATAGTGATTGATGTATATCCCCGACAGAAGCGGTGAATTCCCTTCGTATAATTTGTGGTCCCATACTGCTGCATAATCCATAACAAAATCAGGATGCATAACGACAAAATCGGACAATTCCAGACCAATCAGTTTTGCAGTATCCTGTACCTTGGGGTTGTCATACAATCTCGCAAGTCTCGCCCCGGCAATCACTCCCGCACTTGTAAACCATTTCACTATTCTGTTGTCTGTTGCAAGATTCTCAATGTCGTTCTCAATCATATATCTTGAGATGAGACACCCCATCGAGTGACAGGCAAGATTTACATTTGTTGCTCCGGTCTGATTTAGCTTATACTTGATGAATTTTGCAACAATTAAGGCATATCTGTGAAGAGCTGTTTCTTTGTCGTACGGGTATTTTTCAATCTCGTCGATATCGCTCTGGGTCAGGTAATCAGCGGGGACTGCACCATAGTATTCAACGCTCGTCAGCTGAACAGGTGATACTTTCCCTTCCTGAGTATCACTGCAGGGTCTGTTTATTCCGAAAAACTGTAATTTTTCTTCTATGCCGGAACATCCCCGGTCTTTACCGTATACCATTGTTTTAATGTCTTCAGGTTTTTTATTATAAAATCCGTGGACCCATACCGTTATTGTATTCTCTCCATCATATCTTTTTGAGTTCTTGAATTCATACGGCTTACGGCAGTCGGCAGGACACTTTTTATCATCCTCGCATATAGAGCAGTAGCCATCTGCGCATTCACTCCATCTGTCAGGGTCGAGAGTCGGTGCCACGCACTGGTTCAGGACACAAAGCCCGCCGGGACAGGTCTCGGGCTTTTTCGGGTCGCAGCTGTAATCGAACTGTGTAGTCTCTTTACAGGATATATCCGTTATCGCATCGTCTGAGAAAAAAATATCTCCCGCTCCTGTATCCCGTATCTCTTCTGATGTATCGGCAGATATATCCGGTAATTCCACAAAGTCTATTGATATATCTCTTATCTCGTAAACGTCGCTCTCATTACTGATATCTTCGTAATCTGAATCAGAGATTGTGTCCTCTGCTATGTCTGTAATATCCGTTGTATCCTTTATAATTATGTCCTGAATACTGCTGTCCGGAATAATACTTGTATCAAATACCGGAATGTCCGGGGTCTGCTCCTGCGTATTCTCGCTGCAGTTTATAGATAAAAAGATGAAAAAGAGAGAAGACAGAATTATCCTTAGATTTTTCATAATTTCACCTCGTTGTAATATATTATAAGATATCAGTGTTGTTAATTCAAATGCAAAATGCCTTGCGCTATTTCTCCTGCGTGGCGATACCGATTTTCATAATCCCTGCCTGTCTAGCCATATCCATAAGCTCGACAACCTTGCCGTGCTGGGCGACTCTGTCCGCCTGAATTACGAGCATCAGGTCAGCAGATTTCTTTGACTCATTCTTAAAGTATTCGAGCAGTTCATCGGATGAATATTTTTTATTCGAGATGCTGAATATCCCGTTTTTGTCGACCGAGACATTGATGGATTTCTTCTCCTGAGGAATCTCCCTCGCGGAAGCCTTAGGGAGGTCTACGTCGAATCCCGAATTGCTCTTAAGGGACGGGGCAAAGGAGGCAGAGAGGGTATAAAAGATTATCAGCATAAAGGCCACATCCACGAGGTTGGTTACATCGATTCTCGTCTCGTCCCTGAACTTTGAATTCCTGCCTGACCTGAAATTCATTGCTCAACTCCTTTTGCGGGAAATAATACTTTCCTTCAGTCTCTCCGATTCCTGTTCGAGTCTCAACGTCTTTCTGTCGACCCGTGATATCAGATACCTGTATCCTACGTATGATGGAACCGCAACGATGAGACCGGCCGCCGTTGTAATGAGTGCCTCCCAGATACCTGCTGCCACAAATCTGTGGTCTCCGATACCCCTTATGGCAACCTGATGAAACATCCTTATCATTCCGGTTACGGTCCCCAGAAGTCCCAGAAGCGGGGATATCGTGGCAACGAGACCAAGAATCGATATATTCTTCTCCAGTTCGGCAATCTCGTTCTTACCCTGATTCTCAATATACTTTTCGAGGTTGGGATTATCTATGTGAGTCAGTGCGGCAACAGCTATATTGGCTATGGAACTTTTATTCTCCCTGCTCATTGCCAGTGCCTCTTCTGTCTTATTCTCGTTTATCAGATTGAGGAGCTGATTGTAGAACTCTTCCGGCAGAACGTATTTATTTCTGGTTGACCAGAGCCTTTCCAGAAAAATTGCGAGTGAAAGGACCGAACATATCAGTATTGCAACGGTTACCCACCCGCCCTTTTCGTACATAAATATCAGTGATTCAAACATAAATCCTCCGTTTTATCTGATCTGATTGATAATATCTTTGCTGATATTTCCGGTATGAATGAAGAACCTCTTTTCTCTTTTGTTTATCAGAACCGATGTAGGGATGGTCGTAATTTTCCCGAGCGGCCAGTCCCCGTTGATTATGTCGTTACCTGCAACCATTACCGGAAAATCAATCCCGTTGTATTCGACGAATGGTTTCAGTGTAGTCTCTTTGTTGTAGTCCATTCCGACTCCTAAAATGATGATTCTCTTTTCCGAAAGAAGATTCCTGTTCTCCAAAAAGAAGTTTATGTCGGATATGCAGGTCAAACAGTATGAACTGAAAAAATAGATTATGTATATCTCTGCGTCGAATTCCGATACTGTGGAGTATCCTCCGCCGAGCCTCTGGAACCTGTAGGAGAGGATATCTTCTTTCAGCGGTTTCCCCCCCTTGACCATAAAACAGGAGAGAGAGAGTATCAGAAATGCAGAAATAAGGAATCTGTTCATCTCAGAACCGAGCACCCGCATCCTGATGAGTCTGATTCCACGACAACTCCGCTGTCCTCTGGCTGTCCTGCAACGCATATCCCCTTTATGCAGACAGTCCCTGTGCCGCAGACCGAACCGATATACCATTCATTTCTCACACAGACCCTTACATTATTTCCGTCACAGACACGTTCGCCGTTCTCGCATATCTTCGTGCCGGTATCCTTTGTCTTTGCATCTTCGCCTGCATCGGCAACTCCGGTATCCTGAATAATATCTTCTGCAATTACATCATCGCTCTTTGCATCGCCCTCTTGTGTATCATCGGTCCCTGCATCAGCATCAGGATTTATAACACATTTGCCGTCTTTGCATATTTTATCTGCATCGCAGCTCTTTGTCTCGGAGAAAGTACCAGATATGGAGCACTGTTTGTATCTTTTACTGTCGAGGCATACGCTCTCTGACGGGTTACAGCAGGTGTATTCGATTTCACGGTCGGATTTTGGAATATCCCCTGCAAGAAAGCCCGCAATCCTTTTCATTACTTCATTTCTGGTGTTTTCAAGGTAGATGGATTCGAACGGGAAACCGAAGTAAATGATTTTGTATTCTTTTGTATATAGAACTGCCGCTGTTCCCTTGTTCTGGTCGTAGAGCAGTTCGGATTTGGAGTTGTTGGCAGTATTTATGACATCAGCATATTTTACGGGATATGTACCTTTCGTCCCGTCGTCGAAGAGGATTTCATTTATACCGGTAAATATGCTCTCCTGAACCGGTACTACCTTATATACCCCTGATGAATCCGCGGAAAATGACGCCCTCAGCCAGTCATTGAAGAACTTCTTGTCCTCTGTATCTCCCCGGTAGTCAAGGTCCCACGCTATCTCAGAGCCGCTTACAAAGAGTGAGCCTCCTTTTGAGAGGAATTCGGTTATCTTTGTCTGCTCGGGGCGGCTGAATGTCTCGTCCTTTGTGGATTCGAGTCCGCATATCCAGTCTATCATTGCATAATGGTTTGTATCTACATCCTTTACGAAGGCCTCGTTTGTGGCACTCTCGAAGAAGTATCCGTTGTTATATAATGCCTTTGCATGAGGAATAATCCAGTTCCCCCTGTTCATCTCGATCTGTACCGAGGCATCGAGTCTGTCGAAGGCGTTTACAATAAGTATCGGCTTCCACCCCCTGATATCCTGAATCGTGACGGCGAGAATCTGGGAATCGAGTGATTCACCTCCGTCATTTATGGCAGTTACTTTTACGAAAACGAGACCCGGAGAGAGACAGCTCTTTTCAAACGAATTTGTGGATACGGAGGTCCCGTTGTCGAATCCGTAACCATCCTTTGACAGGTAGACCCTGTATCCGGTTGCCCCGTCGACGGATTCCCAGCTGACCCTGAGAACCCCGACAACAGGTGATTCCGCATATATACTCTGAGGCGGCTCCGGAAGAAACGGCTTTGTACCGTTTACGAACTTTGCAATGGCCCTGTAGACGGCTCTTCCCATAAGTTTCTTGAATTTTGTATCGTGCAAGTATTCGTTGTCCTTAACGTTCGTAATGCCGTCGTGAAATGCGAGTTCGGTCAGGGCAGAGGGCATCGTCGTGCACTCCCTGAGTTCTCCGAAATTTGCAGATTTTACACCCCTGTCGGTCCAGTTAGGGTCATATTCCTTTCTTATATCAGTCATAATCTGTGTCTGGATGAGAGAGGCGAGCTCATTGGAACCGGGATAAATCTGGCCGTTGTAATAATATGTCTCGGTCCCCGTTGAGGTATTGTTGAAGGCATTTGTATGAACCGAGACATAGAGGTCTCCCTTTGCCCAGTCCGCATATTTTGGTCTGGAAACCACATCGTCGTTGTTGTCAGTGGTCAGTGCATCATATACGGAGGAGGGTGCACCTGCAAATTGTGCAAAATACCTTGCCGCCTCCTGCCACCGTGGTTTTCCGCTCGTATTACCTCCCCTTGCAATACTTCCCATTCCTCCGCCGAGCCTTATGGCATCTGCAATTATGTAATTGCCGTCTTTGGCAGAGAGGTTACTGATTTTCATAACAGCCTTTTCGGTAAAGTAAAACGAAGGGAGATAGAACCAGGTCGGTGTGCCTGTCTTCTGGTTGATGATAAATGTCGTTTCTCCGCCGGAGTGATATACTGCCAGAGGAGTATCTTCCGCACGGTTACTACCCGGGACCCACCATAGCGAGACCCGAAAAAAACTATCCGAAGGGAGATTGATTGTGTATTCAGCTATCGAGGAAGCAGATTGTGTGCTTGTCTCGGCGACCCTGTAATTGTCGGTATACCCGCCGGGGGAGTTACCGTCTGTGAAATTACCCGTCTCCTTGTAACCCTGAGGTGATGAATTGTCCATAATGTATTCTTCGGTGCTGAAATCCCTCTCTCTTACCGAAATGACGTGTGCACCGGCCCTCTCGAGATACGGGATAAGCCAGTTGTTGCATATATCTGCCGTGAGCAGGTCCTCTATCAGTCCGTTGATATTATCCCTTTGTGTAATCCAGCCCAGATTATCGTTGTAATAGTAGCCGTGTCCCGGAGAGATTACAATCCGTTTGCCGGACAATGTCCCGTTTGGTGCGTCCTTTGAGTTGAGTTTTATAATATTGCATCCGTCTGAATCCTTGATTTTGACCTTTCTTTCTGTCCTGACTGCCTCGTCGATGGTTATAATCCTGCCTTCGTAGTAAAATCTCAGGTCGTATTTTTCTATCCCTTTCAGATGGTCCGAGAGTGTATGTATTATCTGTTTCTGCATCTCATCATACTGAACTACTTCGGAGAAATGCGGGAGTTTATTGGTCTTTAGAACCACTGTTATTGTGTTGCCTTCCGTCTTTATGCTGTAAACGGTGGCATCATCCGGCAGATATGTCTTTACTTCCTTTACCTCTTTTGCAGAAGTGAGCAGAAGATTCAGGATTTTTTCTGCCCTCTTACTGATATCCTGCGGGAGATCTATCTCCTTTCTGATAGTATATGTACTGTTGCCTTTGTAGTACATAAGACTTATCTCTTCGGAGAATAAAAGTCCGGGAAGCAGGATTACTGAAGTCAATAGAAATATTCTGTACATACTCTTCATATCTCCTCCTTATCGTCGTCGAATCTGAGATTTACTGTGCTTTTGACATTGCTTCTGTATTTTGATTTTTCGGCCGGAACGAGTCTTATCTCTGTTTTGACCTCGATGACCATTTTGGAGAGTATCCTCTGGATTTCACTGCTGATATCTATGGCTGATATATATTTCCTGATTTCATCTTTTACTGATTCTGTAATACTCTTTCTGCCCGAGTTGATCTGCTGTATTATAAAATTGATGAACTCCACGGGGATATTCCTGTCCATCAGATACTTTCTGATGGCCTCATCGGGTAGTGAGAATGAACTGATTACAGAGTTGATAACCTTCTTCTGTGTAATATCGGCTATCCTGCTTCTGGCTTTTCTGAGCCATCCTTTCTTCTCCTGTCTCATATTTACCCCTTCCTTATGCCAAGTGTCTTGTAAAGATTTTTGCGGTTCTTTTCAAGAAAATTTATGGTATCTTCGTACGATATCCTCAGAATCTCCCTGCAGTTCTCGAAGGAGAGAGGATTGTAGATAAACATCTTGAGCTGGCTGTCCTGAGGCTCGAAGAGGGAAATCCTGAGGTCGCTGTATTTTAATGAGTGTTTCCTTATGGCCTGTCTGAGTCTGTAGGTGGTTGCCATACGGATTGACTGATTGTAGATATGAAACATACCCATTTCGCTTATATTTGCACAGGATATGCCGTCTGTAAAGAAACATACGTTTCTGCCGTCATTGATTATCGGGACTATCGGATTTACGATTATTACAGAGCGGCAGTTGTATCTGACTGCAAGTCCCAGATGAGCGACATTGGCGGTCCCGCCGTCTACAAAATCCCTGCCGTTGATTCTGACTGGTTTGAAGAATACCGGGATGGCAGACGAGGCAATTATGGCTTTTGAAATGGGAATATTATTGTAAGGCTCTTCACCGAATACGACCCGTTCGGCGGTATCTATGTCGTTTGCGGTGATGAGGAGCTTCCTTTTTAGGTCGGAAAAGCTGTTCGAAAGATTGAGTTTCTCGAACGTCCCGGTCAGAAATTTTTCGTATGGTTCAAGTGTAAAGATACCTGACGGCAGAATATTTATCAGATTGCTTACTTCTTCGGAGATATCGATGTTTTTTATAAGATTGGTATATGCATACCAGTGTTTTCTTCTTATATCCTTGAGTTTCAGAATCGTCTTTGCCCAGCCCAGAAGGTCGAATCTGTAGACCTTCTCCCTCTTTACGGGAAAGTACGGGTCATTCTCGTCTTCCAGTGCCGAATAGAGTCTTTCTGCCCTGATGCCCTGAGTAAGGAATGCGGCTATAGATGCCCCGGCGCTTGTCCCTATATAAAGGTCGAAGTCATTGATGCTCATCCCGGGTTCGATGAATTCCTCTATGGCTCTGAGGACGCCGACTTCGTAATATGCACCGGATATGCCGCCTCCGCATAAAATGAGTGCCTTCCTTTTGGTGGATTTTTTCATCAGTGGCAACCCCTTGACGGGACTTCGGACGGAGAAAAGAGAGTCTCTCTCTTTGTCTCGTACTTTTTCCCTACCGGCTCCCATCTTCCGCCCTTATATGTCATTACCTTGCATCTGCCCGTGCATTTGTAGGTGCCCGATGAATTGTACTCCCAGCCCAGATATTCTGATGAACCTGCACCGATCGTGGTTATCAGGAATCTGTTCTTGAGTCCTCCGAAATATTCTGCCTGCTTCTCCGGTTCCGGTTCATCTCCGCCGGACGGGTCGACTGGTATCCAGCCGTAGTTTGGCAGGTAGACCTCCACCCATCTGTGAAATACGTCATCGTAGGATGCATCGTCACCTCTGATTACAACCGAACCGGCAAAGCGGGTAGGAATACCTGCTGCCCTGCACATTGCTATATAGACAAATGAATATTCGCTGCAGGAACCCGAACCACGTTTGAGTACCGTCGGGGCAATATTCCATCCGCCGGAGAGTTCGTAGTGCATCTTCTCCTGAACATATTTGTAGATCTTTCTTGCGATCCAGTAGGGGTTCTTTTCATCACCCACAGCCTCTTTTACGGCATTCTGAATCACGGAGTCGTTTACTGAATATTTTATATCATCGGCGAGATACTTTTTTCTGATATCTTCGGGGACGAGCGAGAGAGGTCCTACTAATTCCGGGTCGATAAAGTATCTTATCTCATAGATATTTGCCCTGACCTTCATCTCGGCCTTTACCTCCTCCCCGGGCTTTACATTTCTGAACGTAAAGTATGCAAAAATCTGGTCCCATTTGTCTTTTTTCATCTCGTATTTTGCAGGGGTGGTCTCTTTCGAAATTATTTCCTGATTGGGCAGGTCGGAGGGGGAGGCGATAGCAATATTGATTTCGCTGATTGTGTCGGGACCGAAATTCTTGTACTTTTCCCTGTAAGTGACTTCCTCGCTCTTGCCGTTTCTCCTGTATGCAGTCTTTTCGGCCTTAACGTTGATTTTTGCAATGACCTTTCTTTCGAGGTCTGCAACATATAGTTCATCCTTATAGAATGTAATCCCTGTCATAAAAGGGAGTTCGGGTATATTGTAGATGTTGACGACATCTCCGGTCTTCGGGTAAATCTGGTAGACTGTATCGGTATTTCTGTCGGTTACGAAGATATATCCGTTTCTGTAGACCATTCCGTACTCTTCGGTTGCCCTCCCTTTGCCGGCAGTCGGCATCGGAAATGCGGATATAGTAGTCCCATCATCAGCCGAAATTTTATTTATTGTCTTCTTGCTCAGGTCGTTGATGTAAAGAAACCCGTCTCCGAAGGCAATTGCAAGCGGGGTATCTACATCGATTTCGAGCTTCTTTACCATCTCTTTTGAGGCAATTTCGATCTTGAATATGGCCTTGTCGTCATTATCCAGCACATAGAGGAATTTGCCATCTGATGTCATAGAGGACGGATTTGTCCCGGGAGTAATGACGTATTCAGAGAGCTTCTTCTCTTTGATTCCGAACCTGTATATCCTTTCGGTTTCCTTGTCGATTATATACAGGTCATTTTCATCGGATGTCAGTGCTACAGGCGATTTGATATTAAGCGGGATTATCTGTTCTACCTCTCCCGGATATCTGGTTTTTGAGACATTGACGGCAGGGTCGGGTTTCCCTTTGGTAGCATAGGAAGATACTGCAAATAAAAGAATTAATACAACAAGTAACAACTTTCTGGTCATTCGTGGTACCTCCATAAAGTCCATAGAGATAATATTTATAATGGTTTTTATACAAAAGGCAACAAGATTGCGAAATTTCCCTGATTAAAGGCGTGGTTTGGCTTGCTAAATCCCTAATATTATGATAGCAATCAGCAACTTTATGTGTGGAATCAGCCTGATTATGAACAAGAAGAGTTTTGTATTTCTGTGCATCCTTCTGACTTTATCTCTTCCTCTCTTTGCTCAGGATAAGAAGGAGAATGAGAAACCTGCAGGTGTTCTCACACGTCCCCCCGAACTTAAGGAGTATAAGGAAGAGAACCTCTGGCCCGAGGGTGAGCCCGCTGAGAGGGGACCGGTTGAAGTTATGCTCGAAATCGAGATAGACGAAAAGGGTGATGTGGTCAGTGTAACGAGCAGTAGTCAGGAGAAGGAGGTATTCGTAAAAGCGGCAATCGAAAAGGCAAAGACTTTCAGATTCATTCCGGCAGAGATAGACAATAAACCCGCAAGAGTGAAAATAATCTACCGGTTTTACATATATCCTCCCGAAAAGCCCAAGGAGATTCCGAAGCAGGTTCTCAGGATAGGAGGAGTTGTTCTCGAGAGCGGCACCCGGGCGCCTGTCGGTTTTGCATCGGTGGTATGCAAGAATCTGGATGACAAGACGATTTCTTCCACAGAGACGGATGAGTCGGGCAGATTCGAATTCTTCAACCTAAAAGACGGTGTCTATAAGATTACAGTTCTGTCTGCCGGATATAAAAAATACGAGACGCAGGAGGTTTTGGAGAAGAGCCAGCAGCTGGAGGTGAAGTATTTTATACTCAGGACTTCGTATAACGAGTTCGAGACGATTGTGAGAGGCAAGAAGGAGAAGAAGGAGATTGTAAAGAGGACCATTGAGATAGAGGAGATATCGAAGATACCCGGCACAGGCGGAGATGCAATCAGGGTGATTCAGAATATGCCCGGCGTTGCAAGGACGATACTCAATACCGGAGGGCTGATTGTAAGAGGGTCGCGGCCTCAGGATACAAGGGTCTTTATCGACGGGATGCCGCTTCCGATACTCTTTCACTTCTACGGTCTTACCTCGACATACAACAGCGAGATGCTCTCGAGTATCGATTTCTATCCGGGCGGATTCTCCCCGGAGTACGGGAATACGAGTGCAGGTATTGTGGAACTCAAGAGGAGAGAGCCCAAGACTGACAGGCTGCACGGCTATCTGGATGTCAATATTGTCGAGGCCTCTGCAATGGCTGAGGGGCCGGTGAATGATAAACTCTCCTTTGCTGCGGCATTCAGGCGCTCATACGTCGATTATATTATAAGTGCGATTGCCAGCAATGTGGATGCCTTCGACCTGACGGTTGCCCCGAAATATTATGACTATCAGGCCCAGCTGAATTACAGGCTGAATCCAAAAGATACCCTTGATGTAGGAATATTTGGCTCCCGTGACGCCTTCGAGATGATCTTCAAGGAGCCGGTTGCCGAGGCGGACCCCCTTGCAAGCGGGACCTTCAATGCGGGTACTATGTTTCATACAGGTCTTGTAAAATGGATACACAGGGAAGATGAGAGCAGACTCGAGTCGATGTTCGGAATCGGATATATAGGTTTTGATTTCGGGATGTTCGAAAAACTCAGAATGTCAATGGACCAGTGGTATTTCGTCTCGAGGGAAAAATACGAGAAGAGACTCTCCGACAAACTGAATCTTACAGTGGGCTGGGATATCCATCTGATATATGTCGGCGCAGATGTCGTGGCCCCTCAGATTCCGAAGAATATGGTAGATTCCTTCAAACCGCTTTCCAATTCGAGTTATACGAAGACTGATCAGGCCGAATGGACATTCATTCCTGCTTTTTTTACCGAGTTTGACATAAAGCCTGTAAAGGAGCTGAGATTACTTCCGGGACTAAGGGCAGGATATATGGACCCGACCCGGGAACTAACAATTGAACCGAGAGTAAGGGCATTTTATGATATTACAGAAAAATTGCAGCTGAAACTTGCAACAGGTCTATACAGACAATTGCCCGGTTCTTCTCATCTCTCGAGAGATTACGGTAATCCGAAACTGCATTCCCTTTATGCCGTTCAGAACGGTATAGGTGCGGAGTATAAATTTACAGAACTTGTCTCTCTGGATATCGAACTCTTCTACAAATATGCTTGGGATATGGCATATTCGAATCCGAATTCCTCTGAAAATAATGTCGATAAGGAGCCAAGATACCTGAACAGCGGGGGAGGGCGGGCATACGGAATGGAACTCTTTTTGAGACACAATCCCTCAAAGTGGTTTTCGGGGTGGGTCTCCTATACCCTGAGCAGGAGCGAATATTATGAACACAAGGGGATGGATTACAGGACAAGCCCGTGGGACCAGACGCATATCCTTACGCTCATTTCGCTTTTTAAACTTCCTAAGAACTGGGATATCGGATTCAGGTTCAGACTTGTTTCGGGCAATCCGACAACGATTCTTAAGGGCGGCGTCTATATGTCCGACTATAATTCGTATATTCCTGTTTACGATAGTGTAAACGCTGACAGAATGCCGGTCTTTCATCAGCTGGACCTGAGGGTAGATAAGAAGTTTATCTTTGACAAATGGATACTTTCCGGATATATAGATATCCAAAATGTTTATAATCACCGCTCTATAGAAGGTGTGATATACAATTATGATTATACACAGAGACAATGGCTTGAAGGTCTGCCGGTTATTCCGAGTTTTGGTTTTAAGGCTGAGTTTTAGTCTCTTTCTGCTCTTCTGCTTCTCCTGTCAGCCCGAACTCGAGCAGCCCTATGAGATAAAAAAACTCAGGATTCTGGGAGTGAGGGCAAACCACCCTCAGATACAGGTGAGTTTTACAGATAATGTTCCGTCTTTTACTCCCGATAGTATAAAATTTGATATACTTGCGGCAGACCCGGATTCTGCCTGCGGCAACGTAAAATTCTCTGTAAAATATTCCGTATGCATTCCGCAGCAATATAATGATGACTCTTCATATTCTCTCGATTGTGAAGGGAAAAACGGTATACCGATAGAAGGTAATACACTCAATCCGCTTTCTTTCTTCCTTGAACTGATGAACAGATACAAGGATATAGGACAGGTAAATCTCCCTGTCGATGTCGTGATGAAAGGCGACAGATTCAGGATACCCATACCCGTAATGGCAAAGGTGTCGAACGGGAGGGAAGAGATGTCGGCACTCAAATTCGTGGAATTTATCAATACCGGCAGAGACAATAAAAATCCTGCGATTTCGAAGATTCTCATTGATGAAACTGATGTAACCGCGATAGATTACAGCTTTTCCCTCGTTGCAAACCGCAAGTATAAGATTAAACCCGTAGTAAACAAGGCAAGTCTGGACAAGATATATTACGAAGTTGATGATAAGTATGAAGACGAAGGAGTTCAGCTCTCCTTCTTTGCACAGAAGGGGGAGTTCGACAAGGTTGCAACCTCCGATAAGGCTCCGGATGTCGTCTATACCACACCCGTTTCGGACAGAGAGGAATATACCTCGATATACATTGTGGCAAGGGATTTCAGGGGAGGGATTGACTGGATAACAATGAGCTGTATCAGAATTTTACCGGACAAGAAGGAGTAGTAATATATGATAATTTCTTTTGCTCTTGAAAATGAATTTAAGGGAGTGAAAGAATATTATAATGCAGAACGAATTCAGGGTGCCCCCTTTAAGGCATACGCCTCACAGAAGGCAGAAGACGTAAAATTTATTATTTCAGGAGTCGGCATAAAGGCTGCTCAGGATATCATCTCGAAGGCGCTCAAATATTTCAATGATGATACACTGATAGTTTCGGGGACCTGCGGTGCACTGAAACCCGGACTGAACATAGGAGACATTGTAATCTACAAACAGGTCATTATGGTCAGGGGTGAACGTTCGAACCGCTATCAGCTCGACAAGGAGATGATTAAGGTCTGTGCCGAGAGGCTGAAAAAGGCCGGTCTTGTCGTTCATACGGGGACAGGTCTTACCACAGAAAAACCGCTCTATAGTCCGGCAGAAAAACAGTATTACGGTTCGAAATATAATGCGGATGTAGTCGATATGGAGAGCGGTATTATATTCAGTTTTACCAGCAAGAAACAGAAGAAGATAATGATCGTCAGGTCCGTTCTCGACAGGGTCTTTGACTATCTTCCGGATGCCGATATAAATGCTCCGGTTCCTCAGGCACAGGGACTCGGTGCCCACTATTACAAGGCAGTCGAGTTCTCCGTCGAGTCAATCAAAAAGGCCGTAATTGAACTTATAAATCAGTGCAAAAACGTAAAGAATAATCTTCCCGCACAGGGTTAATGCTTTTTCAGCCAGCTGATCAGCTCCGAGATTGCCTCTTCCTTCTTTACCTCGTTGAATATCTCGTGATAGAATCCTTCGAAAATTCTGTGGATTTTCTCTTTTGAAGAGAGGTGTTCATAAAATCTCTTCTCTGCTTCGAGCGAGACGAGTTTGTCGTCGCCTGCGGAGAGTATCGCGACGGGAATCTCTATCTTCGATGCGATCTCTTCGATATCCTTCTGTGCCCTGATTATTTCGGTAAACCATCTCGCAGTTGCATATTTGTTTATCATCGGGTCCGTGTCATAGGATTTTGCAATACTCTCATCGTGAGTGCAGTACTCCCCCTTTATACCGGCCGGCATCGAGAATGAGGGGAGCAGGGCGGATGCGATATTGCCGGCAAGCCTCTTTATCAGCGGGACCTCCATCGAAAGACCGAAGAACGGAGAGGAGAGAATGAGTGTCTTGATGTTGTTCTGATATCTGGAGGTATATGTTGATGCAATAAGCCCTCCCATACTGTGTCCGAGTAATGTAATCTTATCCTGTTGTGAAATCTCCTTTACGAGGTCTGCAATTATAGTCAGGTCGGCGATATAGTCTTCGAATCTCGAGACATAGGACCTTATTCCCTCGGATTTACCGTGACCTCTCAGGTCGAAGGCAAAGGTGGAGATGTTCTCCCGATTTAATCTTTCGAAGAGGGATTTATATCTCTCCGAATATTCACCGAACCCGTGGACAAGAAGGAGGGTATCAGACGGTTTTTCTGCAAGATTGTACCAGAAATACAGATTCTTTCCGTCAAATGTTGTGATATTTTTGCTCTCCATACTCTTAACCTCCTTTGAGGTTCGGTTATTAGTATTACAAAACAGGAAATAAGGCAAGCAATAAAGGATTTTCTTAATGTCTTTCTCCGTTTATTTCAGTTTGTAAACGTTGAGGAGGGGTACACCTTCGACGGATATTTCGTACAGATTCGGGTAGTCTTTGTATTTATTATACAGTTCCGGATATTCCCTCCACCTCTCTTCGTGAGTCAGGACGAGGTATTCTGCAGTATTCAGGTCGACTATCCTGATATCGTCTCTCAGAAGTTTATCATTTTTGTAGTAGGGTGCAGAGCGGATATATTCCTTGTTGTTGGGCAGAAAGGTTACCTTTGCATTCTTCGGGAGATTATTGTTGAACCATTTTACAAGGTCGGTATAGAAGATATCGTAGTACTGTCTCTCCATTCCGACCTTTAGTGCCCCCTTCGGTCCGCCGATGAATATGTTGTAATAACTCAGATGATACGGATGAATCCTGAGTGTCGAATAGACCGCAGGTGCTAACGCAAGAATGATGAGGACTGGCGGTAGTGCAGTTTTCAGAAATCCGCCTTCTGTCCTTATCTTTTTGCGGATGAATTCGTATGCTCCCTGAATCCCGATTCCGCCAAGTATTGCAAAGAACGGAAAGAACGGCAGAAATAGTTTGACTCCTCCGTATTTGGGGACATTCGGGAAGGCAACTGTGCCGATAGTAATGAATGCGTTTATAAGGAGAAGTTCGTAGAAGACCTGCTGAGGCTCATCGATTTTGATTCTCTTCCTGTAGATTTTGAGCAGGGTAAAAATAATCAGGGCAATTCCTGCAAGTCCGGCAATTATCGTAAGAGGCGGGGTAGTTATGAGGGTCATTACAAATGATGAGTGCCACGGGGCAAACGGTTTTTCATAGATTGTCCCGAAGTAATAGAAGTAGATTCCGTAGTGCTTTATATGAAACCCCATATATTCGTTGAGCCTTTTTAAGGTATCGTTCCATATCCACGGCCAGATCAGATAGAATACAATAAGCCCCAGCACAGGCATTGTAATGAGTGATAATTCCACCTTCGGGAATTTCAGCCCTGAGCCCCGGATGTATCTGAATTCATCGATATTCTTGACTCCCCAGTATGCCAGAATGGCTGCATAGAAGAACGGGGCATTGAGCTTTGTCGAAAGGGCAAGCCCGAATACGAGTCCTGCAAGTATAGACCACCTGAGCGATTTTCTTGATGCCAGATATGCTGCAAAGGAGAAGAAGTATGTGGAGGCTACCGCGGCATCGAGGGTCTCGACGTGTGAATGGAAGAAGAATCGCGGCATAAATAGCAGGAGGAGCGAGGATGAGACTGCAGCGGTGAATCCGACATATCTGTAGACCGTATAGCAGAGAACAAAACCGAGAACGGAGACGAGAATCATTATCCCGAGTCTGATTCCCATGATATTGTTTGCAATCTTTAACCATTTTGTAAATACCAGATGCGAAATCCCCATCATCAGTTTTGCAAAAGGCGGGTGCTCGCGATTGTAGTTCCAGTATGAATCTATTTCAGATTGCGTAAATCCTGTGAAATCCCCCTTTATGGCCTTCGAAAATGCGTTTGTAATCCATTCGGAGTATTTTATTGCCGCCTTCATATAAAAATCCACATCATCGGTCAGTCCGATTTCCTGTGCTGTAGGAATGAGGACAGCAAGGTAGATTATTGCAATTATCAGAGAGGTAAGAAGTATCTTTCTCTTATGCGGCATATTTACTTATTCGACCTGATATATGTCTGAACCATCGGTGCTTCGTCTATATAAGTGCCGTGTCTTGCAACTCTATTCCCAAAATATCGCCAGGTTTTATATAGATCTTTCATATACCCCTTCTGGAAATGGAAGGTAGCGGCAGTGGCATTATCCGGTTCGTTGGCATAATTTATATCTTTTCTCAGAAATCCGTCGCGCTGATACATCCTGTACGAGTCGTAGTTCGTCCTCTGGAAATAGACCGATGAGTTAGGGGGGAGATTTGTGTTCAGGTAGTCGAGTTCATAATATCCGGCAAATCCCCAGAATTTTCTCTGCATCTCGATATCTGCCGCACCCCTGACGCCTCTTACGAATTCATTGTAAAAGCCTGTTCCCACAGGATGGATATAGATTATCCCCAGTATCCCTGTGAGAATAATCAGTGAAACCGCACCGTACTGAATCTGCTTGCTGAATTTTATCAGTGAGGGCTTGTATGATATTGCAAACTTGAGAAGTGTCTCGAATTCGAGCGCACCAAGCAGGCAGAAGTATGGCATAGCATTGAACCAGTGTTTGACACCGCCGAATATCGGGACCGACGGCAGGGAGATGAGAAATATCGGAAAGAATGCGTTGAGCAATATAAGAAACATCAGAGCCCTGCTTTCGAGGGTTGAATAGATCTGCGGGGTCTTCTTTATCCACTGCACGATGAGCCAGAAGGTTGCTCTGAACGATCCCAGTGTCCCGAGTATCCAGATTACGGCAGGTACGGTAATCATAGTTTTGAAATAAGGATATGATACAGGCAGAGGTGGTCTGTCATAGGTTACATTGAAGTATGAGACAGGGTAATGCTCGTGATGCAGGTGAAAGTTGAAATATGTCCCGAGCCTTGCGAATACCTCGGGCCAGAGATACGGCCAGTGACCTATCAGGATGAGCGGCCCGAAAATGAGCATGGAGAAGAAGGCGAGCGGGATAGTGGGGATTGAGAGTGAAACCCCTCCGTCCGGGTCTTTATGGAATTTCAGTTCGTTATGTCTGAGGTATATTATATAAATCAGCAGTAAAAATGGAATAAAGTATGCGTTGTGCTTCGTTGCAAGTGCAAAACCGAATATAATCCCTGCAAGGATTCCCCATTTGAAGGAGTAGAGTGATTTGACGAAAGCATAGACAGTGAAGAACCACATTGCTGTAATAGGGACGTCGAAGCAGGCGAGGTGAGAGTGAAACCAGAATCTGGGTATTACAGCCATCATCAGGGTAGAGAGGATTGCTACCCTCCTGTTGAAGAACTCGGCTGCAAAGAGATACATCAGAAAGAGCAGGAGTCCTGCAGAGAGCATACCGGGGATTCTGAATCCCGTTGAATTATTTGTAAGTTTCAGTTTGTTTGCAAAGAGCTGCCAGGAGAAGCCGAAGAGTTCCTTCATCAGAGCAGGGTGTTCGTGGTTGTAGGAGAAGTATCTGTCGATATTTGCCTTTGTAAATGAGGCGAGCGGTCTGCCTTTTTTGAGATTATCCCAGAGCTCCACAAACCATCCGTTGTACTGTTCTGCGGCCTTGAAGTAATAACCTTCATCCCTTACAAAACCGATATCCTTGCTCGTTGCCAGAAGTATAACGATATAAATAAGGGCGATTATGAGAGCAGTTATATAGTCCTTTTTAGTGAGAATATTTCTGTTCATTGGGAGACCCTCGTATCGGCATAAAAACAGAAGTGCCTGACACCATCAAGATGCGTACTCACCCTGAAGGTGACTTTGTGGGGAGTATTTTTCAGATTATCCATATCTATGCTGAACCTGTGAGCCCCGATCTTATTCGGGTTTGTGTGGTATAAGACCTCTTTGTCGTCTATTAAAACACTTAGAAATACCGGAGAGCCCTGAACGTATCTGACTGCTTCGTCTGTCAGTCCGCTAAATCCGGAAATTTTGTCTCCGAGTATAACATTCTCGAAGTTTATCTCGATTATGGAGTTAGTAACCGGATGAGACCAGAGGCACTCTCTCCCTGTTCCGTCGATATCCAGTATCTCCTTGCCGATATACTGCCAGTCGGGTCCGCCGCAGGTCCACTTTTCGTTTCTGAAATCCTTGCACTCCTTTATTTCGTTACCTTTGAGAAGCCTTATTTTTGCATCCTTTATGCTGGCATAGAAATTATAGATGACTTTCTGTGGTTTTTCATTTTTGTAGTGATACAGAGAGAGTTTGCCGAAGTCTTTTGTGTCAATAAACCTGAATTTCTTTGAAAACCCTTCCTTTATCTTCTCCCCGTATCCGAAGACCGAAAAGACATAGATATTTTCATAGACAGAAAAGTCCTCTTCGAGCGGGTATCTCGGATTTAAAAGATTTAATTCGCCTATATACTCCCTTGCGCGCTCTGCCCAGAAGGGCTGCAGAATGATAACATCTCTTGAATTGTCGAAATTCTGTTTGATATATTTTGAAATATTTTCATAATCTTTGAGTGACGGCCTCGAAAGAGGGCTATAGATATACCAGCCAAAAGAGAATAAAAGGACACCGATAAAGATACACAATGAAGCAATGTTTACATATTTCATTATTCTCTGATACAGCATAACAGGCAGATTACCTACCTTAAAATACAGGTTTTTTCAATAAGAAACGGATTTGGAAAGACAATTTCAGGGATTTTAGGATACCCATCTCTTTTGTTTACAAAAGTGAATTTTGAAATATAATATATACTCCGTAATTTCAGGTATTTCAGGAATCGTAAGGTTTATTTTATCCGGAAGTATATGGTAACGATCAAATCAAAGGACAGGGTCAGAGATTTCGGAGAGGTTCTTACTCCGGAAAAAATAGTCAATGATATGCTCGATCTTGTAAAGCGGGAGACTCTCAGAATTGATTCACGCTTTCTTGAGCCTGCCTGCGGTACCGGGAATTTTCTGATCGAGATACTCAGGAGGAAACTGGATGTCGTCGGGAAGAAGTATCGAAAAGAGCAGATTGAGTATGAGCGGTATTCAGTTCTCGCAGTATCTTCAATTTATGGGATAGATCTACTCGAGGACAATGTAATAGAGTGCAGAAGCCGTCTTTTTGAACTATATAAGGAGAAATACTCGAAACTCTACGGTCTTTTTATAAAGAAGAAACTTCTGGAGTCAGTTAGTTATATTCTTTCGAGGAATATCATCTGTGGTGATGCACTTACTCTTAAGACCGTAGGAGATAATCCGGAACCAATTATTTTTTCCGAGTGGTCTCTTTTCAACGGCAGTATGGTGATCAGGAGGGATTTTGCCTTTTATGAACTGATGGATGACTGTCAGTATACTGAAAGACCACTTTTTTCGGATCTCGGGGAGAAGGTGTTTATTCCTAAGCCAAAGAAAGAGTATTCACCGGTTCATTTTATGGAGATAGCAAATGCCTATGATAAGTAATTATAATCCTGATGTGCTCTCCTGTCTGGCAAATCTTTCGAGCGACGAGGTTTTCACACCGCCCGGGCTTGCCAATCAGATGCTCGATTTGCTGCCGCAGCAGCTATGGAACAATCCCGATATCCGTTTTCTCGACCCCTGCTGCAAGTCAGGTGTCTTCCTGCGCGAGATAGCGAAGAGACTCGATAAGGGACTTGAAAATAAGATTCCTGACCGGCAGGAACGTATCAATCATATTATGAAGAATCAGCTCTTTGGCATTGCCATTACCGAACTGACCGGGCTGATATCGAGACGCTCACTGTATTGCTCTAAAACTGCAAACGGGAAATATTCTGTATGTACTGTCTTTAATGACCCTTACGGCAATATCCGTTTCAGGAGGATTAAGCACGAATGGAAGGATGGACGTTGTGTTTTTTGCGGTGCAAGTCAGGAAAACTATGACCGTGGGCCGGACCTCGAGAGCCACGCATACGAGTTTATCCATACCGAAAAACCGGAGGAGATATTTAATATGAAGTTTGATGTAATCATCGGCAACCCGCCGTATCAGCTCAGTGATGGTGGAGGAGAGGGTTATAGTGCGGTTCCAATCTACAATTATTTTGTTGAGAATGCTATTAAGATTAGACCTAGATACTTGTTGATGATTATTCCTGCTCGGTGGTATTCTGGTGGTAAAGGTCTGGATGATTTCAGGAAAATGATATTGAGTGATAATCGGTTCAAGGAGCTTCATGATTTTCCTGAGACTTCTGACTGTTTTCCTGGATTAAATATCAGAGGAGGAGTTTGCTATTTTCTATGGTCAAGCGATTATATTGGTGATTGCAAGGTAGTTAATCATATAGGGAAGAGTTTTAATTCGATGGTTAGGTCTTTAACTGAGCCAAATATTGAAATTTTTATTAGGTATAACAAAGCAATAAGTATTGTTAGAAAAGTTCGTTCTTTCAATGAGCCTACTTATGATAATCTTGTTATGTCAAGGAACGTATTTGGTATACCATCGAATTTCAATCTTTACTCAAAAAATCCAAAAGAAAATTTTAATATTAAACTATATAGGAGTGATAGGTCTTGTAGAGATATTTCGGACAGAGTTGTTTATGTATCAAGTAAACATATAAAAAGAAATATTCACCTAGTTAACAAGATAAAGGTGATAGTCTCTAAGGCAAGTCCAGGTGGAGATGAATATCCTCATTCTATAATTACTACACCTATAATAGCAGGGAAGAAATCCGTATGTACAGAAACATATCTTGTTATATCTGTTTTTAATTCAATGAAAGAAGCTAAGAATTTGTTATGTTATATGTCTACAAAATTTTTTAGGTTTATGCTAGCTCTAGTTAAAAATACTCAGAATATATCTAGGGATTGCTTCTCACTTGTTCCAGTTGTTAATCTAGATAATGTTTGGACTGACGAGAACCTATATAAAAAATATGGTCTTACTAAGGAGGAGATTGATTTTATAGAGTCTATGATTCGTCCTATGCCTCTTAATGGAGGAGATGAGATAGTCACCGATGAAGGGGATGATGAGTGATAGACAACAAACTTTTTAGCTCCAATGATGAGGAATAGCGGAGGACCAATATAATGGCAGTCAACTATGATTTTTTCCCCCAACGTCCTAAAGTAGAGCCGAAGATTTATGCCTATGAGGAGACCAATCCGCAGTATGCCGGATTACTAAAAATCGGCTACACCACACGGAGTGTTCAGGAAAGGGTAGCAGAGCAGTTTCCTACACTGCGTCCGGGTCCGAAGCCATACAGGATTGTCCTCGAAGAGACAGCTGTAAGAAATGACGGGACTTCATTTACTGACCATGATGTGCACAGAATGCTTCGTATAAACGGTATCCAGAAGGCAGGCGGTGAATGGTATCGCTGCAGTGTCGAACAGCTGAAATCCGCAATCAATGCAGTTAAGGAAGGCCAGCTTTTCGAGGAACAACGTTCACAGAATTTCAGAATGAGACCCGAACAGGAGGCGGCAGTCGAAAAGACTATTGCATATTTCAAAAACTATAGCAGAGAGAATAAAAAACCACCTCATTTTCTCTGGAACTGTAAAATGCGTTTTGGAAAGACATTTGCTGCCTATCAGCTCGCAAAAAGGATGAACTGGAAGAGGGTACTAGTTCTGACCTTCAAACCGGCGGTTCAGAGTGCATGGGAGGAAGATTTAAGATGTCATATTGATTTTGCAGGCTGGCAGTTTATCAAACCCGGTGGGCTGACCTACGAACAGGCTGATAAAAAGAAGCCTATCGTATGTTTCGGTTCATTTCAGGATTATCTGGGACGCAATCCCAATACAGGAGGTATAAAGACAAAAAATGAGTGGGTTCATACGATAAACTGGGATTGTGTCATATTAGATGAATATCATTACGGTGCATGGAGAGAGAATGCTAAGGATCTCTTCGAGTCAGAAGATGAGGATGAAAAGAGGGCTGCAACGGGTGAAGGTATCGAATATTTTGATGAAGATATGATGCCTATTACCTCCAATCATTATCTTTATCTCTCTGGTACCCCTTTTCGTGCAATTGCAACCGGTGAGTTCATTGAAGAACAGATATATAACTGGACATATTCGGATGAACAGAGAGCAAAACAGGAGTGGAAAGGAGAGAACAATCCGTATTTATCACTTCCCAGAATGGTACTCCTAACCTACCAGCTACCGGATGCAATAAGGGAGGTAGCTCTTATGGGAGAGTTCAATGAGTTTGACCTGAATACCTTCTTCTCTGCGGAAGGGATTGGTGATAATGCAAAGTTTGTTTATGAGAATGAGGTGCAGAAATGGCTCGACCTTATAAGAGGAGAATATCTGCCGGCAAATATCGACAATCTTAAACTCGGTGCCCAGAGACCTCCTCTTCCTTTCTCCGATGTAAGACTATTGAATGTCCTGACTCATACATTGTGGTTTCTTCCAAGTGTCGCAGCCTGCTACGCAATGAGAAACCTGCTCAGAAAAAGGCAGAACAAGTTCTATCAGGATTATATAATAATCGTTGCAGCAGGTGCAGCAGCCGGGATTGGAGTAGAGGCACTAAAACCTGTACTCGAGGCGATGGATGACCCTCTTAAAACAAAGACGATTACACTTACCTGTGGAAAACTGACGACCGGTGTGACCGTAAGACCTTGGACGGGTATATTTATGCTTAGAAACTGTCAGAGCCCCGAGACATATTTTCAGGCGGCATTCCGTGTTCAGAATCCCTGGACTATCAAAAACCCCGACGGAACGTCTCCAAATAAAGAGCTGATACTTAAAGAGGAATGTTATGTCTTCGATTTTGCACCGGACCGTGCACTAATACAGATTGCTGATTACAGTTGCAGGCTCAACCTTAATGAAAGCGACCCTGAAAAGAAAGTGGAGGAGTTTATAAGATTCCTTCCGGTTCTTGCATATGACGGAAGTTCTATGAAACAGATAGATGCCGCCGGAGTACTGGATATGGCAATGAGCGGGACGACGGCTACATTACTTGCGCGTCGCTGGGAGAGTGCATTATTGGTTAATGTAGATAACGATACCTTAAAGCGTCTTCTAAACGAAGAGGCTGCTATGAAGGCTCTGATGTCTATCGAAGGATTCAGGAGCCTGAACAAAGATATCGAAACGATTATTAATAAATCTGAAGCAGTGAAGAAACTAAGCAGAGAGGCAAATGAGAGAAATCTAACAAAAAGCGAAAAGAAACAGCTTACAGAAGAGGAGAAGGAATATAAAAGTCTAAGGAAAGAGATTCAGGACAAACTAATTAAATTTGCAACAAGAATACCGGTTTTTATGTATTTAACGGATTATCGCGAAAGGACGCTCAGGGATGTAATTACCCAGCTGGAACCGGGATTGTTCAAAAAAGTAACAGGATTAACCATAAAAGACTTCGAACTGCTGGTCAGTCTGGGCTTATTTAACAGCGCATTGATGAACGATGCTGTATATAAGTTCAAAAGATATGAGGACCCGAGTCTTGTATATACAGGTATCAACAGGCATGAAGAAGGAGATTATGGTCTCTATGACACCGTTATAAAGAAAAGGGATAGTGATACAATTCTGTTGAATAAAGATAAATAGACAACCGGTTTTAGTATAACTAGAAAGATTCGAAGCTTCTGACCCAGATTCGGGGCTTTGTTTTTATACCTGGCACTTTGGGTGTACAAAAAATAAAGAAAATCACAAAGAAATATCTTTTTATGATAATTCGCAAATATCTATAATCAAAATTTTAGGGATAAAGTAAAATAGGTAGATAGGTGTGGAGCCGTGCACTCTCCACTGCCTCATCATTTTATGCTTTTTAAGCATAAAATGGGCAGGTCAGCCTTAACCACCTATCTATTTATATAATACTATAAGAGATTCGAATAAGCAAAGATTATGATTAAAATTACTATCGACTCCAGAGAATTAGTTTAATACCTACAATACCTAAAAAACTAAAACTCCGAATATATAAATTTAATCAACCATTATGACAAAAATCTCTGGATAGAGCTATCACCAGTAGTACCTCACATTTTTTGGATTTTTTTACAAACTAATTTTTGGTATTTTTGGGTATTGATACCTGAAATCTTGGGTGAAAGATATAGAAATATGTCAATAATATCAATGGATTAAATTGTACCTGACACCTTTCAGAGCCATTTTTTTAGGGCTTAGAATCTTTTCTTGTATATGTGGCAGTATGGTTCTTTTTTGTGTTTTGTGTAGTAATCCTGATGGTATTCTTCGGCCTTATAGAATTCCGATGCAGGTATTAGTTCGGTCACAACTTTGTATCCCTTCTTCTTCAGAACATCTATTAGTTTTCCGGCTATCTTTTTCTCTTCTTCATTGTTGTAAAAGATAGCAGACTTATATTGTTCACCAATGTCCGGACCCTGTCCGTCTGCCTGAGTGGGGTCGTGGATCTCGAAGAAGTATTTTGTGAGCTCTTCATAGCTGATCTCTTCGGGATTATAGGTAACTTCCACTACCTCCCTGTGCCCGGTTGTGTGCGAGCAAACCTCTTCATAGGTCGGATTCTTCTTGTGTCCGCCCATATACCCCGAGACTGCGTCGATTACACCCTTCTTCTTCTCAAAGAGATATTCTACTCCCCAGAAACACCCGCCGGCGTAATATGCCTTTTTCATACTTCTGTCCTCCTTTGATGGTGAAAAGGTCAGCGATACCGAGTTTACACAATGTCTTACATCTTTGGGCGTAAATCCTTCGCCCTCAAAAATATGTCCGAGGTGTGCCCCGCATTTTGCACATAATATCTCGGTTCTTATACCATCTGCATCCTTCTGTCTCTTGACTGCCTCGGGAATTTCATCGTCGAATGATGGCCAGCCGCAGCCGGAGTCGAATTTGTCTTCTGACCTGTAGAGCGGTGCCCCGCATCTTTTGCAGTGATATGTCCCTTTTTCGCTGAATTTGTAGTATTTGCCGGAAAACGGCTTTTCGGTCCCTTTATGAATTATAACATATTCCTCTTCGGGGGTAAGTTTGTTATATTTATTCTCTGCCATAATAATGCCTCCGCTTAACGCACCTGCTATAATGATAAAGAACGCTGTATATACTGCATATTTTATATTCCTTAGGAAAACCATATCGCCACCTTCCCTGAATCTTAAGGTATTCATTTTATTTATTTAGTCAATTATTGTGTTGATTTTATGGAAGCAAATTGGTATATTGTCCCTGCCTTTAAGGTTTAACCCGTTTAATTTATTGACAATTAAATATAATTATGCAAAATTGTCAAAAATTTGACGAGTGAGGAAAATCGTTTTATAAAGTAACCTGTATGATAAGAGGTAAGGTACCTATGAAGACCAAAAAGAACAACCTGACGAAAATCCGAGAAGAGATGATGATAAGTAAATCCGAACTGGCGAGAAGAGCAGGTGTATCGCCTATAACAATCGACAGGATAGAGAACGGTATGGAGTGCAGAGTTGATACAAAAAGAAAGATTATTCTTGCATTAGGCCTTAAATTGTCGGATAGAGATAAGGTATTTGGTTCGGAGCGTGCGGAGGAAGAGGAGCCGCAGGATGACGGAGAAAATTTAAATAAGTGAGGAGAAAATGTTATTCGGAAAATCAAAAGATGTAATAGGTCTGGATATCGGCAGTTCTTCTGTAAAGATAATACAGCTCAAGGAAGGGAAGCACGGTTATACGCTGGTAAATTTCGGTATGATAGCACTCCCGCCCGAGACCATTGTGGATAACGCGATAATGAATTCTGCCGCCGTGGTAGAGGTGGTAAAGGAACTTCTCAACTCCACAAAAATCAAGGAAAGGAATGTCGTTATGGGTCTTTCCGGACATTCCGTTATCATCAAAAAAATCACTCTTCCTACGATGTCACAGGAACAGCTCGAGGAGGCGATTCACTGGGAGGCTGAGCAGTATATACCCTTCGATATCAACGATGTAAATATGGATGTTACAATCCTCAATCCCAATTCGACCGTTGCGGGTCAGATGGATGTCCTGCTTGTTGCAGCTAAGAAGGAGATGGTGCAGGATTACGTCTCGATAGCGGCAGAGGCCGGCCTTACACCCACAGTAATAGATGTAGATGTCTTTGCATTACAGAATATGTTCGAGATTAATTATGAGATGAATCCGGGAGAGACGATAGTTCTCTGCAATATCGGTGCAGCAAATACCAACCTCAATATCATAAATAACGGCATCTCACTCTTTACCCGAGACCTTACGGTCGGCGGCAATATGATAACCGAAGAGATTATGAAGGGTCTAAATATCTCTTTCGATGAGGCGGAGGCCCTCAAGATAGGCGGGCAGAGTACCGCTGACGGGGATTCGGTAATACCTCAGGAAGTCGACAAGATTATTCAGTCTGTCTCCGATATGATTGCAAATGAGATTCAGCGTTCCATAGACTTCTATACTGCCACCACTGCAGACTCCTCGATAGGCAGAATCTATCTGTGCGGCGGCTGTGCAAAGATAGCCTCCATACTCAGGATACTCGAGGCAAGGCTGAATATACCGGTCGAACTGGTAAATCCATTCAGGAATATAGAGATAGACGAGAGGAGATTCGATACGGAATATATTCAGAATATCGCACCTCTGGCGTCGATATCGGTAGGACTGGGAATAAGAAGACCTTATGATAAGTAGTTTTTAAGGAGCGAGTCAATGATTAGAATAAATTTATTACAGGTTAAGGCAGAGAAGAAGAAGCAGACGGGTCAGCAGCAGATTATCCTCTTTGGTCTTGTTCTCGCAGTCGAGATAGTGATTCTTATAATACTCTTCGGCTCTGTCTCTGCGGCAAAGAAATCGCTTGTTCAGAAGGTCGCTTATTACAATGCTGAGATTCAGAAACTCGACCAGATTATAGGAGAGGTCAATCAGTATAAGGAGACAAAGGCTACGCTCGAGGCAAAGCTCAAGGTAATCGATGACCTGAAAAAGGGTAGAAGCGGTCCCATAAAGGTGCTGGACGAAATTGCTCAGAAAACCCCCAAGAAACTCTGGCTGATGAAATTCGAGGAGAAGGGTAGAAGCACGGTTATATCGGGAGAGGCATCAAGTGACGAGGATATAGCGGCGTTTTTGTCTGACCTTGAGAGATCCCAGTATTTCTCTCAGGTCCGTCTGAAATTTACAAAGGCGGCGGAGAGGGAAGGGAATCAGGTAAAACAATTTGAAATAGAATGTGTGGTGAACTATGCAATTTAAGAATTTAGACAAGGAAAAGATTCTTGAGCTGATTATCAATACCCCGTGGCAGAAGAAGCTTCTGGTAATCGCCGGTGTAGTGGTTGCAATAGGCGTCCTCTTCTATTTTCTTGTAATCAGTCCCGCACTCAAGGATATCAACAAGCTCAAAAATCAGATCAAGGCTCTGGAAGCCACCTATGCCGAGAAACAGGGTATTGCCAATAACCTTGCATCATTCAGGAGAGAGGTCGAGAAACTCAATCAGGACCTGAAGGATGCATTGACACTATTGCCCAATTCCGCAGAGATTCCCGAACTGCTCTCGAGACTCTCGGAAGTGCTCGAGAAGTCCGGACTCAAGATGGAGGTCTTCGAACTCGGTATGGAGTCACCTGCCGGATTCTATGCAAGGGTACCTATCAAGATAGAGGTCTCCGGTTCTTTTCACGAGATTCTGGTCTTCTTTGACAAGGTCTCGAAACTCCCCAGAATAATCAATATTTCGGACATTACATTCAAGGACCCGACATTCAAGAATCAGAAGATGGTTCTGAAGGCTGAATTTCTGGCAACAACCTTCAGATTCATTGAAGGCCAGCAGCAGCAGACAGGTCAGGGTGGTGCTGCTCCGGTTATAATCAATAAGTAGAGGTTTATATAATGAGAAGCTTATTTTTAATTATTTTGGTCTTACTGGTGGCTGCTCTTACCGGATGCTCTGGTAAGAGCGGAGGTGGTCCGGTTGTTCCGCAGCCTCAGGCTCAGGTCGAGGTAGATGCCGGTGTACAGGATGCACAGGTTGAAGAGGAAAACTATGTATATACTCCTGTCGGTAAAAGGGACCCTTTCAGGCCGTTCTTTCTGGATATAAAGGCTGTCAAGAAGGAGGACAGGGGGACACCTCTGACCGAACTTGAAACCTTTGATATCGAACAGCTGAGGCTCACCTCCATAATCAGCGGTATCGAGCAACCTATGGCAATGGTGGAAGACCCTACAGGGAAGGGCCATACACTCATTGTTGGCACACCTGTTGGCAAAAACGGCGGCAGGGTAGCGAGGATCAAGAGAGATGAGGTAATTATTGAGGAAGAGTTCATAGATAGTGAAGGGAAGAGGATTGTATCGAAGGTGGTTATGAGAATACCGGAAGAAAAGATTAACCCATAGAAGGAGACTAAGTTATGTATAAAAGCAGTTTAATTAAATCAGTTGTTTTTATCCTTGTTGTCCTTGCAGGCATGCTGGTTTATGCCGAATCGAGTCCGCCGGAGGATGCATCTCCCGGGATTTTGCTCAAGGACGTAAATCTAAAGAAGGACGGAGCCGCTCTCAGAATACTTATCAATACTGGCGCTGTTGTCCCCTATTATGTGACAATGGTGAATAATCCGCCCAGACTGGTGGTGGACCTCGAGAGGGTAAGAACGGAGAGAGGTCTCAAGGAGAAGAAGTTTTCGAGAATGCCTGTCGAAAAGATGAGAGTCGGTAAACATCAGGCATTTACGAGGCTCGTGTTCGACCTTGCAAAGGATACCGGTTATACCGATTTCTCAACCGCAATTGACAGCGGAAATATTGTAATCTCCGTTTATCCAAAAGCAGAACAGGAAATAAAAATAGAGCCGGTTACCAATGTGCTTGCTGCAAAACAGGAAAAGAAGGATATCGTTCAGGCAGATACAAAGTCTGTTCCTGAGGTCAAAAACGCCGAGGCAAAACCTTCTGTTAAGGAAGAACCGGTAGTTCAGCCGGAAAAGCCTCTAACACCCAAGACCACGGTAAAGAACGAGGAGAAGAAGAAAGAAGAGAAGGCTCCTGTGGCTGAGGAGAAATCGGCCAGTGAACAGGATAAGAAGATACAGCTTTCCGATATCAGCATCAAGCAGTTTAACGGCTATTCGAGGCTTATGATATCTTTTGACAGCGAAAATATCGAGCATTCCATCATCAAGGAGACAGACAGGGAGATTCAGATAAAATTCAGTAAATGCAGGGTATCGGATGATGTCCCGTCAGTAATCAATAAAGTTGAAAAATCAGGGCCTGTATCGGTTATTCAGCTCTCGAAGGATAAGAAGGCAGACGGCTCCTGTCTGGTATCGGTATATATGAAGGAGAAGGTACCGCATCACCTTGTAAGGGAGAATAAGAATATCAACTGGGATTTCTATTATTCTGATAAGCCTCAGCAGATAAAATTTTCAGAGGAGATGGTTGCAGGCGACGAGAAAGGCGAGGCTCAGGAAAAATCTGATGACTCCTCCGATACAAAGAAGGTCTACAAAGGCAAGAGAATCAGTATGGATTTCAAGGATGCGAACATACACAATATTCTGAGACTGATATCGGATGTTGCTAAGATAAATATTATTACAAGCGATGATGTCAAGGGTAATGTGACCGTTACTCTCAGGAATGTCCCGTGGGACCAGGCTCTTGAAATAATTCTCAAGACAAAGGGTCTCGGGATGAAGAAGACAGGCAATATTATCAGGGTAGCGCCTCTCGAGGTATTCCAGAAAGAGGCAGAGGCGGAGATGGCAAAGAAGAAGGCGCTCGATGCACTTGAACCCCTGAAGGTAAGACTGATTCCGGTCAATTACGGATATGCAAAAGACATAGTATCACAGGTAAAAGATGTGCTTTCTGACAGAGGAACGATCAATATCGACGACAGAACGAATGTGATTATTATTAAGGATAAAATTGAAAATATCATCAAGGCCGAAGGACTCATCAGAAGTCTGGATACACAGACTCCGCAGGTGCTCATCGAGGCCAGAATTGTGGAGGCAAATACCTCATTTATCAGAGATATCGGTATTCAGTGGGGAGGCAATATGGTCTTTGCTCCCCAGTATGGTAATCCCACCGGACTTGCATTCCCGAATGTGGTTGGAATCAACGGTGGTGCTGATGATGCAAGGACGATGAACCAGCTGAGCGGTGTTCAGAATCCCGCAGGGTTTGCGGTAAATATGCCGGCGCCGGTCGGTGCAGGGGCAGGTGGTGCCATCGGATTCATACTCGGGAATGCGAGCGGTTCGGCAAACCTTAACCTGAGACTTTCGGCGCTCGAGAATACAGGTCATGTCAAGATACTTAGCGCTCCGCGTGTTACAACGCTGGACAACAAAGAGGCCAAGATTTCATCCGGTGTGTCGATCCCGATATCACAGGTCTCTGCGGCAGGTGTTATGACGGTCTTTATAGATGCAAAACTTGAACTTGCAGTGACTCCTCACGTTACTCAGGACGGGTCGATTATGCTCAAGATTGTCACGACAAAGAACGAGCCCGATTTCTCGCGAACCGGTGCACAGGGCGACCCGACAATTCTGAAGAAAGAGGCTTTCACTCAGGTTCTGGTCAAGGACGGAGATACAACTGTAATAGGCGGTATCTATACGAGGAGACAGGCTGAAGAGTATGCAAAGGTTCCTCTCTTATCGAATATTCCTGTTCTGGGCTGGTTGTTCAAGAAGAAGAAGAGTTCTGACGAGAGAACAGAGCTTCTGATATTCATTACGCCGCGTATAGTCAACAGAGCAGAAGCCATTATGCAGCAGAAGGGTTAAATTTTTAGGAGGATTTACATATGAAAAAGTATATTTATATTCTTAGTCTCTTGGTGATTTCAGTTGCATCGTCAACCTGCGGACCGGAAGATTTCTATATTACGATTGCCGGTGTAAGACCGCCCGAGTCAGATTGCACTTATAAACCCGGAGAGGTCTTTCTTGCGTGGGGGACCGCTGATGCGACCCTTATTACCACAATCCATAATTACGGTTATGTGGCTGCTCTGCAGATTGAAAACAGACTTCTGAATACAAAGGATGTCACCAAAAAGCCCGGTTCGATGGAAGACCTGCCTATGAGAACCGATACCAATATCGTAGTACTTAAAAAGGCAGTAGTAAATCTCAGAGGAGTTGTTGCGAGTGCCAACACTATGACGACCACCAAATACAAGAGCACCTATAATATGGAGATTTCTGAGACGGTAATCCCGTCTGCCGGTGATGACAAGACTCCGGGTAAGGCAATAGTGTTGCTCTCACTCGTCCCGAAGGAGAAACTGATTCAGCTGGAAGATTCACTTGGTGAATGGCCTACCGACCCGTCTACCTATGTGGATATGATTGCTGAGGTTAATCTTGAGGGAGAGACCCTTGGCGGTGTTCCGGTCAAGACAAACAAGTTCAACTTCTATGTCAGAATCTGTTACGGATGTCTGAATTATCTTGGCAATAAGACCCTTGGCGAATGTATGATGGATTCAAACTGCTCACTTGAGGGGAATGCCTGTATCCCCGGGCAGGATGGTTACATTAAGTGTTCGTGCAAATAAGTAAAGATGCCTGACAATGAAGATAAAAAGACTCTCTCATCTATAGGTGTAATAAAGAAGACAGAAAAGATTATTCAGAAGGAAGAAGAACAGATCGGGGTTGAGGCTGATATACCGGTCGATGGTGACGAAATAACAAATTCGGATAGTCTTGCAGAAGGTTTGAAATTAAACGAAAATATTTCTGCTGCCAGAACAGAGGAGAAAGAACCTGAAATAGAGATAAAGCCCAAAGAGAGCAAGGTACAGGTTTTTAATATATCCTCCGGGAAAATTATACAGAAAAATATAATTGATGATGAAAAACCTGCTGAGACAGTTATTAATGATAATGAGCAGAAGGCAAAGCCCGACCTGAGTTCTCTACCTTCTGTAAAAAAGACCAGACCGGCATTTGAATCTAACGATAAAAAATCTATCAATAAAAATTTTATGATTATAGTTGGTGTAATACTGGTAATTCTCGTCTTTCTGCTTATCTTCGTTTTTAAGGGCTTTTCTTCGAATCAGAAGAAGGAAGAGATTCAGTCTCCTGCCATCAATCTCTCCAAATGAGTCATCAGACATAAAGAATAACTATTTCGGAGATAAACGAATTACCTCGTGATAATATAATTGAACTTTTTTGGGGGAGATATAGTCTTTTTCTTCCTCAGATAGTTCTCAAAGAGGTCCCTTACAAGTGTCTGTGAAACGACCACATTCTCTCCGTTCTTGAATGTATCGAACCCGTCTCCGCCCGCATAAAGAAAATCATTGGTCAGAACAACGAACTTATCGCTGCTTTTGATATCTTTTCCGTTTCTTGTAATTCTGGTAATCCTTTTCCCGACTTCCTTTGAATAATTGACATAGACAGTCAGTCCGCTAATCCCGAGAAGGTCGTCTGTCTCACCCGATGATGCACTCATCTCAAGAATATCCTTTATCTGCGAGCCTGTGAGCGTGAGCGAGACAATTGTATTGTCAAAAGGTATAATCTCATATACTTTTCCGTAGGTTACAGCCCCCTTCTTTATTCCGGACCTTATTCCGCCGGTGTTGTAAATGGCAATATCTGCATTGGTCCCCGGATATGTAAGCATAGCCTCTGTAATGATCTGTCCGAGGGGCAGTGTGTCTCCTGATGCTATTTCTATATCTTCCGTGGCATTGCAGATAATGTCTTTTTTGATTCTTTCGACAGAGATGATATAAGGCGCCAGCAGTTTTGCTACTTCCCTGTCCGGTTTCAGGCTCATCAGTTCATTGTTAAGAGTTGTTGTCTCCGTAAAGTAGACCGGGGAGACGGCCTTCGTCTTTTCGCTGATAAGTTTGCCGTCTTTTTCATTAAAGAAGAGGTCTATCCTTCCGTAGGATTTTCCGTAAGACCCCGGCTGAACAATCTGAATCCCGTTAACGGTAGCAGTCAGCGGATTATGTGTATGTCCGCCGAATATTGCGGCGATATCCTGAGGATTGAGTTCCTTTGCCATATCAAATATCTCACCGCTACATTCATTCTTTTCGCTGCACTTTCCGCCGGTATGGGAAAGAACGATGATCGTATTGACCTTCCTCTCCTTTAGCTCCGGAATAAGACCCTTTATCTCCTTTGCGGGTTCTGAAAAGTATAATCCCTTGATATTGTTGGGGTGTGTGGTTATAGGGGTAGATGTTGTGGTTACCCCGATTATTCCTATTCTGAGTCCCTTTCTTTCGACAATGGTATAAGGTCGCAGATTGGTCAGTCCGAACTGCTTATTGTTCTCCGAATAATATATATTGGCTGCTACAAAAGGGAAATTGGCACCGAGAATCCTTCTTTTCAGTGTCCCCTGAGGGTCTTTCGTAATATCGTCATATCCGAAATCCCATTCGTGATTCCCGATTGTGGCTGCATCGTAGTTGAGATAGTTGTAAAATTCAATCACGGCCTTCCCCTTTGAAAGGTTTGAGATGATCGAACCCTGCATCATATCCCCGCCGTCCAGAAGAATCAGGTTATCCGGATAATTCTCCCTTAAAAATTTTATGTGTGCTGCAATGATATCTATACCGCCAGCCGGCTGATTATTTATCTCTTTCGCTGGTCTCGGTTCGAATGAGCCATGGAAGTCAGATGTCTCTACAATGACTATATGCTGTGAAAAGGTTACGGATGTGCTTGCAATCAGAAGAAAGAATATATAGAATATATTTGCCGTAATTCTCTTCATTGATAGGTGAGGATATCACATGAAAAGATTAAATAGAAGAAAATTTTTACAGTATTCAGCATTTTTTGCAGGCGGAATCATCTGTTCGAGATTTCTGAATGTCCCGCTTGTAAAGGAAGTATATGCTCAGGAGTTCGAAGCCAGTCTCTATGAGGCATCTTATTATCAGAAGACCGGAAAGAATATTGTCAGGTGCGGGATTTGTCCTCAGGAGTGTGAGGTTAATCCGGGAGGAAGGGGGTTCTGCGGAGTAAGGGAGAACAGGGGCGGAAAATATTATCTCATAGTTCATTCGAGACCCTGCTCGATGAATATTGACCCCATTGAAAAGAAGCCGCTATTTCACTACCTGCCCGGGGAGAAGGCATTTTCGGTTGCAACGGCCGGCTGCAATATTGCCTGTAAGTTCTGTCAGAACTGGGAGATATCGCAGTACAGACCCGAGAAGGTGCCATATATAAAGGCTTCTCCGTCAGAGATCGCGACTATGGCTTACGAAAAAGGTTGCAGGACAATTGCATATACATACTCCGAGCCTGTTGTATTCTTTGAATTTATGAGAGATACGGCAATTGAGGGAAATAAAAAAGGGATTAAGAGCGTGGTAATTACCAACGCTTATATAAATGAGAAGCCGCTTCTGGAACTTACAAAGATAGTTGGTGCGATAAAAGTGGATTTTAAGGCATTTAGGGATGATTTCTACAAAAATATATGCAGCGGTCAGCTCAGACCGGTTCTCAGGTCAATGGAACTCATAAAAAAGCAGGGCGTGCATCTGGAGATAGTTCATCTCACTATCCCGACCCTAAATGACTCCGAAAAGGAGATAAAAGAGATGTCAAGGTGGATAAAACAGAATCTTGGTGAATTTGTACCTCTTCATTTCACAAGATTTCATCCTACATACAAGCTAAAAAATCTGCCTCCGACTCCTTCAGAGACACTTGTTAAGGCAAGGGAGATCGCAGTCTCAGAGGGATTGAAATATGTCTATACCGGTAATCTTCCCGGCAATGACGGAGAAAATACATATTGTCACAAGTGCGGTAAACTGCTGATAAGAAGACTCGGTTTTTATATCAAGGAAAACAGGATAAAAAACGGTAAATGTCCGTTCTGCGGTGCGGATATCCCCGGTCTTTTTACCTGATATTTTACAGAAATGTAATGTTACGAAGTCCTGTTTTTGCTGCCGGTTGCTTTTATAACTTATTGATATTATTGGTAAAATTAGCATAAGTTGTTTATAGGTGCCAGGCAGACTTTTTATATGCCGGGGTACTTTATTAAATTACGTGTAATATGATTGAATTTTGGTCAAAGATATGTATAAAGTCCATTAACCTTTATCGGAGGTTTTTATGAAGGAGATATTAAAGAAGCTAAACGACAAATCTCTTGTAGTCGGAGTTGTGGGGCTTGGCTATGTGGGACTTCCGCTGTGTGATGTCTTTCTGAAAAATGGCCTGAGGGTGGTTGGTTTCGATATAGATAAAGAGAAGATCGGGATGCTCAGAAAAGGCAAGGTCTATATAAAACATCTCAGGAATCTCGATATAAAAAGTTATGTGGATACGAAGAGGTTCATCCCCACAGATGATTTTTCCAGAGTAAAGATGACAGACCACATCTCTATATGTGTTCCTACGCCTCTCAATAAGAACAGAGAACCAGATATTTCATTTATTAAGGAGACCGTAAAGAGCATATTTCCGTATATTCATAAAAATATGTGTATTTCGCTAGAAAGTACTACATATCCGGGGACCACCATCGAAGAGATTGTGATTCCCCTTGAAAAGGCTGGTTATAAAGTAGGGCGGGATATCTTTGTGGCATTCTCTCCGGAGAGAGAGGACCCCGGCAACAAGAAGTTCCATACCGCAATTATTCCCAAGGTTGTAGGCGGACATACCAAAAACTGCACAGAAGTGGCGTCAAAAATATACAGTGTAGGTTTTTCGAAAGTGGTTAGCGTCTCCGATACGAGGGTTGCGGAGATGACCAAGATACTGGAGAATACCTACAGGGGAGTGAATATAGCTCTTGTAAACGAGCTGAAGATTGTCTGTCAGAAGATGGGGATTGATATATGGGAAGTTATCAGGGCTGCCTCGACAAAACCTTTCGGATTTCAGGCCTTCTATCCGGGTCCCGGACTCGGCGGACACTGTATCCCGATAGACCCGTTTTATCTTACCTGGAAGGCACGGGAATTCGAGGTGGCTACCAGATTCATTGAACTCTCGGGTGAGATAAATACATCGATGCCGTATTATGTGGTTGAGAAGACCGCAGAGGTCCTGAATATGCATAAAAAACCGCTTAAGGGGAGCAGAATTCTGATACTCGGAGTAGCATATAAGAAGGATATCGATGATATGAGGGAATCGCCTGCCATAAGGGTAATAGAAATTCTGAAAGAGAAGGGTGCGGAGGTCTTTTATCATGACGATTTCTTCCCGAAATTTCCGAAACTCAGAGCTCACAAAATAAATATGAAGTCAAGCCGTCTTACAGCTGAATTTCTCAAAACCATTGATGCGGCAATTATCACAACTGACCATTCTCACGTGGACTATGAATTCATTGCAAAGAATGTCGCGGTCCTTGTTGATACCAGGAACGCGACCGAAAAATTCAGGCACAGATACAGGAATATTTTTATGGCATAACAGTTAATCGGGAGTATTGGTATGAAGACTAAAGCAGTTCATTATTCCGAAATAAGCGAGAGCAGGGTTGAGATGGAGGATGCAAAGGATGTATTCATAAGATGGCTTGTCTCGAAAGAGGATGATGCACCGAATTTTTATATGAGGCTTTTTACAATAAAGCCGGGAGGGCATACACCGCATCACAGCCATAACTATGAACACGAGGTCTTTGTGCTCGAAGGAGAAGGCATTGTAAGAATCGATGGCAGCGAATATGTCCTGAGAAAAGGATTCACGGTAACTGTCCCGCCGGATCTTATGCACCAGTTCAGAAACAGTTCTGACTCAGACTTCAGTTTTCTGTGTATCATTCCCAAAGTCTGAATCCGTAGAAAAGGCAGGAGATTATGAGAATACTGACTATATCTGTTATGTTTCTGATTTTTACTCAGTCCTGTATCTTTTCGCCTTCTGCCGACAGAATCTGCCCGTTTGGCGAACATAGTGTACAGATATTCCCGGTCAGAAACGGCTTTTTCGCCTTAAGTGTGAAGGAGTATAAGAACAGAGAGGAGAGACTCTCGTATAGATTTTTCGATGAGAGCGGCAGACAGGTCTGTATGAATGAAACCGATTATCCGTTTTCGTTCTATAATTTTCTTGTTAGGGAGAAGAATTCAGAAAGCATATTTCTTGTCTCACAGAACCGTATGAGCGGGAAAGAGAATCTGGTGCTCGAAATATCAAGGGATTGTCAGAGTAAGGGTAAATACACCCTTGATTCAAAGAATTACGAGACCATTTCCGATATCCTTGTAGACGGCGGCAATATCTATACCTGCGGCTGGGCCGAGAGCAGTAACAGGGATATACTGCCTGATCCGGCGAAGCCAAAAGGTCAGATGAATAAAGTCGTGGTTGAACACGATATGATGATGACAATATATGACCCTGGTTTTGCCGAAAAGAAGAAGATTATAAGAGGGGGAAGTGATGCCGATTACATTTTCTCGGTGACGAAGACTTCTGATAACAGAATCTTTTATACTGGTTCTGTCATGAAATTCGAGATAGATTCCGGCAAAAACAGAATCCTCAAATCCACGGCACTCTTTGTCAATGAAGTTATCCCATTTTCGGAGGTGTCATCAGAAAGTGGTGCTGGTTCTGCGGATTTGATAAAAAGAGGTGTTGACTATCCGTCGGATAGGAATTTTATGCCTTTTTTCATCAGCGAATATAATAAAGAGAATCTTCTTCTGATTACTATGGTCAGAATTGACGGGAACGATTTTATAGGGGTTTCGAAAGGGGAGAAAGAGAAACTGGTCTTTGATACCGCAATTTATCCCGTCCGGAAGGTTTATCTCCCGTCCTATCCTGTTCAGGTCAGGGAAGATATGATCTTTATCAGGTTTATGAATATTCAGAGCGGGGTTATGGACCGGCTCTACATTCTGGATATGAAATCGAAGGAGGCAGCCGATGTGTGGATAAAGGGGGCAAACCGGATTGCCGTTGGTCTGAACGGTGAGGAAATACTCCTTTATTACTCGGTTGTGATGAAACCCTGCGGGGAATCTATCTTTCGTACGGATAGACTCAGGGTAAATGAAATCTTCTCAAATAAGACCCTGAAACCCGAAATGACCGAAGGAATTTTTATAAATAAGATAAAATCTGTAATGAATCTCAAAAATTTCTGCTGGGATTGTAAAGATTAAGCTTTCTCGTCAACCCCCAGAGATATTTCAGGAATACTTCCTTTGTACTGTACAGGGCAAGATAAAATCCGATCTTTTTCTCTCTGAATCCGAGAAGAAGAATATATTCCTTGAAAAACCTGAATCCCGGATTTAACAGAAGAGAAAAAAGAAGAATCAGTATATTCTGTTTTGCCTTATCTTCCGATGAAAGTTCTGCATTTCTTGTTGCCCTCTTTCTTATATCTTCGATACTTTCATAAGGGGTATGTATTATGCAGTTTTTCAATCTGCCCGTTCTTTGGGAATCAGTAATCCTTTCGTGGACTGATTCGCTCCCGTAGCTTAAATTCTTTCTGAAAAGCCTTATATGGTATTCGTTTCGGTGTCTCCCGCATTTAATCTCTTCTTTGAGAAAGTATGTTCTGAACGGAATCAGGTAGGCATCGAATTTTTCGCTTTTTACGGCATTTTTTATCTCATCTGCCGTTTCAGGAGGTATGTATTCATCGGCATCGATATTGAGTATCCATTCGTTGCTGCACTGGTTCTTTGCAAAATTCTTCTTTTCCGAGAAGTTTGTAAACTCTCTCTCGATAATCCTTGCCCCGCATTCCTTTGCTATCTCAAGAGTCCTGTCCGTGCTTTTTGAATCCACAACGAGGATTTCATCTGCAAATGATAGCGATTCAAGGCACCTTCTGAGATATTTTTCGGAGTTATATGTGATTACAAAGGCGGATATCATAAGCCTTTAATCTTCTTGATTATATCGGTAGTCGAATTTATCTTTCTCTCTCCGATAAGAATGGTTCTGATGCCGTATTTTTCAGTAAGGCTCTTCTCAGGCAGTATCTTACCCCTGTATTCCCCGCCTTTAATATGAAAATCGGGTCTGATTATTCTCAGCGTTCTGGATGCAGTAGTCTCATCGAATACGGTAACGAAGTCCACATCCTCAATGGCCGATATAATCCTGATTCTCTCCTGCTGGCTGAGTACAGGTCTGCCTTCTCCCTTCAGTCTTGATGCCGAATTGTCGGAATTGATGGCAACAATGAGAATGTCGCAGAATTTTTTTGCCTCCTCGATTATCTGAATATGTCCTGCGTGAATAAGGTCGAAGACCCCGTTAATAAGCCCGGATGTATATCCTTTTTTTCTCAGCAGACTGATTATCTGTGCGAGCCTCTCTCTTCTTCTAAACTTTTTTTCCATTTACCGCTCTCAGGATATCTGTACTGTTTACCGGAACAGTACCTCTTTTCTGTACTTTTATTCCTCCGGCAATATTTGCAAGGCAGGCAGCCTTTTCCGGTCTTATTCCTGCCGAGATTGCAAGGGAGAATGCAGCAAGAACGGTATCTCCCGCCCCTGTAACATCTGCAACCTCCGTATTCCCGAAGGCAGAGAACGAGGTCAGTTTGGCATTCTCTTTGAGTATTGCGATGCCGTTTCTCCCCTTTTTGAGGAGAACATATCTGGCACCGGTAATTTTTCTGAGTTTTAAGGCAGCCTTTCTGAGTTCCTCATCCGTCTGTATATATCGGCCGTATATCTGTGAGATTTCGTTCATATTCGGAGTGAGTGCTGTAACCTTTCTGTAACTTTTGAAACTGAACCTTGAATCTGCAATGACCTTCATCCCGGATGCGGTTTTCAGTATCCATCTGATGAATTCTTCCGAAAAGAGACCTTCTCCGTAGTCAGAGAGGACGACCGCATCAAAATTTCTTATCTGTCCCTTTATACGGTTTTTCAGGAATGTATATACATCTTCCGGATATCCGCCGCTTATCCCCCTGTCAAGTCTGAAAATCTGCTGCATCGCTGTATTGATATCACCTGCCAGAACCCTCGTTTTTATGATTGTCCTGAGACTGTTGGTGCAGAGCATCTCGGTTGAGACCGAATTTCTCTTGAATATATTCAGAAGTTCTCTGCCGTACGGGTCATTACCAAGGATACCTGCTATCGATACAGACCCTCCCATTGCAGCGACGTTCATAGCCACATTTCCTGCGCCGCCGGGCTTGATTTCGGATGACTGGAATCTGATTATCGGTATCGGTGCCTCTCTCGAGAGTCTGTAAGTATTACCGAAGATATATTCATCGGCGATAATATCCCCGACCACCAGTATTCTTCTGCCCGAGATCTTTTTCAGGATTGAAAGGATATCCTTTTTATCTACCATATTCTGAGTTCCCTGATATCCGGGATGTTATTCTTTTCACAATATTCCGAAAGGTCCCTGAGAATCTCATAGGCTGAAAGCGGGTTTGCAAAATTTGCGGTCCCTATCTGAACTGCAGATGCACCGGCCATAAAGAACTCGAGCGCATCCCTGTAATTCATAATTCCGCCGCATCCTATTACCGGGATTCCTACCTCCTTCTGGACCTGATATACAACTCTTAATGCAACCGGCTTTATTGCCGGGCCGGATAACCCGCCGTAGATATTGTTGAAGCGGAATGCCTTTTTATCCACATCTATCAGCAGTGACTGAACGGTATTGATACAGGTGAGGGCATCTATCCCCTCGTCGCGGCATATTCTGGCAATCTCGAGATACGGTATATCTGCCGAGACCTTGAAAATAAGAGGTCTTGGGAATATCTCTCTCAGTTTCCTTGCAAGCTCCCTTGTGAGGTTAAGGTCTTTACCGAAACTTATCCCTCCCGACTTTACATTGGGACAGGAGATATTGACCTCGATTGCATCTGCCCTTTTCAGGCCGGAGAGTCTTTCGGCAATATAAAGGTACTCTTCGATATCTGAACCTAAAATATTCACGATGTATGTTGTATTTATCTTTTCGGCCTCCGGGATGATTTTGTCGATAAAGTCAGTAAGACCCGGATTTTCGAGACCAACCGAATTGATAAGTCCGCCGTTGATTTCGGCAAGCCTGTGTCCGCGGTTACCCTCTCTGGGATTTCTGGATATCCCCTTGCATACTATTGCGCCCAGAAGAGATGTGTCATAAAAATTCATAAACTCAAAACCAAATCCGAATGTCCCCGATGCGGTCATAACAGGGTTTTTCAGGTTCAGATTTGAGAGACTTGTTGTTAATTCCTTCATTTGCAGTAAAACTCCTCTGCGTCGAATACAGGGCCCTCTTTGCATATGTGGAGCAGCCTGCCTCCTCTGGTCTCCACCGTACAGCCCAGACATACTCCGGTCCCGCAGGCCAGATGCGATTCAAGACTGATATATGTCTTTATTCTGCCTGTCAGTGATATATCACAGACCTTTTCGATCATTATATCGGGTCCGCAGACGTAGCAGACAGGACTCTTCTTCCCTTCATAATCGAAGAGGAGGTTTTCCTTGACCTGACTCGAATAGTTACCGACTGCATCCTGAAACAGGTTTGTTACAAAACCCTTTTTACCCTTTTTGCCGTCTTCGGTTGAGATATACAGTTTTGTGCTGAGATTCTTTATCCTGAGAAGATGGATAAGTTCATCTGAGTTCTTTACTCCGTAAAAGAAGTGAATCTCGTATTTTTTTTCGAAGAGTCTGGTTGCCAGAAAGAAGAGCGGGGCAATACCCCTGCCCCCGGCGATCAGAACGGCCGTCCTCTTATCTTCGGGTATTGGAAAAGAATTGCCGATAGGCCCCCAGACCGGAAGCATATCCCCTTTTTTCATGTCCGAAAGTTCTTCTGTTCCTCTCCCAACAACCTTGAAGAGAAATTCGATATAATTTTTTTTAAGGACGCTGAAGAAATTGTGTACGGATATGGGTCTTGCAATGATGGTATTGCGTGGCTTTAGCATAAAGAACTGGCCGGGTTGAGGAGGTGTCATCTGATTGTCGTATAAAAGTGTAAGAAGTACATATCCTGCCTTCAGGTGTCTGATATGTGCGACTTTGAGCCGGCTGTAAGTAATCATATATAACGCTCCATTACAATAGCATCCTCATCATTGTCAACATAATATTTCTCTCTTATATAAACCTCCCGGAATCCGAATTTTCTGTAAAAAGTTATTGCACCTTTGTTCGAAACCCTGACCTCGAGCGTAATCAGCTGTTTGGAATTCATCTCGGCGTAGTTTATCATTTCACCCAGAAGCATCGCCCCGGTCCCCATTCTCCTGTATTTCGGTCTTACGGCAATGTTAATCAGGTGAATCTCGTATGGAATATCCCAGTAGATAATAAAACCTGCCGGGTCTTTATTTTTACGTGCAATAAAGAATCTCGAAAAGGTATTGGTGAGTTCCGATTCGAAAGTCTCTCTCTTCCATGGATACTGAAAGGATTCATTTTCGATTATTACAATATCATCTATGTCCTTTTCGGTGACTTTGGTGAAGATTATGGGAAAATTCTCTTCCTTTATCATTTTGGTATATACAGATATCTTATCCTGTAACGGTTTTTGAGTTCCTCGAGATAGACTGATGCAAAATTCTTCTTCTTTTCTGTCCTGAGTTCGTTTTTGTATCTGTTTAGTGTCTCGGTGTCCGGCGGGGTAATGGTGCCTTTGGCCTGTATATATTTATTCAGTTCATCTTCATCGACCTTTATCTTCTCTTCTGCCATTTTGTTTATAAAATCGTCTATCATAATGTAAACGGCAAGGGTCCTTCTGAATTCGGTCTCACTCATATTGATGTCGGTAAGAAATTTTTCGAACTCCTGAGGACTGCCGAACTTTGTCTTTGTCTTTGAAAGCAGATTCTCGGCCTCCTTCGTAAAGAGATTCGGTTTGTATTTCTTCTCTTTCCTGAGTTCGAGAGAGACAAGTTCACGGTTGATCATAAGATTAATCATAGCATTGATGAATCCGGAATCACCGATCTTGTAGAGTGAGGAAGGTCCCTCGGAAATTACAATCTGGATTTTCGAATGTGCATCAAGGTCGAGCAGGGTAATCGCCTCCTTTTCAACCTCAACTATAGTCTTGTCAATGAGAATCTCCTGTGAATTGTTCGGAATCGAAAGGACATGAATGATTATTGTAAAAGCAATCAGGTGATTCATTATCTGATTCCGGGTTTCATTTGATATATGTCTGTTATCATTGGAAATCCAAAATGGGCGCTACAGGAATTGAACCTGTGACTTCCACCGTGTGAGGATGGCACTCTGACCGCTGAGTTAAGCGCCCATTAATCCGTACTTTATGCCACTTGATAAATCAGTTGTCAAATGTTTATAGAGGAAGAACATAATTTTATAAAGCTTTCTGCATTATAAAAAGCCATTGCGGACTGATTGGTTTACTTATCTTTCTGACTGGTGCCTGTTTTTTATATGAAATATAAGCCGGTGATACTGTGTTAAAAATTAAATTTGACTTTATACTGTGTTTACCTATACTAAAATATAACGGAGGTTTTAGTAATGAAAAAACAATTATCTGTCGTCGTCTCTCTGCTAATTCTTATTTCCTGTTCTGATTCCTCTTCGTCAAAAGATGTCTTCTTGTCTGATGCAACCGGGGATGTTTCGGCCGCTGATGTCGTTGCGGATACAGGTGAGACCACCGATAATTCTGTTACGATGCTGACAGAATGGGACCCGGCACTCCCGGGTACTGAGAATCTGGAGAAGACGAGGGATTATCTGGTCGCAAGGGCGATTATTCATGCACACTCTATATATTCTCACGACGGGTGTGACGGCAATTCTGTTGAAAACGGCAACCCTGAGGAGAATTGCGTATTGCAGCTCAGGGATGCAATATGTAAGCTAAATCTAAATGCCCTTTTTATGACAGACCACGCGGGTTCACTTGCAGATGAGGAGGATTTCCCAAAACTCTATTATCCGAGGGAGGGAGATACTCCGATTATTGAAAACGAGATTCAGACAGGCAATAAGCTAAATTGTTCAAATGGTGCCAGACCGATTATTATGGTCGGTTCGGAAAATGACATTATGCCAATCGGGATAACAGCACATCCTTCACAGGATATTACAGAGAGAAAGAAGATTTACGATAGTGTGGACGAGTCGGCAATTGAGGCTTTCAGAAAGGTCAACGGCGTAGTGTGTACTGCTCACTCCGAGGGGAAGGAAGATGATTACCTTATTAATTCTACTCTTGATTGTATAGAAATATATAACTTTCATGTAAGTATTCTGTCTTCCAGTGGTCTTGTAGTGCTGACGGATTATATGAATCAGCCCGAGAAGATGCCGCATCCGGACCTCTCTTTTCTGGCATTTTATGAACCATTGAAATCCCAGCTGACCAAATGGTATGCGGCTGTTGAAAAGAGAGATGTCTCTGCTTTTGTCGGCACCGATATTCACAGAAATGTGGTAACAAAGATAGTTGGTGATGGGGAGAGACTTGATTCGTACAGAAGATTTATGAGATGGTTCAGTAACTTCCTGCTGGTAAAGGAGCATAAGCCCACCGAATATAAGTCTGCTGTAAAGGATGGAAGGCTATATGTTGTTGCAGAGGGACTCGGGACACCGTCCGGCTTTGATTTTTATGCCGAGACAAAAAGCGGAATCGTTGAGATGGGGAAGAGAGTCAAGAAGGCAGATTTTAATAAATTTGTAATCAAACTTCCGGAGGTTTACGGAATAAAGAATGCTGATACTTATATTAAGGCCAGACTGTTTAAGATTCAGGGAAAGAGCGAAACAGAGATTTTGAGCCCTGTTGCAAGATCCGATAAAAAGATTATCGAGGTGTCCGATGGTATTGATGAAGGGGTTTACGCAGTTCAGATTCTTCTGACTCCGATGCATCTGAAAAGGGTTTGCAAGCGATATGCATCCGATTATATCAAGGAATTTGTCTGGATTTACTCAAATGCTATAAGGGTCGAATAGATATACGATATATTAAAATTTCCATTTTTTGGTTTTGATTAAAATAATAAAAGTTACTAATTAGTGTCAGGCAGACTTTTCGGTTCTGTGTTTTAATTTGTTGGTTTTATTGCTGATTTTCACACAGGTGCCAGGTAGATATATCTTCGATATATCTTCCGGATATTTCTGTCAACAGGTGTTGCTTTTGTGTATTTTGAAAAATCTGATTGCTATTATTCCCTTGAAATAAGTTTATCCTGAGTGTATAAGGAGGGGAAATTCAGGAGGTTTTAATGAAAAGAATATCCTTAGTGCTGTTTGCTGGTCTGATTGCTTTATCTCTTTCGTTTACCTGTGGCGGGAACAATACAGATGCAAGCACTGGCCTTAATGCAACGGAGGCCAAAAAAGGTCCTGAAAAGTCTGTTTCCGAAAATGATATGAAACAGATTGTGGCTGAGTACAAACCCGAAAAGATATACAAAAAGGAGAAGTGGGAAAATATAAGTGAACCCAATGTTGCCGAGTGGGATAAGGTCAAAAAACTGATGAATGAACAGAAGTATGAAGCTGCCTACTCGGAACTCGAAAAAATTCTGAAAAAGTTCAGGGAGTCAAATGATAATGAGAGGGTTACACACACCCTTATGAAGATGGTTCAGCTCAGGATGTCCCTGCACGGATATGAGACAGCAGTAAAATTCTTAAAGAGCGAAGAATGGCCGGACGGATTATATTCACAGATGGTTCTCAATCTGTATTATGCCTACTCCCTCGTAAACTATTACAATGCCTATAGCTGGGAAATAAACCAGAGGGAGAAAGTGGAGACAGGAAAGGAGATTGACCTTAAGAAATTTACAAAGGATGATATCTATTATGAGGCACAGAAGGCATATCTGAATGTGTTCGGGAGCAGGGAAGAGCTATCGGGTGTCAAGGTAAAAACATTTTCAAACTATATTACTCCCAATTCATATCCTGAAAGGATAAGGGGTACATTGAGGGATGCTGTTTCATATCTTTATACAGATCTTCTGAACAATACCAGCCTGTGGAGGCCAGAGGAATTAAACGAAGTCTATGCCCTGCCTCTGGGTGATATGATTTCGGTAAAAAAGATTCTGGTTAATCTGAATGACAGAGATACACATCCTCTGCTGAAGATTGTTTACATACTTGATGACCTGTATGAGTGGCACAGGTCGAAAGGTGAGGAGGAGGCCGCTTTTGAGGCTTTTCTTACGAAGATTGAGATTCTCAACAACAGATTCACCTCACTGGAGGATAAGGCAAGGATTAAGGAGTCTCTGGAAAATAATCTTAAGAAGATCGAACACCTTGAGTGGTGGTCTGTGGGTATGGCAAAACTTGCGGATTTCTATATGTTGGAGAACAGACCGGACTCTCTGATAAAGGCACATAAGGTCACGGTTGACTGTCAGAAGAGATTTTCATCTTCGATCGGGGCAAAGATGTGTCTGAGCAAACAGAAGAGCATTGAGTCACCTTCTCTGGAAATTTCAGGTATGTCTGTGGACAAGACAGATAAACGGTCTGTAATGATATCGTACAAAAATCTTACAAATGCATATTTCAGGGCGTTCAAACTGGATTTCTTCTCTCTTCTGAATAAGGCTTACGATTATTATCTTTATCCTCAGTATAAACAGCTGGATGATATCGTATTTGGCAACAAACCGGATTTTGAATGGTCTGTCGAACTGGAACAGACCAAAGATTTCCAGATCCACAAAAAATATATTACGCCGCCTTTTAAGGAGAAGGGTCTGTATCTGATAGCTGTATCTGCCAGAAAGAATTTTTCCAAATCCGATAATGTAATCAAAGGTGTCTATATGGTTATATCGGATATGGTTATTGAATCGCGAAATGATTATGACAGTCTGCTCAAAATCAGGGTAATTGACGGGGAGAGCGGAAGTCCGGTAAAAGACGCTGAGGTCTGTCTTTACAGATATGACTGGCAGGGCGGTCACAAGAAGCATCAGTGTAACAAATCAGATTCTTTTGGGAGTGCAAAGTTTTCCGAATCTTATCAGAGCAGTTCGTATTTTACGGTTGTAAAAAAGGGGAATGATTTTACTACCGATATGCAGTACAGTTATTTCTATAAGCCGGGGACTCCTTATCCTTCTGAAAGGACTCTGGTCTTTACCGACCGTTCCATCTACAGACCACTCCAGAAGATAAAGTGGAAGATTATTCAGTTTTACGGTGATTATACAAAGGGTGATTATAAAATTATGCCGGACAGAAAACTGGAGGTCTTCCTTTATGATTATAACTCTCAGGTTGTAGAGAAGAAGGAGGTAACAACCAATGAATTCGGTACTGCCTCAGGTGAGTTTAATATCCCCAAAGGCAGGATTCTCGGAAGCTGGCGTATAGGCACCGCCTGGGGGGCTCAGTATATAAAGGTTGAAGAATATAAGAGACCAACTTTTGAGGTTACTCTTAAAAAACCCGAAAGCCCTCTGAGACTTAATAAGGAGGCCGAGATAACAGGAGAAGTCAAATATTATTTCGGACTGCCGGTAGCGACAGGGAAGGTAAAGTATGTTATTACCCGTCAGGCAGAATTTCCTTTCTGGTGGGGATATTATATCTACTATTATTCCTATTATGGTTTTTACGGGTACAATCAGAATCCGCAGACTATAGCAACCGGGGATGCCGTTCTGGATAAAGATGGGAAATTCAGGATAAAATTCGTACCGGTTGCAGACGAAAGGCTCTCGAAAACCAGTAAAGGCACATCTTACAGGTACAGGATAAATGTGGATGTAACCGACGAGGGGGGTGAAACAAGGTCTGCTGAACAGTCATACAGAGTAGGTTTTTCTTCAGTTGAGGCAAAGATATTATCGGATATGAAATTTTTTGTCTCGGGTGAGAAGGACAACAAACTGAAAATATTGCGAACAGGATTAAATGACGAACCCAAATCAGGTAATGGTAAATATCGTATTGTTCGTCTGAAAGAGCCGGACAAGACAGTAATGCCTGCCGAAATGCCCAGTGAATTGCCTGATTTTCTGAAAGGGCAGGGATTCGAACAGTATATGCATAAAGACGACAGTATCAAGGCGAGATGGGAGCGCGATTATCTGGTTGACAGAATTATTTTCGGTCTTAAGGATGACATTCAGGTATCTGCAGGTGAAACAGTCCATAAGGAAGACGGGGAATTCTCTGTTGATATATCTGTATTGAAGGCAGGACTCTATAAAATCTATTATGAAACTACCGATGATTTCGGTGAAAAATACGAAACCTTTAAAACCTTTATAGTTGCTGATTCTGTGACCAGATTCAATCTTCCTCTTGTCTTTTATGCACAGAAGAATTCGTATAAAGTAGGAGAGAAGGCGAGATTTCTGATAAATTCCGGGCTGAAAGCACAGGATATCTATTTATACCAGTATCAGTCCGGCAAGACAGAGAAAGAAGAGATACTCAATTCCGGAAAAGATTCCCCGTTATATGAACTAAATGTTGAAGAGAGAATGCGCGGGGGATTTGTACTTTATTCTTCTGTCTACAATGACTATCAGACAATACAGATGTATGAGTATATCACAGTACCGTGGGACAACAAGGAATTAAAGATCGAATTTGTTACTTTCAGGGATACAGTCAGGCCCGGCTCGAAGGAGACATTTAAGATTAAGGTAAGTGCGCCTGACGGCGTTAGGAATCTGAACAAGATTACTGAATTGTTGTCATATATGTACGACAGGTCACTGGATTACTTTACTCCTCACACATATACCTCGGTGCTGAGTCTGTATCCTAATAAGATATCTCACGGATATGTGAGGAGCAATCTAATGCAGACCCATCCTTACTGGGTAAGTGCCAACGGTTTTAATCCCATTCCGGCAATGCTTTATCTCACGCCTGACTACCTTAAGTATATCTCCGGTTACGGAATCGGTGGTCCGGGTTACAGACGCAGAGGTAAGATAATGTTTGATAGTGTGGATTACGAAGGCAAATTGATGGGAGCCTCCGATACTGCAAAACCGATGAGAAAAATGGCAAAGACGGCTGTGGAGAGTGTAGCACCGGCGGCAGAGGAGAAACCGGCTTCGGGAGGCGGGGGAGCACCGAAGCAGGCTCTGGCATCGAGAGGGGCAGCGGGTTTGAAAGAAGAGACTCAGACAAAAGAGGCGGATAAGAATATGGAAGACGCAAGAGATGGTAAAGAAAAGGCTGTTGAACTTCGCTCTGATTTCGCCGAAACTGCATTCTTTTTGCCTCATCTTCTATTAGAATCGGACAATACTGCGTCGATTGAATTTAAGGTCCCTGATTCGGTAACTTCGTATAATCTCTTTGTTCACGCGATAACCAAAGACCTTATGGGTGGTTCGGTTAATAAAGAAGTCAAGGCGGTAAAGGAGATTATGGTGAGGCCTTATGTCCCGAGATTCTTACGCGAGGGTGATGAGGCAGAGATCAAGGTTGTAATCAATAATGCGTCTGACAAGGAATTGTCAGGTGAGTTGAAGTTCGAGATACTTGAAATAGGCACAGAAAAGAGTCTGGTATCCGAATTCGGACTTTTGGAAAAGGATACTCTTAGGAACTTTACAGTTAAGCCAAAGGGTTCGGAAAATTTTGCTTTCGGACTTAAGGTTCCGGTCAAGATTGACCTTGTAAATTTTAAGGTCACCGCACGTACAAAGGATTTCTCGGACGGCGAACTCAGGCCAATACCTGTATTGCCGGGCAGGATGCATCTTATTCAGAGTAAATTTGTAGTCTTAAAGGATAAATCGAGTAAGACGATAAAATTCGATGACCTCGCCAGAAAGGATGACCCCACACTCATTAATGACCAGATGGTAATTACTGTTGATGCACAACTCTTCTTTACAGTTCTTCAGTCTCTGCCTTATCTGGTAAATTATCCTTATGAATGCACGGAGCAGACACTCAACAGATTCGTCTCTTCTGGCATAGTAAGTTCGGTTTACAGTACGCATCCGGCGATTGCGAAGATGGCTGAGACATTTTCAAAGGAACGCGATACCAGATTCGAAAAATGGGATGCACCTGACCCGAACCGCAAAATGATGCTCGAGGAGACCCCATGGCTGAATATGGCAAAAGGAGGCTTCGAAGCGAAGGAGGACCTTGTAAATATTCTGAACCCTGAGATTGCAAAAATAGAGAGAGATATTTCATTGAATAAACTCAGGAAGGCCCAGACCGCAATCGGAGGATTCCCCTGGTTCCCGGGAGGACCACCGTCACCTTATATTACACTTTATATTTTGTATGGCTTTTCAAAGGCACTTGAGTTTAAGGTAGATGTCCCGAAGGATATAATCTTACGGGGATGGCAGTATCTGCATCAGCATTACATTACGGAAATATGGCCTTATGCAAAGGCTCACGACTGCTGCTGGGAGACAATAACTTTCCTGAATTATGTCCTTTCAAACTATCCGAATAGTTCTTATTACGGAGGAATATTTACAGCCGCTGAAAGGGAAGAGATGCTGGATTTCAGTTTCAGACACTGGAAGCGGCATTCACCATATCTCAAGGGCTATCTGGCACTAACGCTTGAAAGGATGAACAGACATAAGGATGCGGTTCTGGTCTTCGAAAATGTTATGGATTCAGCAAAATATTCTGAAGAGGAAGGCACTCACTGGGCTCCTGAAGACAGAGGCTGGCTCTGGTACAATGATTCCATTGAGACACATGCATTTGCAATCAGAACCTTACTTGAGGTGATGCCAAAAGAGAAGAAACTGGACGGGCTCGTACAGTGGATTCTTATGAATAAAAAACTCAATCACTGGAAATCCACAAGAGCTACTGCTGAAGTAATTTATTCACTTATTAAGTATATGGAGGCAAATAAGACGCTCGGGATTAAAGAGGAAGCAAAGGTCCTGATAGGTAAGGACGAGTACAGATTCATCTTCGAACCCGATAGGTATACAGGGAAGAAGAATCAGATAGTAATTCCTAAAGAAAAGATAGACCCGGATACGACATCGAAGATTACAATTGATAAAGTTACAAAAGGGTTTATGTTTGCCTCTGCTACCTGGCACTTCTCAACAGAGAAGCTGCCGGATGCCGAGCGTGGAGACCTGTTTTTTATTTCACGTAAATATTTTAAGAGAGAACCGTCACCGAAGGGGTTTATATTAAAACCGCTTGAAGATAGTACAAAGATTGCGGTAGGAGACCAGATTGAGGTGCAGATTTCAATTAAATCAAAACACCCTGCTGAATATGTACACTTAAAGGATCCGAGACCGTCCGGATGTGAACCGGAGAGCACGGTCTCACGTCACAAATGGGATCTTGGTATTTATTGGTATGAAGAGGTTAGAGACTCCGCTCAGAACTTTTTCTTTGAACATTTGCCTCAGGGAGAATATACATTCAGATACAGGATCAGGGCAAATATGGCAGGACAGTTTAAGGTTGCACCTGCCACCATTCAGTCAATGTATGCCCCTGAGTTCAACGCATATTCAACCGGAGAAACGATAAAGATATTAAGTAGTGAAAAATAGCAATTCCTATAATTCTCTGGTAATTCTCTAATTCTCCTCTAATTCTCAATTCTCTAGTGCCAGGCATCGGGTGGCTGGTGTTGTGTCTGGTGCCAGGCATAATGGGTAGTTATGGGTAGTTTTGGTATGTTTTCGGTCTTTTTCAGCCTCATCCAATATAGGTTTTCCTGAATCCCGGCCTTAAGATTATCTCCTTATAACCTTTTATCCGGTCTTTTCTCTATCCTGTATGAATTATTTTATACTTCTCCCCATAATATCCCGGAAATTTCCCTCTTCTGATTACACCTCCCCCCAAAGTTTACTTCTTTTCTGTATTTTTCTGTATATTAGATCTTCA
>DYEF01000073.1 GCA_020725805.1 Bdellovibrio sp.
GGCATTTTGTTTACATAGTCCTTGCAAACATAAGGAAACAAGAGGCTTAGAGAGACAGATTGCTTTTAGATAGTAGTAAAATCAATAATCCCTGCTCTCATACACTCTAAAAATACCAAAATTTTGGGGTATATTCAGGAAATTTTTTGCAATACCAAGTCTAAGGCATTAAAGCACAAATTATTATACCCGCGTAAAAAATCAAAAAACCACTAAATCGAAAATCCCTAAATCTTAAGTCCCAATCCCTCTACACTATCGCCTTCAGCACTATATCACTAACCAAACTGTGGTCTGTGGACTATGGACTGTGGACTTGCATTGCCTTCAGCTCTATAGTTTAATAAAACCGCTTTTTGTGCTATTCCAAAAAAAACCAGTTATATCCCGTCATCAAAATCTAATTTATAGATTCAGAAAGCCTTCTTATAAAGTTCTCCTCATTAAAAACCGGCACATCCGGAAATATCTCTTTACACATCTTTGCGAATATCCCGTCGGAATAACCGGCAATATCCTCGTCCCTAAGATTTCTGAATACCTTGCAATCCCCATTTCCGCACGAGGGAGAACGACTCTTCAGAATAAAGAGGTCGACCCTTTTCAGTTTCTTCAGAAAATTTACTGAAAATCCTTCGAGTCTTCTCTTCAGTCTGGCACCTGTCGATTTCTGAATCAGGAGAATGTGTTTTCCTTTTGCTATAATTCTGATTGGTCTTCTTGGCACCCCGAGCCCTATCTCCATCTCGGGACAGACGCTGACGATTATGTATCCTTTTGCTCTGAGAATCCTTCTTATGTCATATTCCCTGACTACACCATCATACCTGCATCTGAATCCAAGCAGACAGGCCGAGACAACTGCTCTCTTCCTCAGAGACCTATTTTTCAAAGTTCTTCTGTTTTCTGATAAATGCGGGGACATCTCTTGGCTCATCGATCGGGACACTCGGATTATTCCCCATATCACCGATAGCAGTAACGATCTTTTCGGTCTCGTCTACTATCGGAAGACCGGGCTGTATCTTGCTCACTCTCTTCTGTGCCGGTATATCCCTGTCGACAAAGAGGTCGTTGGTAAATATCTCCCGCTTGTGCTTCTCGGTACGGTCAAAGCCTGTTGCAAAAATGGTAATCTTGATCTCGTCGTCGGCCATTCTGTCATCTATCACTGCACCGAAGATTATATTGGCATCGGGTGCAGCCGCCTCCGTAATCGAGTGACAGGCCTCATTGACCTCATTAAGGCTCATATTTACCGAACCTGTGACATTTATCAGCACTCCCTGTGCACCGTCGATCTTGACATTCTCCAGAAGCGGTGATGAGACTGCCTCGTTGGCGGCCTCTATTGCCTTCTTCTCTCCCGACTTTCTTCCTGTCCCCATAAGTGCAAGACCCTGATTGGACATAATCGCCTTGACATCGGCGAAATCGACGTTGATGAGACCGGGGACATTGATTATATCGGTCACACCCTGCACCGCATTCAGAAGGACATTGTCAACCATTAAAAAGGCTGTCTTGAACGAGACATTCCCTGCAACGGAGAGGAGTCTCTGGTTCGGAATTACTATAAGGGTGTCAACGTGTTTCTTGAGTTCGCTTATTCCGTTTAAGGCCTGATTGAGTCTCTTTCTTCCCTCGAATTCGAACGGTTTCGTAACCACACCTACTGTCAGAATTCCCATCTCCTTTGCGATACTGGCAACGACCGGTGCCGCACCTGTACCCGTACCACCACCCATTCCGGCGGTTATGAATGCCATATCGGTCCCAGAGAGATAATCAGCGATCTGATTCTTTACCTCCTCTGCGGCATTCTTCCCTACCTCCGGATTTGCACCTGCGCCGAGCCCTCTCGTGCTCTTGGGCCCGAGCTGAACCTTTATCGGCGCCAGATTCTTTTCGAGACTCTGTACGTCTGTATTCATTGCCACAAACTCGACTCCCTGAATCCCCGACGAAATCATAGTATTCAGTGCATTGGTCCCTCCGCCTCCCACCCCGATGACCTTGATTACCGCATTCTTCTTTGCTTCCTCAATAATACTTATCATAATAAACCTCCTTTAAATTCCTTCCCGGTTATTAAAACGAATCCTTTACATACTGCATAAATCTCGAAAGCATGCCGCCCTTCTTCTTCCTGTTGAAATCGGACATTGTGGCATTCTGTCCGTAAAATCCGTAAAGCAGAAGCCCCAGAACCTCGGCATATTCGAGCTTGTTGTTGATAACGTCCTTTATGCCTGTTATTCTGTCAGAAAGGATATTCCCTATTCTGACCGGCATACCGAAAAGGTCCTCTGCAAGCTCAAAGATTCCGTCTATATACGCAGTCCCTCCGGTGAGCACAATACCCGAACCTATCTTCTCCATCGAGCCCGTCGACTGCAACTCCTTGAGAACCAGTTCGAATATCTCCTCGATCCTCGGCTGTATGATATCGGCGAGCATCTGCCTTGCCAGAGAACGCGGCGGTTTACCTCCTACAGAAGGCACCTCAACATATTCGGTCTTTGATACCCTCGAGGACATTGCACAGCCGAATTTCTTCTTTATCTTTTCGGCATCCTCGGGCGGTGTCCTGAGACCTATTGCCACATCATTCGTTATATTCACACCACCGAGCCCGATTGATGAGACAAAAGAGATCGAGCCCTGATGAAACATCGCAATATCGGTTGTCCCGCCACCGATGTCAAGAAGTGCGACACCGAGGTCTTTTTCTGCCGGAGTAAGAACCGCAAATGACGAGGCATAGGCACCGTAGACTACCTGTTTTACGCTGAAACCCGCACGGCTGACACATTTGACGATATTCTGTACCACGGATGTGGCGGCCAGTATGAGATAAACCTTTGCCTCAAGCCTCACACCGCTCATCCCTATCGGCTCCTTGATACCCTCCTGCTTGTCCACGATATACTCCTGAGGGAGTACGTGAATCAGTTCCTGATCCTGCGGTACCTGAACCGATTTGGCTATGTCAATGACCTTCTCCACATCGTCATACGAGACCTCCTCCTTCTTGATGGCTGCCATTCCCTTCGAGGTGATTCCCTTGATATGATTTCCGGAAATCCCCACATATAATTCCTTCACCTCACAGCCGGCCATCCTCTCCGCAATCGAGACTGCCTCCGCAATTGCATTTACGGTATCTTCGATGTTGATAATCACACCTTTCTTGACACCCGTCGACTCGACACACCCGAAGCCGAGTATCGAGAGTTGTGATTCCTTCGTCTCGGCAATGAGCGCCACAACCTTCGAAGTCCCGATGTCAATCCCTGCAATGATATTTTCCCTCTTTCCCATAGTGCCCTCCTTAAGGGTTATTTCCTCTGTTTGGTCCTCATAGTATATATCCCTTCCCGGTTTATATCCAGATATACAATCTCAGGACTGATATCTGAATTCCTTGCCTCATTCAGTATCACATTAAGGATACTGAGCTTCTTATCGTAATTGCCCTGTCCAAGTCTTATCTCGAATGTATTCTTAGCCGAAATAATGGTGATTTCCCCGCTTTTCTCGAGCAGAACCTCGGAGATGGTTATGTGCGGAAAGAGTTTTTCGAACTTCTGCACGACTTCGAATACCGTCAGAATCTTCTGTCTGTAGTATTCAGTCCTCTCGAGATAATCCTCCTTCGAGATACCTGATATAACAGGGAAATCAAAGAGCTCATCTGTCTCGAGTTTCTTGAAGACAACCGCATTCTCATCGATAAGATATATCTGCGAGAAGTTAATAAACATCACAGGAGTGTATTCAATCACATCAATACTTACCCTGTCGGGCAGATGCTTGTGCACCGCTACCTTCTTTATCCACGGGTGATTCTTTATCTGTTCTGCAGCCTTGTCGGACGAGAACGAAAAGATATTCTCCCCGAGAGATATGCCCGAGAGCCCTATAATATCCTCTGCGTATGAATGCCTCGTCCCGAATACATTTATCCTCTTTACGGCAAAATATCCGGATGTCCTGACATATCTGTAAAGCTTAAATATTCCGAACACAGATGCCGCAGCAAAGACCAGAACAATAAAGAGAGTAAAGTTTCTGATAAATAATCCGCGCACGAGCCTCATTCTGGCCACATAACGGCGGTTATTTCTCTTCTTTACCCTGATAGACATCCTCAGTAACTCCTTACAAGGGACGAACGTTGTCTCTCTCTTGCAAATGCAAGGGAGATCAGTCTTCTGACCAGTTTTTTATAACTCAGGCCACAGGCTTTCCACATCATCGGAAACATCGAAATCCCGGTAAACCCCGGAATGGTATTTATTTCATTTACAAAGAGCTCCTTTCCGCTCAAAAAGAAGTCCACACGTGCCATACCTTCAAGTCCGCAGGCAACATATGCCTTTACTGCCGTCTCTTTTACCAGTCTCTCTGTCTTTCTGTCTATATCTGCCGGTACAACTGTCTTAGAGCCTTCCTTGATATATTTTGCCTCATAGTCATAAAATTCATTTACAGGGATTACCTCCCCGGGGACCGCGGCCTCAGGTCTCTCGTTCCCCATTACAGCGCACTCTATCTCTCTTCCGCTGATGGACTTTTCAATAATCACCTTGATGTCATATCTGAATGCAAACCTAACAGCCCTGCGCAATCCGTCCGCATTCTTTGCCTTACTTATCCCCACAGACGAGCCCAGATTCGCCGGTTTGACGAAGAGCGGATATCCGAACTCTTTTGCGGCCATCTTCATAATTTTCTGTTTCTCTTTCTCGCTCATATATTTCATCACTGTAAAAAACGGCACTATCTTTATACCGTTATCACGCAAAACTCTCTTGCAGACCTCCTTGTCCATACAGACCGCTGAGGCGAGGACACCACCGCCCACATACGGAAGATTCACCATCTCGAAGAGCCCCTGAATCGTCCCGTCCTCACCGAATGTCCCGTGAAGAACCGGAAATGCCACATCAAGTCTTGTGACTCTCTTTGCACCGCTTTTCCCCAGAACGACAAGATACGGACTCCCGTTCTCAAATGAGAGTGTACAGATATCCCCCTTCCCTATAAGCTCACTGAAATCACCGATACCAAAGAGATTCTTTCCTGCATACCTGAAGGTCCCGTTCTTCTCTATCCCGAGCAGATAGACATCGAATTCTTCTCTGTCGATTGCGTTATATACATTTCTGGCGGACCTGAGACTGACCTCGTGCTCACCCGACCTGCCACCGAATACAAGTAAGAGATTCTTCTTCATATCAAAACTCCCCTAAAAGTCTTATCTCGAGTTCAAGTCTGATGCCGAAGAGCTTCTGCACCTCCGAACGCGCAATATCTATAAGTTTTATAACAGATTTTGCATCCGCCTTCCCCCTGTTGATGATAAAGTTGGCGTGCATCTGGGATATCTCGGCGTCATTCAGTCTCAGTCCCTTAAGTCCGGCGAGTTCGATCAGTCTGCCGGCAGAATCCTCCTTCGGGTTTTTGAATACCGAACCGGCTGAGGGATATCCGTACGGCTGGGATTTCTTTCTGTATTGTCTGAGTTCCTCTATGCTCTTTATCGACACATCCCTGCCTCCGTCCCTCAATACGACCTCGGCCGATAAAATTACCGAATCCTCCGGAATACCGCACTCACGGTACGAAAAGAATATCCTCTCCCTCTCGATAGTCTCTATTTCACCCATCTCCCGCACCAGAGTCAGACTCTTTACAATATCCGCCATCTCTCCCAGACGTGTACCGGCATTACCGGCGATTGCACCACCTACACTCCCCGGAATACCGAAACAGAATTCAGTGCCGATATAACCCTTTTTCACGGCAAATTCGTTGAGTCTCCTCAGCGGTTCACCCGCCATCACATTCAGATGAACCTTCTGCTTCTCCTTTTTAATAACCTTTATACCCCTTAATGAGTTGGCGAGTTTGATTACGCACCCCTTAAGACCCGAATCCGAGACGAGTATATTGGTGCCGGCGCCTATGACATATCTCTTTATGCCGTTTTTATCGAGGAAGTGAATAGCCCTGATAAGGTCATCCTGACTCTTGGGAATATAGAGCAGTTCGGCAGGGCCGCCGATTCTGAATGATGTATGCTTTCTGAGCGGTTCGTCGGCAAGAAAAGACCCTTCTACCAGAATGCGCATCTCTTTAATCCAGTCCTTCTTCATCTCACCTCTCCTTTGAGAAACTCCTCCCCGATTTTATAGACCGAGCCTGCCCCTATTGTAAGAATCAGGTCACCCGGCCCGGCATTTTCACTGAGGTATCTGACTATCCCGTTGAAGTCCGGCATATAAAGTGCCGTCCTGTTCCCGAGTCTTCTAATATTTTCGAGAAGAACAGACGAGGTTACTCCTTCAACCGGAGTCTCCTGTGCGGAGTATATCTCCATAAGAATCAGGTCCGGAACATCTTTGAAAAGATTAGCAAAATCCTCCATAAGCAACTGCGTGCGGCTGTATCTGTGAGGCTGAAAGACCACAAAGACCCTTTTTCTGTTCAGAAGTTCAGCGGTTTTGAGAGTAGCCATTATCTCGGTGGGATGATGTCCGTAATCATCTATTACGAGAACTCCGTTCTTCTCACCTTTGACCTGAAATCTCCTCCCGATACCCTTAAACGAAGAGAGGCTGCCGTTGATGACGTCAAACGGTATGTTCAGTTCATCTCCGACAACCACGGTGGCGAGGGAGTTCAGGACATTATGACGTCCCCTCATACTGGTCTTTATCCGTCCCAGATATTCTCCCCCCTTGATAATATCAAATTCCGAACCACCGGAATCCATCACGATATTCGAAGCGGCATAATCACAGTTTTCAGAGAATCCGTATGTTATCACACGTTTTGATATTCTCGGGAGAATCTCTCTGACCGCCTCATCTTCCGCACAGGCTATTACAAATCCGTAAAAAGGAACCTTACCGGCAAACTCGACAAATGCCTCCTTGACTGCATCGAAGTTCTTGTAGAAATCCAGATGCTCCCTGTCGATATTGGTAATAACCGCAACGGTAGGTAAAAGTGAGAGGAATGAACCGTCGCTCTCATCGGATTCGGCTATAAGATAATCCCCGCTTCCCAGAATGGCATTCGTCCCGAATCTGTTGAGCCTCCCGCCGATAATTACTGTCGGGTCAAGCCCCGCATCGATAAACATCGTTGAAATCAGAGACGTTGTGGTAGTCTTGCCGTGCGCACCGGATACGAGTATGGAGTATTTCATCCTCACGAGTTCGGAGAGTAGTTCGGCCCTCCTTATAACAGGTATCTTAAGCTGGTGAGCCCTTACTATCTCGGGATTATCGCTTTTTATCGAAGAGGAATAGATAAGCACATCCTTATTTTCGGCATTTTCACCTTTGTGCCCGATTACGACCGGAATACCGAGTTTTCTGAGTCTTGCAATATTGTCATTCTCGGAGATATCGGAGCCGGAGATTTCGAATCCGAGGTTAAAAAAGACCTCTGCAAGGCCGGACATACCTATTCCGCCGATACCGACAAAGTGCATCTTTCTGAATCTTATGCGAATCATCCTCTCTTCCCTTTCACACTTGCAACTATAAAATCCATTATCTCGCGGGCCGCCTCCGGCTTTGCAATCCTCCCTGCCTGCTCGGACATATTCTTAAGTCTCTGCGGGTCGTTTTTCAGTGATATAATAGTCTCTGCAAGTATCAGAGGTGTAAGGTCCTTCTGCTCGAGCATAACGGCAGCCCCGGCATTGACGAGTTCGATGGCATTCAGTCTCTGATGGTCGTCTGCCGCAAAGGGATACGGAATCAGGACAGAAGGTTTCTTGCAGACGGTTATCTCTGCAATCGATGTTGCACCCGAACGGCAGATAACCAGATCCGCTGCCCTGTATGCAGTGGACATATCCTCTATAAATTCAGTTACATAGGCGCTCACACCGGCATCCGAATATTTCTTCTTAATATCCTCGAAATCCTTCTTCCCTGTCTGATGAGTAATATTGACTGTCTCTCCCCGCTCTGCAATTATCTTCATCGCCTCCGCCACGACATTATTGACAAAATGAGCACCCTGCGAACCGCCGAATACAAGTATGGTGAAATATCTGTCATCTATCGATTCACTCAGGTAATTGTTGAAGAGCTGGCGGCGGACAGGATTTCCGAGCCATTCGACATTCTTGTTCTTGAAATACTTATATGAATTCTTGAACGCCGTGATTATTGCATATACGAATCTGGAGAGAATCCTGTTTGTAAAGCCCGGGACGATGTTCTGCTCCAGAAGGAAACTCTTCTTCTTCATCAGATACGCAGCAATTATTACCGGAGCACAGGCATAACCTCCAGAACCGATTACGGCATCGGGATTGAATTTTCTTATTACAGACATAGCCCTGATAATGGCTACAGGCAGCGATACAAGTCCCGAGATGAATCCGTAGATACCCTTCCCTCTTAGCGGTTTTACGTTCAGGAAGACCGCATCATAACCCTTCTGCGGGAGAATCTCGCGCTCTATTCCACGTTCTGCACCCACAAAGAGAACCTCATTACCCTTTTTACGCTGCAGAATCTCCTCGGCCAGCGCAATCGCCGGAAAGAGATGTCCGCCTGTACCTCCGCCTGAAAGCAGAAATTTCATACCTTCCCCTTTCTTGCCATTCTGTCCACCATAACACCCAGATCTGTCTTGAGCGCATCTGCATCCTCAACCGCATTATTGCTGTTGAGATAGATGTTGTTCAGAATTCCCACACCGGCAAGAGAGAATATTATTGACGAACCCCCGTAACTGATGAACGGAAGCGTAAGTCCCTTTGTCGGGATAAGACTCATAACGACCGCTGTATTTATCAGCACCTGATATGCAAACATTATCGTTATTGCAGACCCAAGATACATCCCGAAAAGGTCTCTTGCCCTCAATGCTATCCTGAATCCGGCAATTATGAATATAAGAAAGAAGACCATCAGAACGGTGACACCTGCAAAGCCCGTCTCCTCCCCTATAATCGAGAGAATGAAATCCGTATGTGCAGCGGGCAGATAGAGGAGTTTCTGCTTACTCATACCAAGTCCCTGACCGAATAGTCCGCCCGAACCGAGCGAAATAAGGGATTCGTAGATCTGATAGCCTATCGTATCCTTGTGTACCTCCGGATCAAGAAACGCCATAATCCTTGCACGTTTATAGGGAGAGCGCATAATGATATAATAAACAGCCGGGATTGCAGCTATTACGAGTCCGAAGATATAACTGAGCCTGGTTCCAGCGATAAAATAGAGAGATAAAAACGTAAAGAGCAGAAGTACGGTAGTACCGAAATCCGGTTGTTTCAGAAGGATTACAGCCACTATCATCATCACAAAGAGGCCCGGCAGAAATCCGCCCTTGAAGGAACTGATCTTCTCCTGTGATTTGCTTATAAGGTAGGAGATATAAATTACAAAGCCGTATTTCAGTATTTCAGATGGCTGAAATGTAATAAAACCAAGATTTATCCATCGTCTTGCCCCGTTCTTAATAACTCCTATCTTTGGGATGTAGACCATAAGCACAAGCAGAATGCAGATGGATATAATCAGATACGGGTGTCTCTTGAAGACCGAATAATCGGTCCTCGAGAGAATAACCATAGCCACAAGCCCTATCCCGACATACAGAAGATGCTTGAAGAGGAAGTACTCGGGATTATCAAACCGCTTATATGCATATACAGAGGAACTGGAATAAATAAAGACTATACCTATCGACACAAGTACCAGTACGGTGTAATTCAGAATCCTGTTGTAATTCGTATTCATTTTTTACCCTCCAGTTTTCTGACTATTTCCCTGAATCTTTCGCCCCTCTCCTCGTAGTTTGTAAACATATCATAACTCGAACAGGCCGGGGAGAGAAGGAGAACATCATCTGGCTTTGCGACCTCGAATCCTCTTCTGACAGCACCCTCGAAATCAGTCCCCCAGTTCTCTATATCGGCGATACCGCCGAGGTCTTTCAGAATAATTGGCGCCGCCTCGCCTATGGCAATTATCTTTTTTACCCTCTTTTTTACAAGTTCCGAGAGTTGTGTATACGGGGTCCCCTTGTGTCTCCCACCTGCTATCCAGATAATCCCTTTTTCAAACGAGCTGAGTGCCACATAAGTTGAATCCACATTCGTAGCCTTGGAATCGTTATAAAACCTTACACCGTTTATCTCCGCCACAAGTTCAATACGGTGGGATAAACCCTTAAACGAATTAATCCCGTTCTCAATCTGTTCAGGCCCTGCCCCGTACAGGAGCGCAGCAGCCGATGCGGCCAGAACGTTCTCGAGGTTGTGGAGTCCCACGAGATTACGGTTATTAAACAGTACGGAGACCGGACGTCCGGATGCAGCCGATTCGATCCTGAATCCTTCTCTGTTACCCGATGCAAAAACCGACGCATTCCTGTTCTCTTTCGAGAAGAAGACCTTTTGGAAAACGAATCTCTCCGTAGCCTTCATAAGGTCTGCACAGTCGTAGTTCAGGACAACTGGTGAATCCTCTTTCAGATTCCTGAAGATATTGAGTTTGGCATCAATATATTCCTGATAACTACTGTATCTGTCCAGATGGTCAGGCGAGAGATTGGTAAATACAGTAATATGCGGTCTGAACTCCTCTATATCCTCCAGCATAAACGAACTGACCTCGGCCACGGCCACATCATATCTCTTATTGCCGAGAGGAAGATTCGAAAGTGCATTCCCTATATTTCCTCCCACAAAGGCGCTGATACCCGCACTGTTCAGAATGTGACCTATGAGCGCCGTCGTGGTGGACTTGCCGTTTGTCCCCGTAACCGCAATTACGGGTATGTCGATAAATCTGTATGCAAACTCAAGTTCACTAAGTACGGGTATATTCTGCTTTTTCAGTTCCCTCTTCACCTCGTCAGGGAGTTTAACGCCGGGACTCAGAAGCAGCAGGTCGAACTCCGTGATTCTCCCGAACGAATTCTTCCCTGTCTCAAACTCAATCCCGTGCCTTCTGAGAATATCGGTTGTATCTTTTATCTCCTCCCCGCTCTTTTTATCAGATACAAAGACGGTTGCTCCGAGGCTTTTTGCAAGCAGGGCACCGGCAATGCCCGACCTCGCAGCACCTAATACAAAAATCTTTTTGCCGTCAATCCTCATCTTATCTACCTCAGTTTGAGAGTGGCGATTCCCGAGATTGCCAGAATAATTGCGATAATCCAGAACCTGATAATCACCTTCGTCTCCGGCCAGCCCTTCTTCTCGAAATGATGGTGCAGCGGTGCCATCCTGAAGATTCTCTTCTGCATAGTCTGGTACGAGACGACCTGCATAATTACCGAGAGTGCCTCTATCAGGAAGAGACCGTTTACTATCATCGAGACGATCTCCATCTTTATCAGGACTGCAACTGTCCCGAGTGATGCCCCGAGTGAAAGGGAACCCACATCACCCATAAATATCTCTGCAGGATAGAAATTGTACCATAGAAATCCGATTCCCGCCCCGATCAGCGAGGCAATAAAGACAGTCAGTTCGCCGGCGCCGTCGATATATGCAATCTTGAGGTACTCGGCGATATTGAAGCCCGCAAGTACCGTCCCCGCCCCGTATGCAAGAATGAGGAAGGCAGTTGCTGAAATAAGAGTGGGACCAATCGCCAGACCGTCGAGACCATCCGTGAGATTCAGTGCATTTGCCGTACCGACAATTACAAGCCCTGCAAACAGGAGATAAAAATAACTTATATCGGGATGAAATATCTCGGTCTTTACAAACGGCAGACTCAATCTGGTGTCGAAACCGAACCACTTTATTATTACAGCAAAGGTTACAAAGACCAGAACGAATTCAACGAGAAGCCTTATTTTTCCCGGAAGCCCCTTCGAACTTTTGTTCTTGAATTTCGAGAGGTCATCAAAGAGTCCCACCAGACCAAATCCTGTACACATAATCAGCGAGACAATCACATAGATATTTTTGTAGTCTGCCCAGAGGAGAGTGGAGATAATGATTGCTGTCAGCATCGCAATCCCGCCCATAGTGGGAGTTCCGGCCTTTTTGAAATGAGTCTCGGGTCCGTCATCCCTGATATTCTGCCCGAGCTCCCTCTTTCTGAAATATTCAATCATTCTCGGAATCATAAAATAGACAATCAGAAACGAAAGAACGGCGGCAAGAACCATTCTGAATGTAGGATATCTGAATACATTAAAAGCGGAGAAATAAGTCTTCAGACCAAAAAAGAAATAGTAAAGCATAAGTCCCTCTTTATAAAATTGCCTTCAGCTCCTCCACCACCTTCTCCATATGCATCGAATGGGAGCCCTTTATCAGAACCGCCGAATTCCCCCTGACAAGTTTCTTTACAACCGAAACGGCATCCTGATGACTGACCGCCATAAAGATTCTGTTCTCCGGATATCCCGCCTTTATTGCGCCCTCCTTAAGAGCGGAAATCTCTCTTCCGAACAGAATCAGTGCATCTATATTCTTAAGTTCGGCTACAAGCAAACCTATCTTCTGGTGCAATGCCGCTGAATGAAGACCAAGCTCCAGCATATCTGCCAGCACAGCTATTCTCTGATTCACCTCTGCCTGAGAAAGGAATCTCAGTGCACTCTCGACAGATGCGGGGTTTGCATTGTATGAATCGTCGATAATGGTAGTCCCGCCTGATCTCAGTATATTCATCCTCCCTTTTACCGGACTCAGTTTTTCGGCACCTTCCTTTATCTCTTCGGCGCTGAGTCCCGCGGCAACCGCGGCTGATGCTGCCACAAGGAGGTTTTCTACTATATGAAGACCCGGAACGGGCAGCCTTACAGAGAGAGGTCTGCCATATATCCTGAGTTTTACATCGGTATAATCATTCTGTAAAAGAGGTTCGGACAGGAGCATAACATCGGCATCTGTCTCTCTGGAACAGGTAACCTTCTTCCTTTTGAGAGATTCTGCCGCATTCCTTATCATTTCATCACCGAGATTTATAACGCAGATACAATCAGCCGGAGAGTTTTCGAAGAGTTCCCACTTTGCCTTCAAAACACCTTCTATGGAACCGACTCCCTCCAGATGGGCCGGTCTGACATTTGTAATCATCGCTATATGAGGTGCTGATATCTCGGCAAGTCTCTTTATCTCCCCGAAGGCATTCATCCCCATTTCGAGCACAGCAAAATCGGTATCGGACTCGACCCTGAAAGAAGTCAGAGGCAGTCCTATGAGGTTGTTGAGATTCCCCTCGGTTCTGATAACCTTATTGTTTACCGACAGCATCGATGCCAGCAGTTCCTTGGTCGTTGTCTTGCCGCAGCTGCCTGTAATGGCTATTCTCTTTGCCTTTTTGCTCTTCAGATAGGCCGATGCGAGGTCTCCCAGAGCCTTCAGGGTATCGGGAACTGTAAAGACAGTTACATCCTGAATCTTATTCCCTGTTTTCTCCCTTACCTTTTCGTACATATCCTTCCTGACAACTATACCCGTATGTCCGTTATCAATTGCCTGAGAGACAAAATCGTGTCCGTCAAAACGTTCTCCGGTGAGTGCAAAGAAGAGTCCCTTTGTCTGTGAAACCCTCGAATCGGTCGATATGCTCAGAAACTCATCGTTCTTCGCTCCTGCAAATTCGGTCCTGAAGGTTTTCAGTATCATTTCGAGTTTGAGCGGGTCCATAATCAGTCCTTCCCCCTTTCGTCAAAAGCCTTTTGGGCCTCTTCGATATCCGAAAAGTGTCTCTTTGTGGTCCCTTCGATGATGTAGTCTTCGTGACCTTTGCCGGCTATAAGGATGATATCACCTCTTTTGGCAACGGATACAGCTTTCCTGATTGCCTGAGCCCTGTCAGGAATTATGCAATATACCCTTTCATCGCCACCTGAAAGGCCATCTGCTGCTACCTTTACAAAGCCTTTATCCATCCCCTCCTCGATATCTGCAATTATTCTAAGCGGGTCCTCGGTTCGCGGGTTGTCGCTTGTAATAATGACTATATCTGCGTATTCACATACCGCCGCTGCCATAAGCGGTCTCTTTCCCCGGTCCCGGTCCCCGCCTGCACCGAATACTGTAATAATCTTTCTGTGACTGAGTCTCTTCAAGGCAGAAAGGACATTTCTTAGTGCATCGTCACTGTGTGCATAATCCACAAGGCATCTGATACCGTATCCGTTGCTGACCTTCTGCAGTCTTCCCGGGACATACCCAAGATTCCTGATACCCTCTGCTATATCCGAGGACTTAATCCCGAGCAGATACATAGCACCGCACGAAGCCATAATGTTATAAAGATTGTGGAGTCCGATGAGACTGCTCTCAATCTGCAGTAACTCTCCGTCTACAGACAGATCTGCCCTGATATTATCATCGCCAATCTCATATTTTATACAGTGCACAAACGCACTTTTCTCCTCAAGTGAATATCCGAATATTCTCGGGAAATCCGAATCAAGAAGCCGTCTTCCGTATTCATCATCGGTATTGACAAGTGCCGCAGAATCATTATTCCTGCTGTAACCTTTCGAGAAGAGCAGCCGCTTGGCGCTGAAATAATCTTCCATATCGCTGTGAAAATCCAGATGGTCCCTCGAAAGGTTGGTAAATATCACAACATCAAATTTAAGGGCCTGAGTCCTTCTGAGTCTGAGTCCGTGAGACGAGACCTCCATCACGACAAGTCCGGTCTTTGCCTCTCTCATTTCAGACAGAACCTTCATAAGTCTGAGCGGGTCGGGCGTTGTATTCGGCGCGGGAAGTGTCCTGCCGCCGAACCTGTAGTTTATCGTACCGATAACACCGGCACTGAGACCAGAGGCTGCGGAGATTGATTCAATCAGAAATGTCACGGAAGATTTTCCGTTTGTCCCTGTCACCCCTACCATCTTCATATCCTTATAGGGATGCTTATAAAATCTGGCAGCGACAGTATTCATAGCATCCGTAATGTCCGGAACAAATATATAACTGCCTTCAGGTATAAGACTCTTAATCTCCCTGTCACTGATGACTGCCGCACCTTTGCCTGTCACCTCAGGTACAAATCTGAGTCCGTCATCTCTGGTTCCCTTTACAGCAAAGAAGAGTGCGCCGGGTGTAACCTCTCTCGAATCGGAGGTAATACAGTTAACGATAAAATCCTCTTTTATTCTCTTATCGATAACAGGCATACCATTTATCAGTTCAGAAAGCCTCATTCTCCCTGCTCCCTTTTCAGGTGCAATACAATCTTTCTGTCCTTTGGAATGGACGAAAAAGGCGGAGGAATCTGTCTGTAGACCTTCCCCGACCCTATTATAGTTATGTTCATATCCTTCGGCCTGAGATAGCCGAGTGCATCCCTGAGTGAAAGTCCCGTCAGGTCAGGGACCTCGTCCTCGTAGAAATAACGGCTCTGTCTGGACTCCTCGGGGATATCAGCCACAGACTCATCCGTAACCGATGATACCGCCTTTTTACGGTCATTTTTGGATTCATCGGCAGAGCCCCCCGCAAAGATTCCCAGATATTTCAGCGTTCTGGTTGCTATTGCGCTGAAAACCGGCGCCGCCACCACACCACCGTAAACCTCCTGCTGCGGCTCGTCAATTGAGACCAGAATCACGAGCTCCGCGTCGTCGGCCGGCAAAAATCCTACAAAGGTACCGATTCGTTTATCCGAATAACCCTTCGTCAGCGGGTCCACCTTCTGTGCAGTCCCTGTCTTCCCTGCCACACTGAAACCCTCTACCCTTGCCCTCGTACCGGTTCCGCCCTCCTCTGTTACCCTCTTCATCATCTGAATCAGTTTCAGGGCATTATCGGCCGAAATGACCCGCTCTCTCCTTAATGGAGAAAATTCCTTTATAGTCAGGTTGGTCCTCGAATCAACGATACTGTCCACTATCCTCGGTGACACATACATACCCTTGTTTGCAATCACCGCAAAGGCAGATGCAATCTGAAGCGGGGTAGCAGCCACAGTCTGTCCAAAGGATACCGTTGCAACGGTTATATCCGGCCATCTCTGAAATGACGGAAAAATCCCCTTTGATTCTGCGGGAAGGCCTATACCCGTGGGCATCCCGAACCCGAATCTTCTCAGATAATCTGCAAGTCTCTCGCCGCCGAGTTTCAGTCCGACCTTTGCCGTACCGATATTGCTGGAGAATTTCAGAATATCCTCGACCGACAGGACCCCGTGCGGATGGGCATCCTTTATGGTTCTCGACCCTATCTTCATCTCACCGTTCTGACAGTCAAAGGTAGTATCCTTCGTTACAAGATTCTCCTCCAGCGCAGCGGCTATCGTAAAGACCTTCATGACGGAGCCGGGCTCAAACGGAGAAGAGATTGAATTATTGACACGCACCTGTGCGGCATATTTGTTGTAGTTGTTGCTGTCAAAATACGGATAATTGGCCATTGCCAGAACATCTCCGGTCTTCGGATTAAGGACAATGGCATAACCTGCTGTTGCGTTATACTTCCTGACCCCCTGTTCGAGTTCGGTCTCGACTATATGCTGAATATTTGCATCAATCGTAAGTATTACCCTGTTACCCTCTGCCATTTTGGCCTGAACATTCTCTCCCGTACAGATTTCATTACCCGATGCATCCCGGATTCCGCTGATATACTGATACTCACCCTTGAGACTCTCGTTGAACTGCAGTTCTATACCGCCCGCTCCCTCCTGATCGACATTCGTAAATCCTATTATATGGGATGCGAGCCTTTTCTGGGGATACGCCCTTTTGTTCTCCTTAATCAGCCCAAACGCATTCGTATAAAAGAACGGATTTTTGGGTGCATAGGACGAAAATATCAGTTCTATCAGATATCTGTTGAGTGCCCTTAGCTGTTCCCTCTCATAGTCCGTAAGTTCATTATAATCTCTCTGATTAAAATCCCTGACCTCTCTTAAAAGGATATTGCCTGTCTGAGTCATTCTGGAGTATGTACTCTTGTCGAGATTCAGTTTCTTATACAGATATCTTTCATTCAGAAGAGAATTCAGATATGCAAGGCTGTAATCCGTACCGCCCTTTATACCAAGTTTCTCCCTGATTGCGGTAATGAGTTTTCTGAGGTCACCCTTCTTCTCGAACTCCTTTTCATAAAAACCCCCGGCCCCTCTTATCCTCAGCGCAATATTTTCATCCAGCAGTCGCTGAACCCATACAAAAGGCCTCTCGTCACTGAATATCCTGAGAAGTTCCTTTTCAGGTCTTTTAAGCATATCGGCAAGTATATGGGCGAAGTATTTTCTCTCATTATCGTCCGCAAACTTCTGTGGTTTGGCAAATAGAGAAAACCTCTCGACGGTAATTGCGAGCTCTACGCCGTTCCGGTCGGAGATTGTACCCCTCTTCGGCGTCAGTTCAATAGCCTTTTCGTGCTGACTCGTGGCAAGACTGGAATACTTCCTTACTTCCTTTATCTGCAATCCTGATGCCCTGTGCACAATCAGCAGTGTAACGCAGACAATAAATCCTATCAGGATAATAATCCTGATTTTGATTCCTCTTGTCCTCTCCCTGTCTCTCATTTAGTCTGTCCTATAAAACTATTCCCCTTCTCGTCAATACCTTTTCTGATCTCGACAATCTCTCCGGGTACCGGATATCTCATATTCAGTTTCTCGGTTGCATACTTTTCAATCCTCGCAGGTGAAATGAGAACCGAAAACTGCGATTTGAGAACCTTGTTTTCGTCGAGCAGCATCTTCTGTTTCTTATTTTCCACGGGAACGATATAGCTGTATTTTATGACCTGATTCCGCACATAGAGGTGTACAACTGAGACCGTTACAAAAATTAGGCAGATTATCAGCATCGGCAGGAGAAACATCCAGTATGATGCAAGACCCCTGATACCCTCTTTCTTCTTCTGTCCCTTAACGGTACTGCTGTAACTTATGTAGGATATCTCCTCCATCTATTCCTCCTTTTTCTTATCGCCAAAACTGATTGCCCGCAGTCTGGCACTGCGCGAGCGGGGATTCTGCCTCATCTCTTCATCGGAGGGAACAATAACCTTCTTGTTGATGAGTTTTGCAAAACAGGTTTCCCCGTTCGTCTCGATATATTTCTGCTGTACAAATTTTCTGAAAATATTCTTTACGATCCTGTCCTCTACGGAATGGAAAGAGATAACGACAGCGACAGAATCGGGCTTCATCATAAGCGGGAGTTTTACGAGAAATTCCGTAAGATTTCCGACCTCATCGTTTACCATCATCCTGATTGCCATAAAGACCCTTGTAACAGGGTCAATCCTTCTGCTCCGCGGGAGATATCTGCACCTTCTTAGATAATCAGCAAAAGCCAGTGAATCATCGGGCATTCTTTTTGTGAAGTAGAGCTTTATATATTGGGCTATCTTTAATGATTTTGAGATATCTCCGAAATGCTCGAGTCCGTATGCCAGATTTTCACAGTCTATGCCGGCAAGAAACTGATAGGCAGTCGGCGAACTACTTCTGTCGAACCGCATATCGAGAGGTCCGCCCTTCATAAAACTGAATCCGCGTGACGGATTATCGATCTGATGGGAAGAGAACCCAAGGTCTGCCACAACCCCGTCCACTCTTTCAAAACCCGCCTGCCTGACAATTTTTACAGCATCCCTGAAATTCCCCTTGAGAGGAAAGAATCTGTCTTTGAACTCATTTTTGAGGGAGGCCGCATTACTCAGGGCATCATCATCCAGATCAGAAGCGATTACAACTCCGCCCTTTTCGAGAATCGCCCTGCTGTGTCCTCCTCCGCCGAGAGTTGCATCGAAATAGACCTTGCCTTCTGATACCTTAAGAAGGTCTGTAACCTCGTCTTTCATTACAGTTATATGTCTGTACTCGCTCATATCAGACCTTCCCGGCACAGGGCCGAACAATCAAATCAGTTTCTGTAGGAAGAGAAACTATTTGCAAACGTATACTGAGATTTCAGGACAGATATGTCGTTTATAACCTCAAAATGCTCAGGAACCCTCTCTACATTCAGGATATCTATCAGAGTCTTCTTTGAACAGAGAATAATCAGCCTGACACCACTCTTTCTGAGTTTATTCTTTATGTTTATCAGCGAATCGAAAGCGTGTCTCTGAATATGTTCTCCGCCGGAAATATCAAGTACAAAAATTCTGTTGCCGCAGTTTATCTCCTTCGACATCTCTCTTAAGAAATCGGCTATATCAGTTAGCCCCACCGGACCGTTTAGTGAAAACCAGACCAGTCCCTCTGAAAAGGTCTTCCTCATCATAGTCCCTCCTTAAAGTTTCAGATTGAGTTTCTGAGCCTTCCTGATAAGCTCTTCTGCAGAGAATCTGAGCCTTGACTCGACCTCCTCTGCATATACGTCCTTTGCCCACAGCTCCATCCTGTCCCCGATACCCGTAATAATGCCCTCGGACCTTATCCCGGCGTAATCCTTTAGGTCCTGTCTCAAAACGAAGCGTCCCTGTTTATCGAACTCCGTTTCGAACGCATAGGTGGTGTAGATTCTCCTGAAAACCTCCGCATCCTCGTCATAGGAAGGAAACTTCGAAAGTTCTGCAATAATATTTCTGTGAAGCTTTTCGGGGAGAACCTGAATATTCTTCCTGATACCCTTGACCAGCACAATCTTATTCGAATAATCTTCGAGCAGAATATTTCTGAAGACAGAAGGGATAATCAGCCGCGACTTCTGATCCAATAGAAACTGGAAATTTCCGATGAGATTACTCACTTTTACACCACCATCTGGAATCTGATGCCACTATACACCACAATACACCATTTAGTCAAACAAAAATTAAATAATTGTTGACTCTTTTCAGGTTATACTTTAATAAAATGGCATTTTTATCCGTAATAATAAGGAGTTAGGATGAGAATTTTAATAACTACTTTAAGTATTCTTCTTCTCCACTTTCTTTATGCCTGTGGCTCTACTACCCTTCTCGACGAACCGGACATTATTCTGAACAGCAATGATACTTCGGTTTCTGATTCGGGTACTAATGATATATCTTCAGATGTTCAGGAGGATGCATCTCTGCCTGATACAGGGTATGACACTGGAAGTCCTGAAAAATGCGATAATAAAGAGGCGTGCAATTATTTGCTGAAAGAAGATAAATTGTGTGAAGGGAGCTGTATCTTTCAGGAGCACAGCCTGAGTTGCGACGGTAATGTCTTTAACAATCTATGCTATCAGATCGAACCACCTCAGGAGCCTGTTCAGCCGAAAGTGGTTGACGGCATCAAAATAACTCCGCCGTTAATCCCCATGTATATAACCGAAGGAGACAGACTTGAAATTACACTTATTCTGACCAACTCCGAAGAGAAGAAGAAAGAACTCTCATATTCATACAAAAATCCCGACAACTGGGAGATATTTCCGGAGAATTTCAGCCAGTCAGGGACGCTCAGTTTCGATGCATTAGAGGCAAAGACGCTCAGATTCAATGCAAATGCACTCAGGTCAAATATGTTCAACACCTATTACAGCCCGGTTATTACATTCTACTTCAATGACGTCGTTTACGAAATCTATATCTGGATTAAATTTCCCGGGAATGAAGGATATATAAGGTGCAACGATTTGTTCTACCCTCCCAGTTACTGTCTGAATCAGAACTGTTCGGGATATGCATACTACAATACAGCGGTCTGCTGCGAAAACATATTCTATCCCGGCTCCTCCTGCTGCTCCGACAGTGACTGTACAAAAAGCGTCTGCATAGACGGCAAATGTGTATATCAGGTCCCGGGCATATTTCTTGCCAATTCAACACTCATTCAGAACAACCGTATACTTGTAATTCTTTCGGATTACGATGGATTCGAAGAGAAAGACCTGTGTAAAGACAAATCTCAGGACCCCAAATATAACATAAGTACCAAAGAAATCGAAGAGTATTATTCTACCATCATCTATAACAGGACGAAGAGACAAAATGTAATCAATTTCAAATGGGAAATACTTGCAGGATTCAGAGCCGAGAGATTCATTACGGACAACAGATACGATTTTCAGTCCTATAAAGACGGACTTCAGAAATATCTCAACGACCTCGGATGCGGGATAAATTTCGAGGATTATGACAAGCTCATTATTATCTCTCCGCGCCTCGACCTTATGGGATTCGGAGGAATGGCATTCGGCAACGGCTATATAGGACAGGTCACCTATGCTAATTATTATATAACCATTCACGAACTTGCACATTCTTTCGGAGCAAGTGACTTATACCTCGATCTCGGCGGAAACTTCCAGTACCTAAAATCTATTATGGCAGCTAATCTCGGGGGCTTCGATTTCCCCGAAGATAAAGTTACATGGGGAGAGATTGGTCTCGGAGATATAGATAAAAACGGTGTCATCGACCTCTTCGAATTTGCAAAATTCCCCGAAAAGATCGTCATCAGGAATATAAAGGCAAATCTGACATATAAAGACAGTGTCGAAATCTCGTTTGAGCCGATGCTTCTGGAAAACAATAAACTGAAAAAGGGGATATTCTACTCATATTACATCGAACTCCCCGAATATAATGCGGCTATGGATTTATATGGCACACCCTATATAGCATTCGATCAGTATTCGGTCGACCTGAACAAAATAAGGGAGACGAAGAAGCTCAAGATAAGAATCAAGACCCAATACAGATACTCTGATGCTGAATTCAGAAGCAGACTTCTGACCTTCGACAAGACATACGAAATAGACGTAGGAGAGATAAAAGAATAGCCGTTCTGCTACAATCCGTTGCTTATCCTGATCGTATAGGAATCACACTGATAGGGTGCATTCGGATTTCTGTAAACCTTTATGAAATATACTTTGGAATTGTCATTGCAGCAGTTGGTCGTAAAGTTATTGGTTACACAGGTGGTCGTGCAGGGATTTTCACCCTCATAAGGACCGCCCGGCACTACATCCGACCTGAAATTAGTCCTCCACTGGAAAACCGTGTCATTTATACACTTTACATTTGCATTGTTGCAGTCATTCTCCCTTATCTCGAGCAAATATGCATTGTCCGGATTATTCAGAAAGCTCACAGTAAAGTTGAAATTATCTCCGCCGTTGTTTCTGTCAGCATTGATATCATCCCGCGCTACAACCCTGTACCAGTCTTCGTCATTCTGAGGAATAATCTTTGCAGTTATATCGAGGTATGTCTGCGCACTGTCGATAAATTCGCTCTGTATGGCAAGTGCCCCGGCACAGGTATTCCCCACACCCTGAATGTCATTGGAGTCTGCCTGACACTCACATCCGTTGGAATAGATCTGGTCAACATCGTAATACCCGAAGTTACAGGAAGTAATCCTGCACCCGCCCTGATAACACTCGGTCGTCGCATTTTGCGGCGGGGGACATAACACATTGATATTTCCTTCATCAGTAAGGCCGTTGCAGTCATTATCCTTCCCGTCACAAATCTCCTTCGGGTCAGCAGTTTTCACGCAGTTGTATTCGCAGCCGTTAGAGTTATCCGGTGCATTCAGGTCACCGTTGAGGTCATAGTAATCCGCAAGACAGGAGTAAAGGCAACCGGTTCCGCAGGTACAGATGCCGCTCGTATTATTTCTTGCAGGGCAGCACGTCTTACCTGAGCCCGACAGCGGGATTACTACATTGAAATTGGACTTTCTGTCGCTGTTCTTAATCGAAATTGCACCTGTTCTCTGCGTCGGCTGGCCATTCTGCTGTGAACCGACGGATGGCACAAAGGCAACATTTATAGCTACCTTCTGGGCAGAATCCAGTATAATGGGCATATTTGGGATATTGGAAAGAACAAAATCCGAACTGGAACCGATTGTCAGTTCGATTGAAGAGATAATAAGCTGTCCGAACCCCGCATTGGAAATATTTATCGTCCTGATATCAGATGAGCAATTCTGTGATGTATCATAAAGAACAACTCCGAAATCCAGACTCGAATTATCCACACTAATCGTCGGGTCAATCGCACTGGCGGTCACAGGAACGAATACATTGTCATTACCAATCGAATCATTCGACCTGATATTGATTTTGGTTGAAACCGTCTCTATTGATTTCGGAGCATACTTTACAGTAAACGTAGTTGAACCCCCCGGAGTAATATTTATCGGAGTCTGAACCGGCTGATTATTTACAAGGAGAGTAAGCGATGTCCCCGGGTTTTCGATAAGTGCATCGGTAATGACAAGATTTACCTTTCCGTCATTCTTTGCAACAATCTGTTCGGTCTTTTCGTCATTTACCTGAACGGTGCCAAAATCCACCACCTGCTTATCAAGTGTAAGTTTCGGACCCTGATAATTACACTGTGCCTTTATCAGTATAGTCGTCGAACCGTCGTCAGGTGTAGAATTATTGCCAACCGTATCAATATCAGGGTCATTTGTATTGAATGTTATCACCGAAGCCTCATCAAATTTGTCCTCATTGCATTTGAACGTTATTTCGATGAAATATACCTCTGACGGATTGTCATAGATTGGAGTATTAACAGCGTTCTGGGTATCGATATTGTTATAGATCTTCATATCGAAAGTATTGTTCGAGGCGCTCGTTTTGGTGAGGTATAGTTTTGATATTTCCAGAATCGCCTCACTTGCAACATTAGTAAAATATATTCTCTTCTTTACAGACTTACCGGACTCTGCGTTTCCCAAATCCACTGTATACTGATACGGGTTGGTAGTAGGTGGCCACAACCTTTTATTAAAATCCTTTTCATCCACTATTGCAAAATCAGGGCTGTCTTTATATGACGATACAATAGGCAGTTTGAACTGAGGCTTATTCTCATCATTTGAAATAATCAATATGTTCCCCTTGTCGGGAGTTGCATCGTCCTGACAGTACTGTACCTCGATATCTATCGATGAACCTGCTGCAATATTGCCGGGTATCTGAATCGGGATATTGAGTGTAAATCTCGGGGTCTGCGGCGGTTCCGGGTTGGTTCCGGATTCAAAATCAATCATCGTAATCCTGAGATCGGCACTTCCGACATTCTGAATCTTGAATGTCCTCTTCGAGCACTGACCAAAGAATACCGCACCGAAATTGATGACCTGAGGGTCGACGAAAAGAACAGGACGGTTCTTTTCGACACACTGGTGGGTATTGAGGTCACATATCTTACTGGCATCCTTACAATCCTTGTCTTCATCACAATAAAAGGAGACATCCGTCAAAACAACATCTGTACCGGCATCTTCAGTAATAACATCGGTTACCTTCACACACTTTCCGTTTATACATTCAGTATCGGGCTCCATGCAGTCCAGATTGTTCTTACAGACCTCTCCCCCGTCAGGCCTTGACGGCACGCATATCTTCTTAACAGGGTCACACTCATAACCGCTCTTGCACTGGGCACTGTTTGAACACTTCTGAATACCCACATCCGGCTGGGTACCCGTATCGTTTTCAGACGGTGTAGTATTATCACTGCACATTACCAGCAGAACAAATACGGAAATCACAACAATCACATACAACATTGTCCTGATAAAATTCATATCCTTACTCCTTAGGACTATTTTACATTCTTTTGACAACCTACGAACCGTTTGTAATCTTCAGAGTATAAGTGCTGCAGGTTGTGGCGGCCCCGGCCCTTCTGTAAACCTTAATGTAGTATGTAGCGGTGTAACTGTGGCAGCAGTTGCTTATAAAATCACTGCTTGTACAGCTTGCGGTACAGGGATTCTCTCCCTCGTTCTTACCGTTCCCGTCAACATCTCCCCTGAAGTTCATATTATATTCGTACTTTACATCATCAGAACAAACTTTATTGTTGTTATCCACGACATTCCTGTAGACCTCAATCTGAAATTCACAGGAGGCAGGAACAGACGGATTACAACCCACAATTTCGACTATAAAATGGAAATTATTGTAACCTGCAGTGGCCACATCCTGTGCAACGACCTTATACCAGTCCGCATCTCCGGTCGGGACAATGTTCTTGCCGGTCACTTCCACATATTGCTTCAGCGAATCCTGAAGTGTCCCGAGGTCGATAGCCGTTGCGGAGGTATTTCCTAAATTGTTTCTGTCGTTGTCATCCTGCCTGCATTCACAACCGTCCGAATATATCCCGTTGACATTATAGTAGGTCGCATTGCATCCCGTAATTACACAAGCCGAACTCTGGCAGGCAACCGAAGATGCCTGAGGCGGTATTGTACAGATGTTGCCGCAACCGTTACAGTTGCTTACGTCATTTGTTATATTTGTCTCACAGCCATCCGCATATCCGTTCTTGCAATCCATGTATCCGGTATTGCAGGAGGCAATTCCACAGGTGCTGTTCTCACACTTTGCCGTCCCGTTTGCAACTGTACAATTCGTGGTACAACTTCCGCAAGCATTGATATTGTTGCTCGTATCCGTCTCACAGCCATCGGAGGGATTGGTATTGCAGTCCCTGAATGTCCCGAGGCAATAGTCAATTGCGCAGACTTTGTTCACACACTTTGCCTGAGCATTGTTGAGCTGACAGATATAATTACAGTAGCCACAGTTATTAACACTTGTTGCAATATTTGTCTCACAACCTGTATCTGCCTTACCATCGCAGTCCCTGTAATCCCCTATACAGCTGTCTATTGCACACTGACCTGCAACACACTTCGGATTTGCATTATTGAGACTGCATACATAGTAACAATCACCGCAGTTATTGACATCTCCTGCGACATATATTTCACAGCCGGTCGAATAGACTCCGTCACAGTCCTTGAATCCGCTGTCGCACTTGTCAATAACACAAAAACCATTGACGCACTTCGAGGTTGCATTCGGGGCAGAACACTTCTTGTTGCACCCGCCGCAGTTATTGACATCCGTATTGGTATTTGTCTCACAACCATCTGCATATCCGTTCTTGCAGTCTTTATACGGAGTGTTGCACCTGTCTATCTCACACACCCCATTATTGCATTTCGGTACTCCATTAAGCACAGAACATATTGTAGAACAATTTCCACAGTGGTTTACATCGCTCTGAGTTGATGTCTCACACCCGGTGCTATATAACTTATCACAGTCTCCGTAAAACTGGTCGCAGGATGCTATCTCACAGCTCCCGTTCGAACATTTTGGTGTTCCGTTTGCCACTACGCATTCATTTTTGCAAACCCCGCAATGATTGGTTGATGTATTGATATTTGTCTCACACCTGTCACTCATATCGTTGTTACAATCAGAAAATCCGTTAGGACAGGCAAATCCTATACCAGCGACATTAATATACTTTACCTGATTATCCTTATCGCTCGATTTTATCTCAATGGCACCTTTTATCTGATTCGGGTCAGATGATACTGAAGGCATAAACTTTACTCCAAACTGTAAAGTCTCCTGTCCGTCGCCCTTCAGAAACACAGGGAACTGCTGCGGGAGATTGACAAGAATAAAGTCACTGCTCGAACCAACGCTCAGGGCTATAGAATTGACAGAGAGCGTTCCCTTCCCGCTGTTATAGATAGTCATACTAACAACGGCAGACTCCTTGCCGAGTTCGATCACCCCAAAATTGATATCAGTATCAGGATTTATTACTAAGTTCGGGTCGGTCCCGCTTGCATAAAGTCTGACCTCAATGAGCGGATTATTCGGGTCATTGGATTTTATCACGATCTTATTGAACTGGTCGCCCTGAGATTTAGGAGCAAATTTGACCTTGACTTCGACACAGGCTCCTCCCTGCAATGTCCCTCCTAATTTGGACGGAGAGATTGTATAGTCAGTATTCGGGTTGTCAAAACCGGATGTCCCGTCTATTACAAGGGCATCCTCACCGGTATTGCAGATATTGAAAATATCCTCACTGGACAATCCTACCTGAACCTCGCCGAAATTGATTTCTGTCCTGTCGACATTAATCCCGGGCGGCACATATCCCGCCTGCCCAACAATATTGATTGTCAGCTCCCCGCTGTCATCAATATAATCATTGTTAATATCTGAATCATTTGTGGCAATGACCATACGCGTATGTTCGCTGGCTTCCTTCTCCTGCGGCACATATCTGATATAAAGGTCGACCATCTCTCCGGCACTGATATAAAACGGGGCCGTGTATTTGGTATTGGGGTCAAGAGGTGAACGCATCTCTATTTCTATTTTATTTCTGCTCATCTGGGTAATATTCGCACTTTTGATTGCGATAATTCCGTCCTCCGACTGATTCAGGAAAGTAACCATCATCTCTTTTGTATTCCCTACAGGAATATTTCCAAGGTCGATTCCGTAGGAGTTAGTAGCGCCTGACTGCGGATACAATAATTTTGGCGGATTTGTGCTTCTGTCCACAATAACGAGATCGGGCGGTTTCTTGTATTTGCTGCTCAAAAAGACCTTGATACTCGGGTTTGTGATATCTGAACTGTTTATCACAAGAAAGCCGTTGTCAGGCTGGGCATCATCCTGTTTATAGGTTACATCTACATTCAGGGTATCATTCGGCTGAAGAACAGCAGGAATATTCTTTTCGGTTGTCCTTGTAAATCTCGGATGTTCAGGGTCGGGGTTTGTATTACTCTCGAAGTCGACCATATAGATTGTCAGCGGACCATTCCCTATATTGGTTATAACAAGCGTCTTCTTAATTGCCTGTCCAAACTGGACACTGCCGAAGTCGAGCTTCTCCGGGTCTACCTTTATTCTCCCGCCGTATACACAGGAATGTGTCTCGAGATTACATACAAAGCCATCCGGACACTCGGAATTGTAATTGCACTTAATAGATTCAACCGGAGTTATATCGACACCCGTCTCTTCACCGCCTGCATCAACTGATTTCTTCTGACATACAGAATTGACGCACTCCTCATCGGGACTACAATCTGTGGAATTACGGCAGGTTGTAATGGTCCCGCCATCCTTCTTTACGCAGATATTATTTACACAGCTCTCGTCCTTATCACACTGTGCGGAATTCTTACAGGGCTTTTGTGTCCCTCCGCTGTCTTCGAGGAAAGAAGAGACATCGCCGCTGCACTGGGGAAACATAATTGCAGCGGACACAGCAATACCCAATACAAATATTATCAGAGTCTTTTTAATCATAGCAGCCCTCCTGAATTTGAGTGCTTACAATAACATTATATAGAAAATCATTACTATTTGCAATTATTTATTTAACATTCTGACGGCAACAGGGTCTTTCTGACCTGCCCCCTCAAACCCTCTTGCCCTCAAAAGACAGGATTCACATCTCAGGCAGGGGATTTTATCCGAACTGTAGCAGGACCAGGTATATTCATAGGGGACACCCATTTCAATCCCTTTTCTGACAATCTCTGCCTTTGACATACTGATAAGCGGAGCGACAATTTTCAGTTCCGGCACCCTCGTTCCTCTTCTGACTGCCTTCTCGAAGTTTTCTATGAAAGAAATCCGGCAATCCGGATATCCCGACGAGTCAGCCTCAACGGCACCGATATAGATATATTCCGCACCGAATCTGTCAGCCACAGCGGCAGCAACGGAGAGCATTATTCCGTTTCTGAAAGGGACATATGTGGAAGGTATTCTGTCTTTCTTAAACGCCGGCAGGGGTATCTTTCCCTCACCCTTAATCAGCGTCGAGCCGCCGATCTGTCTGAGAAAATCCATATCGATTATAATCTTTTTCTTTACCCTGTAGTATCTGCTCAGTTTATTGAAACACCATAGTTCTCTCTTCTCGGTCCTCTGATGATAGTTGAAGTGAAGTGCAATAACAGAGTGTCTTTCAGCTGCAATTGCGAGTGTTGTCGCAGAATCCATTCCGCCCGAAAGAAGGACTACTGCCTTATCTCTCTTTCTCATTTCCCCATATCCATCTGTGGAGGTTAGGATTGTATTTTACATTGAGATGCGCCTCGAGAATCCAGATAGCAAGTTCATTCGGTTTCAGATATCCGTCAGCAGGCGAGAAGAATATATTCTCTGTCTTTGAATCGATTTTGTATTCCCTAATCTTGTTTACAGACCATACAAAGTCCTTCTGAGAGGCTATAACAAACTTTACACAGTCCTTCGGCTTCAGACAACCAATGTTCTCATACCTGTTGTAATCAGAATAGCCGCTGTCGGGCGTTTTGAGGTCCATAACGATAATTGCATCCGAACAATACCTTGAGATATCAAAACTGCCGTTCGTCTCGATAGAAAGCACAAATCCGTTACCGGTAATCATATTGCTCAGTTCAAGAGATTCCTTCTGCATCAGAGGTTCACCGCCGGTAAGCATTACATGTCTCCAGTCGAGTCTCTTTACCTCCCTTAATATCTCACCGATACTCATTTCCCTGCCATATTCAAGGGCATACTTCGTATCACAGTAGGAGCAGTTCATATTACATCCGGCAACCCTGATAATTGTAGTCGGAACTCCGGCAAGATAGGTCTCACCCTGAATACTCTGATATATTTCACATATCCTCATCAATCCTCCTCATATCTGCAACAGGAGTCATCCGATTCCCATATAGTCACGGCAATCTTTTTCGCCCCCGATTCCAGAAGCCTCTTCTTCGACTCTGAATAAATTATCATCGCTATATTCTCAGTGGTCGGATTTTTTGAGAAGAAGAGTTCGAGCCTGTTTAGTTCGGTATGGTCGAACTTCTCAATAACCTCTTTCAGTATTCTTTTAAGGTCCTTGTAATCGATTGCAAGGCCTGTCTCATCCAGCCTGTCAAATCCCGCCTCCAGTTCAACCTTCCAGTTATGCCCGTGAAGGGCCTCGCACTTCCCCTTATAACCCCTCAGATAATGTGCCGCTGCAAAATCGTCTCTGACTCTCAGGTAAAACATCTTAAAAAATCCTCCCGCTACCTCCTTATACTATAAACTTTTCTGTTTGTTCAAGATAATTCAGACAGAAGACTATGAAGACTATTTTATAGAATACTGATTATCTGCAATCTGCCTGATTCTCCGGAAATTTTGGTTTGTCATATCGAACCAGAACTTATTTATCATTTTTCCAAAAAATCCGACCTTACCCCTGAAAAATGAAATTAGAAACAATTATAAACTTATAAAGCAACATAATAGATCCTGTCGCCATATTGCAAAACCTATAAAGTCCGGTCAAAAGAACGGTCCGGTTTGTATATTTAACACAATCTTAACATATACCTTAACCAAAATTTAACAATCTGAATTATCACTGTCTGCGGCTTCAAAAAGGAGGTAGCTATGAAGTCTTTTAGTGTGATTTCGTTATTACTTTTCCTGCTTGCGGGATTTAATCAGGCGTTTGCCGAGGACCTTACCGGTGCCGGTGCATCATTTCCCTATCCTCTCTACTCCAAAATGTTCAGTGAATACGGCAAGCAGAATAAAATGAATATCAACTATCAGTCAATTGGCTCCGGCGGCGGAATCAAGCAGCTCCTCGCAAAGACCATTGACTTCGGGGGTTCGGATGCAATTATGTCGGATGAACAGCTCTCAAAGGCACCCGGAAAGATTCTGCACATCCCGACCTGTCTCGGCGCCGTTGTCATCGTCTATAATCTGAATATCAAGGGCGAGCTAAAACTCACCCCTGATATCATTGCAGATATATTCCTCGGCAAGATTACAAAGTGGAACGATGCCAGAATCGCAGACCTCAATAAGGATATCAAACTCCCCGATGCAAATATCAGCGTGGTACACCGTTCGGATGGTTCAGGAACTTCGGCAATCTTCACAGACTATCTCTCAAAGGTCTCCTCGGAATGGAAAGAGAAGGTAGGGAGCGGGACATCGGTCAACTGGCCGGTAGGTCTCGGCGGCAAAGGTAATGAGGGTGTTGCCGGACTCGTAAAACAGGTCCCCAATTCAATAGGTTATGTAGAGCTTATATATGCCCTTCAGAACAAGATGAGCTATGCAACGATTCAGAACAAATCCGGGAAATTCATAAAACCGACTCTTGAGTCGACAAGCAAGGCAGCAGAGATAGCTATGCCGGATGATATGAGGGTCTCCTTAGCCGATACGGAATCACCGGACGGATATCCTATAGCAGGTTTTACATATATACTCGTCTATCAGGAGCAGAAATACGACAACAGGACAATCGATAAGGCAAAATCACTCTACAAACTCCTTAACTGGATGATTAACGACGGCCAGAAGTTTACAACACCGCTCCACTATGCCCCTCTGCCGGAGGCCGCAAAGACAAAGGCTCAGGCTCTCATCAAATCGATTACATTCGACGGAAAAGCCCTTGAATAAACAGGCTCTATGAGTCATTTTTTTTCAAAAGAGAGAAGGAGTGAAACCATTTTCAGGTGGCTCCTTCTCTCTTCATCTTTTCTGATTATACTAATCATTTTCTCCATCGCCCTGACGCTGGTCATTGAATCATTCCCTTCTATAAAACACAACGGGCTTTCACTCCTGACAGGGGACATTTGGGACCCCGTCTCCGAGAAATACAGCGTGCTGCCGTTCATTGTCGGCACATTCATCACCTCGATACTCGCCCTCATAATCTCAATACCCTTTTCAATTGCCGCATCACTCTACCTCGGCGAATATGCAGAGGGCAAAAGGTCCAGCATAATAATCAAATCCGTTCTCGACCTGCTCGCGGGAATCCCCTCAATCATATACGGTTTCTGGGGTCTTATGGTCCTCGTCCCGGTAGTCAGAAAATTCGAGGAAATACTCGGGATTCCGCCTCTCGGGATAGGTATCTTCACCGCATCTCTCATTCTTTCCATTATGATTATCCCGTACACGACATCGATAGCCAGAGAGGTAATAAGACTCGTTCCGCAGGATATAAAGGAGGCAGCCTATTCGCTCGGTGCAACAAGATTCGAGGTAATAAGGGATATCGTTATTCCTTATGCAAAATCGGGGATCTTTGCGGGCATTCTCCTCTCATTCGGCAGAGCATTCGGTGAGACAATGGCGGTCACAATGGTAATCGGAAATGCAAACTATATCCCCAAAAGTCTTTTTGCCCCTGCCAATACTATGGCAAGCGTTATTGCAAACGAGTTTGCGGAGGCGACATCAGACCTCTACCTCTCGACACTCGTAAGTCTCGGTCTCGTCCTGCTAATTACATCTCTCGTGGTCAACTCGATTGGCAGGTTTATCATCACCAGATTTTATGTGAAGTAAGACAGATATGAACGATTTTCCGGCATACAGAAGAAGAGAAATTACAGACAAGATAGTCAGGATAGCAATATACATTACAACGTTTACGATATTAATACCGCTTTTGCTGATATTCGGCTTCATAATAAAAAACGGTATCAGCAATATATCGGTCGGTTTTCTTATAAATAATCCTGTGCCCGTAGGAGAGGAAGGCGGAGGAATTCTGAATGCCATACTCGGGACATTTATTCTGATAATACTATCATCACTGATTGCAGTACCTTTCGGGATAACGGCCGGAATCTTTCTCTCGGAGAACAGCAATAAAAAATACGCCCAGTATATAAGCACACTCGTCGATGTCTTTCAGGGAATACCGTCAATAGTGCTCGGTATTGTGGCTTACGTATGGATTGTGCTTCCGCTTAAGAAATTCTCTGCTATCTCCGGCGCAGTTGCACTCAGTATTATGATGCTGCCCACAATAATCAAGGCAACCGAAGAGACCCTCAAGATGATTCCCTATACACTGAAAGAGGCGGCCTACTCTTTGGGTGTACCCTATCACCGCACCATTCTCAAGGTCATTCTCCCCGCAGCACTCTCAGGGATTCTCTCGGGAACACTCGTATCTATAGGAAGAATATCGGGAGAGACCGCACCTCTCTTATTTACTGCATTCGGAAGCAATATTCTCGAACTGAACATATTCAAGCCGATGAATTCACTCCCGCTTCTGATCTACAACTATGCCAAGAGCCCCTATCCGGAGTGGCACGAACTCGCATGGGCCGCCTCTTTTGTACTGATAACAATCGTATTTATATTCAATCTTCTTGCAAGTATCGGAGAGAAAAAATGGAAGATCAAGTTTTAAGCATCCGCAATCTGAATGCATATTTCGGGGATTTCCACGCAGTCAAGAATGTGAGTATGAAGGTCTACAAGAACACAATAACTGCGATTATGGGTCCGTCCGGCTGCGGGAAGACGACGCTTATCAGATGTGTCAACAGGCTTCACGAACTGACCGAAGGGGCATATACAACAGGCGAGATATTCCTGCGGAACAACAATATATTATCGATGAACCCCATTGTCATCCGCCGCCAGATTGGTATGGTTTTTCAGAAGCCGAACCCGTTCCCTACAATGAGTATATACGACAATGTTGTTGCAGGATACAAAATAAACGGAATTAAGATAGATAAGACAGAAATGGATGCAATAGTGGAGTCGTCTCTCAAAAAGGCAGTTCTGTGGGACGAGGTAAAGGATAAACTCAGGCAGAAGGGAGTCTTTCTCTCAGGGGGGCAGCAACAGAGACTCTGTATCGCACGGGCAATAGCAATGAAGCCCGAGATAATACTTCTTGACGAACCCACATCCGCACTCGACCCGAAATCGACTCTCAAGATCGAAGAACTGCTCGAGGAACTCAAGAAAGACGTAACCATACTTATCGTCACACACAATATTGCACAGGCAGCAAGGATATCGGATTATACTGCATTTATGTATCTTGGAGAGCTTATCGAATACGACAAATCCGACAAGATGTTTACAAGTCCTTCTGACCCGAAGACAAACGAATACCTGAAAGGTTGTTTTGGATAAAGGAGAGGAATATGCTTGAAAGTGCAATCAATGAAATCAAACAGAGAATAGTAGAATATTCCATATTCGCTGAGACGATGATCGAGAAATCCATCAAGGGACTTCTGGAAAAGGACAGAGGCCTGCTGGAACAGATAATCAGCGAAGATGAGAATCAGGCAAACAGACGGGAGATCGAAATCGAGAATCAGGGGGTCTCGATAATTGCCCGTTTTTCCCCAAAGGCAAAGGAACTCAGAACAATACTTATGATATTAAAAATGAATAACGACCTCGAGAGAATCTGTGACCACGCAGTTGATATTTCTGAGAGTTCACTCTATTTGATAGAAAAACCACAATTAAAACCATTTATCGATATACCAAGAATGGCTACACTCACAATGCAGATGCTCTCAGAGGCGATAGATTCATTTATAGAAGAAGATCCTATGAAGGCAAATGAAGTACTAAAAAAAGATGATATCATTGACGATTTTAGAGATCAAATCTTACGAGAGCTGGTTACATATATGTCCACGGATATGAATACTATAGAGAGAGCACTCAGAATTCTCAATATTGCAAGACACCTCGAGAGGATTGCAGACCTATCAACAAACATATGCGAAGATGTAATATATATGGTCGAGGGGAGAAATATCAAGCATCACTTCTCATTATCAAAAGAGAAACCGGAAGAGGATTAAAATCTTTATTGTATGTTCTCTGAGTTAAAACCACCTTTACCAGTTTTATCAGTTGTAGTATAACCCTGTCTCTTCTATAAAGTATTGTCCAATAAATTGTGTCATTAACACATTTTACCTAATAACTGTACCAGCATTTATATCCTTTTTAATTCCATCTAAAATAATTTTATCTTCTATACTCATTAGCTCTTTCTTGCAAAAATATGAATGTGTTAAAATATTAAATAAATCATTTAACAAATAAGATCCTATCCCTTCATTATAACTATCTGTCTGGAAAAATGCCAATATCTCTTTAATCTGTGGGTCATATAAATACAACTTCACAGAAGGACATACATTTCTTTCAATATTCTTAATATAATATAAGCTTTCGTTCTCTATATCCCTGTGAGAAAAAATAAACTCTAGTTTACTATCAATAATATTCTTAATCCTATTGTCCATATAGCATTTATGTTTTATTCCTTTGTTAAGATCAAATATTTCATAACATAGATCAAAGAAATTAATCCTTAATATTTCTATTTCCGGCGATAGAGTATCTTCAACCTCTTTTATTAAATATAATCCATTAAAATCATACAAAGTATTAATACATTCATTTTGATGCATTTCATTATTAATATGAGAACCAATTTCCTCCTTTATAAAAAATAATTCAGGAATATTCATAAAATAATTAAGTTTTTCATAATACATAAGATTCGCTAATTCTTTATCATTCTCAAAATCTCTACAATACTCATATTCCCATATATTATTAATTATCAACAATGGATAGGAATTCACATATTTATTTAGGTTTGAGATGCTGTCCATACAGGCACATATAGACTTTGAGTCAAAGACAACAACACTTTTTGTAAGACATAAATCAATACCATATACATATCTCTCAGCCTCCTTAATACAGGAGTTTTTATCGATAAAATCACTCTTACTTAACATTTCTTCTAGCCAAAGACTACCTTCCTTGTCTATCTCACATAAAATAGTCTTATCATTCGAATATCTCTTATAGTAATATTGATTCTTAGAACCTATACAAAATTCATAAACATAATATTGATGTCCTACTTCATCTAGAACATAGAAGCAAGATGTTTCCCCTATATTAACCTGAGCAAATAATGCTATTAAGAAAATTGAATTCATATACATCTACCTGGATTCTATCTGGATCTACAACAATAAGGTATATGCTCATCTGCCCACCTATCAGCATCAGAATCACTTGAAATATTTAATACGGCATGAGCAATTTCGTGAAGTACAGTATAACAAGTATATTTACAATTCCCTCTTTCGTTATTAGTTATTACTATACTATATGAACCAACTTCTGTATAACCACAACATTTACCTTCCCCTGAAGGACAACCAACACCTATTGAGTCACATTTCCAATATATAGTCTTAGCATAATTAGAGGTATTATCATCTCCATATAAATAAATACACAACAAGCAGTGATTTACATTCTTACATCTTAACCCTTTGGGATCAATATTATATATAGGGTTACCATGTACGTAGCTGCAACAATTAGGATATATAAGCTTTAAATCAAAATCCTCATTAAGAAGAATTTTATCAAATTCCACATACCTCCCCACCTCCCTCTCATACCACCTCCACCAGTTGTAGTATAACCCTGTCTCTTCTATGTAATATTGTCCAGGGAAGCGGAAATTATTTATTGTTCTCTCGACCATTAGAACAAGTTTCTAACTGACACTGAGTGTTTAACTCTTACCTTCTTTATTTTTGAAAAAGAAATATACACTCTTAGTAACAACTAATAAAACCAAGAAGAGAATTATACATGATAATAGTATTATAAATTTAAGTGATACCTCACCATTTAAGTAATTGAAAAACATACTTATTATTAGGAAAAAAAAGAAAATTAAAGAATTTATTAAAAGTATTGAAATAATAGCATAATTTTTTAATGGTAAAAACCCCCATATAATTCCTACACTAAACATAAATACATGGAAACTTATTAGCAACTTAAAGTCAAACTTAAATATGAAATTAAGAATAATTATTATTGAGGATGTAATAATAAAAGATATTATCAGTACAATACCTCTTATTTGTATTTCTTTTCTTACCTCATCGTTTATCATACAATATTCCTCCATCTCAATAAATACTGATTAACATCTATCTTTCATACAATAGCAATATTCATTAAAACAAGCAATAATAGCGACTATTTCGGGGATACCAAAGATTATATCACACGCTATTACACAGCAAGGTGGATTTGGTGACAACATACATCCCATAATACATATATCCCACGCATCAGCAATTGCCAACCCGAGTTCTAAAAGGCAGTCTCTAAGTTTGGCACTATCACATTTAATTAATCCTGTTTTATCATAAAAAATCAGTGGATTATTACTAACATATTCATAAAGACTAAAATTGTCTCCTTTATTATTTCTTATTCTTTCTACTTGAATATATTGTGAGGTATTCCAATTATACCACCTCCACCAGTTGTAATATAGTCCTGTCTCTTCTATGAAATATTGTCCGGGAGATCTAAAATTATTCTTTGTCCTCTCAACCAATATACTTCTCACTCTATTGTTTAAAATATACAAAGTTGATAAATCTCAATATCTATTCTTCTCTTTCATTACCCAATGTTCTAATATATTTCCTATATATGTATTCTTCTCTAAATATGATACCAAATACAAAAAATAAATATGAAAGTGGTAATATAAAATACATATATCCTAATCCTGATTTTAAATAAGCTACTATCCAAGAACATATTCCATACGTCCCGGATAAAAGAAATAATACCATAAATATTTTTATAATCAGAGTTTTTAGGTTATCATTCTTTTTATAATCACTGTTTTTTCCACTCATTTTATCTCCTCTCACTTTACCTGTTATCTTATTTATTACTAAATTTGAAAGCACAAAAATACTAATGCATATATGTACTAATGAATCTCTTTGATCAATATAATAAGGCCAGTGGTAAATCACAATATTGCATATATTACTAACTTCACATATATTATTAATGTTTCCATTTTTTTCATATTTTTCATAAAAAAGTACAAAATTAACTTGCGGTGCAAATAATATTATTAAAAAACACATTATTAAAAAAACGTCATAAATTGTTATTTTTATTCTTTTCATGCGGCTACTACTACTGGTGCAAATTCTAAGAGAAGACAACCTATACATATAGCACAACTTACCTTAAAACCTAAATCGACTAAATCAGGAAGGGGATTCCCCATACATAAAGACATACATTTCAAATAATCTTCATTGGATTTAACTCTACATTTATCTTTGCATTTCTCAGAACAATTATACTTTTTTATCTTATCCTTTAGTTCTTTCTCGCCTAAGCATAATGCACAAGCAAGTAAGCATCCGGGAGAAGGAACTGGTATTTGGCCGTTAAAGTCTATATACCTGACTGAGTTATTATAGGAATAATGATATGAACTAAGTAAATTAAAACTCATATTTATATGGCTATATTTTGATAATGGTAATACTTGTGAAACCAAATCAGTTTCATAATACCTTCCCACATCACTCTCATACCACCTCCACCAGTTGTAGTATAAGCCTGTCTCTTCTATATAATATTGTCCCGGGAAGCGGAAGTTATTTGTTGTTCTCTCAACCAAAATATTCACCTTCCCAAACGGTTCATAATCTCCATACCACGCAATTTGTCCATTCTCATCAGTTAATACCTGCGGTGTCCCGAGATGGTCATCGTGATAAAATCTTTTTCCTTCCATTTTCAAATAAATATTACCACCAAACTTATCCCCAGTAAAGAGTATTGTACTATTGGTGCTACTATTGGTGCCAGTTACAAATCTGGCACGCAAATTGATGTAGTAAACCATTATTGGTGGTTTTTATTGGA
>DYEF01000074.1 GCA_020725805.1 Bdellovibrio sp.
ATCCTCCTCCCAGAGCAAATCGGAACTGTCCCCATCTATGCTCTTATAAATACCGATTGAAAAGCTGAGATTACCGGTTACTCCGTTGCCGTCCTTATCCGTAATATACCCCTGATGCGTTATCACCATAGGAATACCGGCGGCAGAAAGAACCACACCATATGTCAATAATAAAACCAGATAAAATACCTTCTTCATTATAAAGCCCTCCTGTCTGATTATTTGAATTTTGCACCTGAATTTACACTGAAATCCCCGTTACTCATTATGCTCATACCGGAGTATCCGCTCACACTTTTCAGAAAGTATTCTTCATTTGAACACTCTCCGGCTGCACCTTCATATACAGAGATTATCCCCGCCCTAAACTCCTGCTGAATATCGGAAGTGTCTGTAATATCCGCAATATCCGCCCCGCCGTCCGTTATATCACCGGATTCCCCGTCGCCTCCGGTATCGGTTATTATATCAGGGGAAATATCTGCAGTATCAATATCGGAGATTACGTCTGCTTCAGCATCTTTGGGATTCTTCTTTACACATATAGCATTCACGCACTCCTCATCCGCTCTGCACTGTGCCGAATTCCTGCAGGTCCTTATGCCTGTGTCGGCACCCGCATCATCTCCCTTCTCACCCTCCGTATCCGAGGAACAGTGGATAAAAAAACATACAAGAGAGCAAAAGATTAGATATATAAATAAACACCTGCTCATAAGATTTTCCTTCCTTTCATTCTGCCTATTATACAAAATATTTAATAATTTGTAAACATAGCTCTGCCGGACTCATAACTTTAATAGCCGGTTGCCAGTCAGAAACCCGGGACAAAAATCACAAGATTTAACAAATCAGTTAATTACAATTACATAACAGCCGAAGGAGGTGGCGGTTCATCAGGAGAACCTGCATTTTTAACAGGGAAATAAACAAGTATGAACGCAATTATTCCGAAAATAATAAGGCTTATTATATAAGTCGGATTTTCGAAGAGTGAAGGAATCTTTACATCAAAGAAAGCCAGAGCAGCAAATATAAGTCCCATAAGCGCCTCACCCGCAATAAGACCTGAGGCAAGGAGAACACCTACATTCGAACTTCTGATCTTCTGTGCATCGTTGAATTTTCTCTTTTCCGAGACCATATCATATATACCTCTGATGATTCCTCCTACAAAGATTGCCGCAGTGGTTTCAAAAGGCAGGTACATACCGACACATACAAGCATCGGACTTCTCACCTGAACAAGGATGAGTCCTATCGCCATCAGCATACCGACCACAATCAGAGGCCATGTCATCGAACCTCCCACAATACCCTGTGCAAGAAGCGCCATAAGTCCGGCCTGCGGAGCCGGCAGCGCCTTACCGCCAAAACCTGTTCCTCCCATCTTGATATCCCCCACGTGCAGGATAAGGAGAGGGATAAACATCACGGCTGATGCAACAATTACTCCGATAATATCACCAATCTGCATCTTATATGGGGTACCGCCAAGTATGTGTCCGACCTTCAGGTCCTGAAGCATTTCACCCGCCACAGCTGCTGACACACAAATAACTGCCGCAACACCGAGGACTGCAGCAACACCCTGTGTCCCTTCCATCCCGAGCACAACCATCAGAAGCGCTGCCACAATCAGTGTCGAGATCGTCAGACCTGATATCGGATTGTTCGAGGAGCCTATCATACCTACCAGATAACCTGATACTGCTGCAAAGAAGAAACCCGCGATCACCATAACAATCGCCGCAACAAGTGCCGCCCCGAAACTCTGTGAGAAGTAATAATAAAGGGCAAATGTCAGAACAGTTGCACCAAGCAGCGCCGGAAGAACATATTTCAGACTGATATCCTTTTCGGTCCTCTTGACCTCTGTCTGCGCCTGTGCAGACTTCTTGAGGTCGGATATCGAACGTTTGATTCCGTTTATCAGTGAGGTCCTCATTCTGTAGAGTGTAAATGCCGCGCTGACGAGCATCCCTCCTATCGCAATAGGTCTTACTATCGATTTCCACACGGCATATGAGATTGCTATCCAGTCGGCACTCTGCCCCTGAGCAATCAGATTCGCCTCAACCTTATCTCCCACAAAGTAAAGCATAAGAGGGACGAAGAGTCCCCACGCCAGAAGTCCGCCAGAAAAATTCAGGGCAGCCAGTTTCGGCCCTATAATATAACCTACTCCTATATACGCCGGCGATACACCGGGGGTGGTAAATAATGCTCCGCCACCGCCGTCGACATTTGTACCCGAGACCTTTACAGCCGATTTCGAAAATGTAATGAATTTCTCATAGATTGCCGGAAAGACATTGAGTTTTCCCAGAAGCTGTATGAATGCGCCCGCTCCGAGTGCACCAAACAGAAACTTGGCCCCTGTTCCTCCGCCCCTTCCTGCCTTGTGAATCTCTGCTGCTGCAACTGATTCCGGAAACGGGAGGTCCTTGTCTTCTACCATCACCCTTCTGAGCATCGTCACAAAGAGAATACCGATAATACCGCCTATCGCCATAATTGCAGAAGATTCCCAGAAATGAGACATATCGAATTCGGGCCATATCTTCGCAATATAAAATGCAGGGATTGTAAATATAGCTCCGGCCGCAACCGACTCGCCGATTGAACCGACCGTACGAGCCATATTTTCCTCAAGGAGCGAACCCCTGAATAGTCTCAGAACAGCCATACCTATAACAGCCGCCGGATATGTAGCAGCAATTGTCATACCTGCCTTGAGTCCAAGATATGCATTGGCGGCACCAAGAACCACACACAATACAAGACCGATTAAGAGTGCCTTGAGGGTAAACTCCTTTACGTTATTAAGATTGTCATTGTTTGGAGAATTGTTCTCTGACATTAAAATACCTCCTTGCCCTTGTCCACCCCTTATATTAGTTAACTGACCAAATTTCAAGTAAAAGAAGGCGAAGAGATTTATTTCTTCTTTTCCTTAAACAGCTTCTCGAGTTCGGCGGCCCTCTTCTCTACATCAGACCTTTTCAGCGAAAGCTCCTCATAGACCCTTTTTAAGAGCTCGATCTTCTCCTTTAATTCATCAGAGCCGGTATTGTTCAGGTCGATATCTATCAGCAGAGGTTTCTCCTTCCCTATATTCATCTGACTGACAAGACCGCTCTTTTCATAGGTTACCTCTATCCTTATCTTGATATCCTGAGAGGACGAGCCAGAGGAAGGGACAGTAGTAGATGTACCCACACTGCTGTCAAAACCCGTCTCAGTTACCGATTTTTCATCTTTGCCGCCTGACTGAACCTGTGATGCACTCTCCGAGACACCTTTGACATTCTTTTTGACGACGGCCATAACCGAATCTTCGTCAAAGAGTGACTGCTCCCTGATAAATGCCTGAGATTCCTCCTTAAGTCTCATCTTCTTTTCGGCGGCCTCAAGCCTTTCTATCTCCCTGAGAAGTTTATTCTCCTTGTCCTTAAGAATCAGAACCTTCTCCCTCAGTTCGGACGGTCCTTCAAAGTGATTTGCCCCCGAAATTCTGAGAGTCAGAACCTCCGGCTTTTCCTTTGGAATCTCCAGCCCGGCATTCTTCAGCTCCTCTATAACCTTCTCGAGTTCACCGTACTTTCTCTCGAGCTGAACAGAAATACTCTGCGCCTGTGCCATCAGACTCAGAAGCTCTGCCTCTTCCAGAATACTGAGGCTTTTCTTTGACTTCAGCTTGTTTATTTTTCCGGTAATCTCCTGATACTGCCTGTTCATAGATATCGCCGAGCTCTCGATCTCGCTCTTCGCCTTCAGAAGTTTCTCGGTCTTACTTTCGGAGGCCGAAAGGTATAAAGGTATAAAAGCGAAAAGTAGAATAAGAAGGACCGTCAGCCTTCCGGCCCTGATACCGCAAAAAAATCTTTTAAAAGACCCGAGATTCATAGCAAATTAGTATTATATATCAAGTTACGTTCCAGTAAGGAATGGAAAGTAGTCAATAATATCAACGAGATAACTGTTTATACCACCGGCAACCATATATAATTATTCATTTTTTTGCGAAATAAACATATATTAGCCTTATTACCGACTATTTGAGCCTCCCCCTTGTGCTCCCCTGATGCGTCAGGAATTTATCGACTATAAAAATTCCTTCAATCTGATATTTTTCCTTATCGAGCGATTTTACAGTCAAAAGAGTACTTTTACCTTTTCTCAGATCCTCTGAAATATTACTGCTGCCAAAAACGCAGGATACATTTACGGCCGCCTGTCTTATATCCTTCTGCAGAACGGATTCAAAATAATCGTCCGGTATTCCCTGGTCGGGGACGATAAGCAGGACCGCTGTATTGTTTTCAGACGGAATTATCTTGATTTTGTACGTCTTGTTCCGGGGTTCGCAGAGAAAATAATCCACCTTCTCTCCCGAGAGCACGGCTGTACACCTGTTATCACTCTCTGCACTGACTTTCAGATGCTCAAAGACATCACCTGTCAGATAAGGTTTTTTCACACATCCGGCCGGAAAAAAACAGATAACAGGCAGGCATAGTGAAAAGAACAGAAAAACTGAATTTCCCGCAATCCTTCTCATCTCATACCCTCTTCAAGGCCTCTTTCCATCTTGATTTGATTTTCTTTACCTCTGAGGATTTCAGGGAAGGGAGAAACTCCTTCTTTATCCTGAAACTCTCCTTTAATGAGTTCAGGTCCTTGATATATCCCGAGCCGAGTGCTGCGAGCATTGCAGCACCCATTGCGGTTGTCTCGATTATCTCCGGACGATGAACCTTTCTGTTCGAGACCGAGGCCTGAAACGAGAGCAGATAATCGTTGGCAGAGGCACCGCCGTCAACTCTTAAGACCCTGATTCTGCTCCCGAGGTCTCTCTCCATAGCCTCGATAATATCGTTCGACTGGAGGGCAATGGATTCAACCGCGGCTTTTGCTATATGTGCTTCAGTCGTACCTCTCGTGATTCCCCATATAAGTCCCTTTGCCTCCTTCTTCCAGTGTGGAGCACCCAGACCTACAAATGCCGGGACTATTACAACACCTCCGGAATCCGGAACAGATGCCGAAAGACTCTCCACCTCCGAAGATTTTTCTATGAGTTTCAATCCGTCTCTCAGCCACTGTACAACCGCGCCCGCAATAAAGACCGAACCTTCGAGGGCATAGACAACCTTATTCCCGATCTGCCAGGCAATCGTCGTGAGCAGTCCATACCTCGAAGTTCTTATCTTCTCTCCTGTATTCGTAAGCAGAAACGCACCTGTGCCGTATGTAATCTTTGTTTCACCTGCGTTAAAACAGCACTGACCGAAGAGCGCCGACTGCTGGTCCCCTGCAATACCTGATATAGGGATACCATCGGGCAGAAAATCAAGTCCCTTTGTATATCCGAATATACCGGATGAAGGCATGACCTTCGGAAGTACAGACGACGGTATTCTGAATATCTTCAGCAATTCCTCATCCCAGCGCAAAGTACGGATATTGAAGAGCATCGTCCTCGATGCATTGGAGACATCCGTAGCGTGTACTTCTCCTGAAGTGAGCCTTGAAAGGACGAATGAATCCGATGTCCCGAATGCAAGATTCCCGCTTTCGGCCATCTTCCTTATATCGGGTCTGTTTTCGAAGAGCCATATTATTTTGGTAGAGCTGAAATACGGGTCCAGTACGAGTCCGGTCTTCCCCTTGACTCTCTTCAGAAGGCCCTTCTTCTGGAGTCTGTTACAGATATCCGAACTCCGTCTGCACTGCCAGACAATTGCATTGTAAACCGGTTTCAGACTCACCTTATCCCAGAAGAAAGAGGTCTCTCTCTGGTTTGTTATTCCGATTGCGGCCACCTCTTCGCCCCTGATGCCGCCCTTTTGGAGTGCCTCATTAACGGAGTATCTGATGCTCTCCCATATATCTTCAGGATTGTGCTCGACCCAGCCCGGATTCGGATATATCTGTAAAAATTCCTTCTGACCCACACTTACAATTCTGAAATCCCGGTCAAACAGAATAGCGCGGGAACTTGTGGTCCCCTGGTCAATTGCAAGAAAATATCTCTTCTCCATAAAACCTCCGTCTATCTTTTAATAAATTCATAAATCTTTTCAAATACCACGCTGTTGCCATCCTCGAGGGTAATCAGATGTCCCATATTTTCGGGGATATAAACATATATATCCCTGCTCGAGACACCTGATACCATTTCAGAGAGATTCCCGAAACTCACGTCCCTGTCGGACTTTGAATAGACAAACATTATACTCTGACTGACGCTCTTAAGACTCTTTCTGGTGCTCTGCATCAGTTTATAAAATTCGTATGAGGCTTTAGTCGGAACGCTCCGGTATGAGGGATTCTCAGTCCATATCTTCCGGTAACGTTCATCTGCGGGTTCAGGCTTCTTTACTGACCTTACGAGCATTCTGAAGAGCGGAATCCTGCAGGCACTGACAAAAAGACCGTTCTCGCCTGTCAGATAGAGCGGGGATGCGATTACAATAACCTTCTCTATATCCCTGTGCACAGAGGCGAGTTTGAGTGCAAGCAGCCCGCCCATAGAGAGGCCGAGCACGTATACCTTCTGAACCTTCTGAGCAAGGTAATTCAGCGCGGATTCCGCCGAACTGATCCAGTCATAAAAACTGCACCTGTCGAGCTCCTCTTCGCTCGTCCCGTGACCCGCAAGTCTCGGGCAGAGCACCGTAAATCCTTTTTTATGAAAATATTCACCGGCAGGTCTCATCTCGTAAGGAGTACCCGTAAATCCGTGCAGAAGGAGTATCCCGCCCTCCTTGCCGGACTCTAATTCGAAGCCGTCTCGTTTATCCATGTTATTCATACTTAAGATAAATCCTGAATGTCGTCCCCTTATCCACCTCGCTCTCAACCTCAATCCTTCCGTTGTGCGCGGCAATGGCATTTTTTACAATCGTAAGACCGAGTCCCACTCCCCCTTCGGATTTTCTGGTCGAGAAAAACGGGTCGAAAATCTTCTTTCTGACCTCCTCGGGCATACCCTTGCCGGTATCACTTATCGAAATAACGACTGTATCATTTTCGGCCTTTGCCTCGATATTCAGCCGGCCTCCCTCTGTCATTGCCTGAACCGCATTGGATATCAGATTGACTATTACCTGCGAGAGCTGGTTCGGATAACAGGTCAGGAATATACTCTGGTCCACGGACATAACAGTCTCGATCTCCTTTTTCTCGATGAGATACTGGCAGAAATACAGGGCCTGATTGAAGAGATTTGCAAGCCTGACCCGCTCCTTCTCTTCGGAAAATGGTCTCGCATATGTAACTATGGACTTTACGAAATACTGAATGCGGTCGATTGTCGTCTCTATCCTTTCGATCTTCTCAGATATATCCTGTACCGAAAAATTCCCTGAGGAGAGTCTCTTCTTGACATACTCAGCATAGACCTTGATGGATGTAATGGGATTATTCAGTTCGTGCGATATCTGTGATACAAACTCACCGATTGTTGCCAGTTTTCTTGCATCCTCATACTGGGTTTTGAGGTCCAGAAACTCCGTTACATCCATACCGATAGCAACGATATACTGAAGTTCTCCGACAGAATCTCTTAACGGGGTAAGAGTCATATTCATATTGAATTCCCTATCGCCCTGCCTGAAAAAGAGTGAAAGATTTACACGGTCGAGCTTTTCGCTCTTGAGTCGCAAAAATGCCCTGTGGAGTTTCAGACGCTCGGATGCGGGGAAGAAACCTGCTACCGGCTGCCCTATTATCTCCCTGAATTCCTTACCGACTTTCTCCTTGAAGAATCTGTTAATGAGAACCACCTTTCCGTCGGCATCCACCACGGAGATAAGGACACCTGCATTATCAATTATACCGTAGAGAAACTTGCGGTATGTCTCCGTCCTGCCCAGAAGTCTGATATTGTTTACGGAGACCGCGAGCTGATTTGCAAAGAGTATCATCAGCAGTTTATCCTCAGGCTTCAGCGCTCCCGAAGGACTCTCCAGATTTATTATGCCGACAAGTTCACCCTTATATACAACCGGCGTACCTGTCCCGTCTGATGTATCCCTGAATATGTGATGATACTTTTCGGTATATTCCACCACTTGGGAATAAAGTCCGCCTGTTTTGTAAACTCCCATCTTTTTGGCCGTGTTCTCCTTGATTCTGATTATCTGCAGTTCAGAATGATTAACCGGCCCTTCTGCGATAGTGGAGGTTATCCTCCTCTCGTTCTCCGAAAAGAGTCTGATACTGTAATAATAGCCTCCGAATATTGCTTTGAGTGTATTGGCGGTAATTCTGAGCAGCTGCTCCTCATTGTATACTGATATTATGCCTTTTGAAAATTCCTCAAAACTCGAGAGTTCCGAAGAGGTGAGAAACTCCATCCCTGTTACTCCTTATCTCCCTCGTCATTATTTATATCGATAATCTTTGCGGAACCGACATATTCCTTCGTCTTGTACCGCGTAATGTTTGCAATGTTTTTTATGATCTGTGCCATCCTCTCGCACTCCTGATTTATCGTCAGGAGATATTTATGCTCCAGTGTGCCTTCCTTGGCACGCTTTGTCAGAAGTTCAACATAGCCCATAATCGACTGCAAAGGCTGATTCATCTCGTGTGCCGCTGTACCCGCAAGGGCTGCCGTAAAAGCCTTCTTACGGGCGATTTCGAGATTCTCCGAAAGTTCAACGAGTTTTTCCTGAGCGTTTATCAGCTCCCTCATATCAATAAACTGCCAGATAATCCCTGTAAAATCATTGCTCCTGCCGATGAGTTTTGCATTCAGCATAACCGGAACCGCTTCTTTCTTCTTGCTTATGAAGAGTTTCTTTCCCATCGACACCATATTGCGGGAACCGAATCTCCTGTTGTGAAACTCATCTATGATATCTTCCGAATAGTCCTGAGGAAGAAGCTCCTGTATCCTCATCTTCTCAACCACCTCCGAACTCTGATATCCGAGCACCTTCTCCGTGGTCTTGTTGAAGACGAGAATCTGTCCGTCGACATTGGTAATGATAATTCCTTCGATTGCCTCCTGAATCAGGTCGTTTAGGAAATCCCTGTCCTCCCTGAGTCTCGAAAGGGTAAATTCCATAGACTCAATCTCTGATGCCATACTCTTCGAAGCAGATTTCATCTCGCTCAGAAACTTTGAATTGTTGAAAAATATTCCGATTATCTCACCTACGAGAGTCATAAAATCAAGTTCGACCGAAGAGAGGTGCTGCTCCCTGTTGTCCCTGATGAAGATCACCCCCAGAAACTCGTTGATGTCGTTTATGGGGATAAGGCAGATGTACCTGATTCCGGCCTCCTTTAGATTTCGGTTGAAATCCCTTAGGATGGCAGATTTTTCGGTATTGCTTATCTCAAACGGCCTCCTCGTTCTGATAATCTCCTTTATCTCGGGATACTTGTCGAGTTTTAAGGGCATTCTGAAGAGCTTGTCATTGTCAGAGGTAGAGACCATTATAAATTCGTGTTTGTTGTCGGGCACTACAATAATAGAACACCTCATTACACCGAGATATTCGGCAATCCTCTTTGCAACGATATGAATGGTGTCGTAGAAATCCTCCGCCCTCGCAAGACTGTTTGCAATTTCCGAGAGCAGTCCGAAGTGCTCCACATTGCTGATACCACTCTTAAGAAGCCTCAGAAGTCTAATATTAAGCTTTATCTTGTACAGAAGGTGTTCTGGTTTGAACGGTTTATTCAGATAATCGTCATAATAACCGAATTCCTTTTCGAGTACCAGCAGCTGGTCCACCTGAATAAGAATCAGAATCCTTACTGACTGGGAGATTTCTCTTGCGGCCCTTATCAGTCTGGCTGCCGCCTGTTTACCTCCTGAAAAGTCCACTACCAGAAGGTCGCATCCTGCTATATCGCCCGTCTTCTCGGGTGCATCATCCCCGAAGACGAGTATCTCCGTATCCTCCTTCTGAAGTTCCTTCGATATCTTCTGCACTATCCCGTCGGGGACGAGTGCAAATGCAATCCTCATCATCTCTCCCAAGATTTTCCCTCCGAAGTCCAGTAAGCCATAACCGCCCTTCTGAAAACCTCCTTAAGAGGCACGCCGTTCTCCCTCGCAACCCTCACCACATCTTCGTATTCAGGATGCACATTGAGTATTTCAGAACCGGCCTTTGCAATCTTTACACGAATCATACCGAATTCGGTCTTCACATTCATTTCCTCACGGCTGAGTTTTACACGGTTTACGGTACTGTATCTCACACCAATTGTCGTAGTCTCCAGAAAGAGCAGCCCGAGGATATCATTCATTCTCCCGGGCTCTGCAATTACGGTGATATTCTGTGCAGGTCTCCCCTTCTTCATAATCACCGGTGTAATAAACACATCGCTTGCCCCCGTCTCAAAGAGCCTTTCCGTCAGATAAGTATAAATCTGCGGATTCATATCATCGATTGTAGCCTCAATCTTGATATCGGTAAAACTCCTGACTTCCGAGAAATATTCGGTGTCATATACAACGAGGGCAGGAAAACTCCCCTTCTTCCTGACACTCCCGAATCCGTATCCCCTCGCCTTTATCATAAGCGGCGGGATATCGCTCACGAATCTTGCAACAGATGCAAGAATCGCCGCGCCGGTCGGTGTAACCGTCTCGTACCCCCTGTTTTCGAACTTTACGGTGGTACCCCTGAGCAGTTCAATCACTGCAGGCGCCGGCAGAGGAATTACACCGTGACGGCTCTTTACCGAACCGGTAGAGAGGACCGGCACAGTAGCGATTATCTCTTCACAGTTGAGATAATTTATGCAGACAGATGCAGCAACGATATCCACGATAGAGTCAACTGCACCTATTTCGTGAAAGACAACCTCTTCGGGTCTGACAAGATGTACGGCTGCCTCAGCGGCGGCAAGACGGCTGAAGATATCTACCGCTATTCTCTTTGCCCCGTCACTTATCTGGGAATCAAGAATCAGCTTCTTTATGTCCGAAAATTTTCTGTGGACCTTCTCGCTCTTCTTTACCTCGACATGGACAGAACAGCCCCCGACCCCGCTGACATTCTCCTCCTTTATGACAAACTTGTATCCGCGCAGTTTCAGAAGAGGGAGCTCACACTCAATCACGTCCTTCGGCACTCCCATATTTATAAGTGCCGCCACAAACATATCTCCGGATATTCCGTTCTGAAGGTCTATCAAAAGCACTCTTCCCATCAGCCACCTCGCTTATGGTTTATCAGAGAGGCAACACAGGCCGCACCGAAGCTGTTACCGATATTTACCACACAGACATTCGGCGAACAGGATGACAGCATCCCTAAAAGGGCGGCAAATCCGCCGGCCGATATCCCGTATCCGACAGGCGAAGGGACTGCAATCACAGGCACATTTACAATCCCTCCTATCAGAGACGGAAGCGCCCCCTCCATACCGGCAATCACAATAACAGAGCGGGACTTTCTGAGAATCCTGATATACGGAAGAATCCTGTGTACTCCCGCTACTCCCACATCGCATATCTTGGCAAAATTATTACCGAGAAAATCAAGTGTAACACACGCCTCCTCGAGATATAACCTGTCCGAGGTCCCGGCACTCACAACGCTGACAAACCCCGTCTTCTTCCTCTTTCTCAAAGGCTTGTAGAGAATCTGAGCCTCAGGGACATAGAGAAGTCCTTTCAGGTGATTCAGAAGGAATTCTGCCTTTGCAGGATTTACACGGGTAAAGAAGAGAGGCGCCTTCCGTCTCAAAAGAGCCCTTGCAATATCCAGAAGAACCGGGGCTTCCTTGAATTCCGAATAGACGGCCTCGATTATACCGGTCCTCTCCCTCCTTCTGATATCCAGAGAGGAATGGGAGATATACTCAACAAGTGATGAAAGGTCCTTTCTCAGCATCCGCCTTCCCTGTCATATATTTTCGAGTACAGGCATTCTTATCCTGAACGTTGTGCCCCTCTCGGGCGAACTCTCAAACTCAATCTCGCCCCTGTGCTCATCCACTATCTTCTTGACGATTGCAAGCCCGAGACCTGTCCCGGACTCCTTGCCGAACGTAACGAATGCCTTCCTGAAGAGTTTGTCCTTTATTGCCTCGGGAATACCTGTCCCTGAATCGGACACCTTCAGCACAAGGTAGTTGTCGACCCTCTCACTTGTAATCACAAGCCTTCCGCCGTGCGGCATCGCCTCTATTGCATTTCTGCCAAGATTAATCAGCACCCTCTTCATCTTTATGTCGTCAAATCTTGCAGGTCCGTCATATTTCATATCGATGACGAGCTCGATATTCTTCCCGGAGACCTCGGGGACAAAAATCTCCCTTATCTCGTTCAGGAAATTCCCCACAAAAACCTTTCTGATGAGAATCTGTGAATCACCCCTCGCAAATGAGAGCACTTCACGAATCATATTGTTCATAATCTCGAACTGCTTCATGAGAAGGTCCGAAAATGCCATTCTCTTGGTCTTGTCCTCCTCGTATGCGATCAGTTGTGTATAGCCTGAGATAATCGTCATCGGGGTCTTGAAATCGTGCAAAAGACTCGAGAGCATCTGTCCTATGAGTGCAAGTCTCGAATTCCGTTCCTTCTCTTCCCTGCTCTGGAACATATCGACCGCGCGGCTGATCTGACCGGAGAAGAGTGTGAGCATCTTAAGGTCGTTCTCGTTAAAATCAAACATATTTGACTTGTTCAGAAGTTCGAATGCTCCGATAACCCTGTCTCCGTAGAGGAGCGGAACACAGATGATGTTGCGAGGCAGGTAATTTATGCTCTCTGCAATATATTTGAGATGTCTGTCGTCATTCTGCGGATTATTGGAAATGACTGGCATCCTGTTTGAGACCACCCACCCGGCTATTCCCTCCGAAGCCCTGAATCTCATCTTCTTGAGTTCCTCTCCCTTCTCACCGACTGCATCCTTGAAGTACAGATTTACACCATCCTCATCCAGAAGCAGAATCGAACCGGCCTCTGCACCTATTATAGATACTGCCTTTACAATGATTGCATTCAGAAGTTCGTCGAGCGAGTGTGCCTGTGAAATACTCTTTTCGATGTCATAAAGAAGGTCGAGTTCAAAATATTTTTTCTGAAGTTCATCCGACAATCTTACAAGTTCGACGTTCTTTTCGAGCAGTTTCTGATAGAGCTTGTTGTTCTCTATTGCAACTACTATCTGCGAACCGAGGGCCTTGAGCAGAGAGAGGTCGGTATCGTCAAAATCGGCATCTTTCTTGTTGAGCACCTGTAAAACACCCACAAGTTCGCGGGACTTATTAATCAGCGGAATACATATAACGGAACGTGTCCTGAAACCTGTAATTCTGTCTACACTGTCATTGAAACGTTCGTCTCTGTAGGCATCGTTTACAATAACAGGTTCCCAGGACTTTGCGACATACCCTGCTATACCCTCTCCGAGTTTCAGTCTGATTTCTCTCAGAGTGATCCCCTGAGCAAGCTTGCTGAACAATTCACCGGATTCATTATCCAGAAGAAAGAGAGTAGACCTCTCGGCCTGCATAAGTTCAGTGACCTTGCGCATTATAATATCGAGCAGAATGTCCAGATCCACAACAGACGACATTGCTATTCCGATGTCAGCCATCGCCCTGACTTTCTTCTCCTCACCTTCAAGCCGCTGAATATATGATATTGTGTCTTCCATAGACTCTCCTATACACTCTTCTTGAGTTCTTCGAGCAGATTCTTCAGCTCTGACTGAAAGATGGCATCACGGTTCTCGGTTGATTCGGGTATCTTGGAGTCATATGCCTTCTTGAGTTCAACAAATACGGGGTTGTATTTCTTCTGGAAGGTACCCTCCTTAAGGGATGCTATCATATCGTCCCAGTATTTTAGTTTGAGATTCGAAATTATGGTCTTTGCAAGCATCTGCGGGCTGATAGTCTCGGTGGTTGTAGACGTCTTCGGCGGTTTCGATGCCCTGAGTTCCTCTATCTCCCTGATTTTGAGACTCAGTGACTCCTCGAGTTCCTTTATGCGGTCGTCTTTCTGGGCCATCTCAATCTGAAGGTTGACAAGTTCTGAAGACAATCTTCTGACTTCCTCATCGTTCGACGGAGCCGCTCTTCCGGCAAGTTCTGACGAGAGTGCCGCTATCTCTGCCTTCAGTTTTCCGGTCTCGCTCTCGCCGGCCTTTCTGAGCTCCTCGAGCTCTCTCTCCTTTATACCGAGGTTCGTCTGAAGTTCCTCGGACTCGGCACGACAGGCAAGCATCTCTTCCTGAATCCTCGAATTCTCTTCATTTAACCGGTTCTTCTCTTCTTCGAGGGCCTTCAGTTTGGACTCCAGCACAATTACCTTGTCGTCGAGGCTCCTCTTCTCAATCAACACCTTCTCCCTTTCGGTCTCCAGATTCTTTATCCTCTCCTTCAGCTCGTCTGTCTCAGTAATCTTTATCGCAAGAAGAGATTTGTTGTCCTGAATTATTCTGTCCCTCTCCGTAAGATTCCTCTCGGCCTCCGAAAGTTTCGATTTCAATTCCTCCGTCTTTCTCTTCTCCTCCTCGATAACCTTCTTCAACTCATCATTTGCCGCCTTTAAGGATTCGTTATCACGGCCGGACTCAAGTGCTCCCTCGTATAATGCCCTCATATCAGAGAGTTTTCTGGAGAGTTCGCGGTTTTCCTCCCTCAATGCACCGTAAGCCCCCTGAATCTGTTCGAAAATCTGTCCGAGCGAGAGATATTCCCTCTTCAGATCCGAAATCTTGAGGGTAAAGAACTGAGATGCCTGTTCAACCTCATCTATCATCTTCGACAACTGACTTCCCTTGTCAGAGAGACCGGAAAAATCGAAGACCGGTGTCTTGACCTTTACAGTGCTCTCCTTCACCGGTTTTTCCTCCACCAGATCACTCAGTTCCTCGATATCATCCTCTTTGAGAGGAATCTCGGCCTTCCCCTCATCCTCGGCTGCCGGAGGCGGAGGAGGCATCTTTATCTCCTGTGTCTTCTTCTGTTCTTCCGGAGGATTCACTATCACACTGCTCTCGGCAATCTGTACTCCCGCCGGTCTGAAGACCTCGACAATTTCGAAGGCCTCTTCGATATTCTTCTTTCCTCCGAATTTTTCATAATCAGCCTGATGTTTCCTGAGACTCTCCTTCACCACATATCTGACTGCGGAGATAAAGGGAAGAATATCGGATAGTTCTCCTGAAAAGAATCTCAGATGAGCTGTATTGACCTTTCTGTCGAGCTCCTCAATAGCAATGTCGGATTCATACCTATTGTAAAATATTGCAACGGGGACCGAATACTCTCTCGGCCCGAAGTGAGTAAGATACTCCTGCATCTTGTGAAGATACTCTGCAATCTGAGGCAGAAATTCGTTTTTCGCCCTGCACAGAAAAACCAGGCCGTCCACATCCTTGAAGATTGACTGCCAGATCAGCCCGTCTCCGCGTTTATCCCTTGCACCCATCATCTTGACCTGAAGATTGATATTTTCGGAGAATACAGACCTCACAATCGGGACAAAGGAGAAGACATCACCGCTCTCGTCCGAAAACAACTGCATATTTCCCTGTGTCGACGTAATCTTACACATACTCTGAAGAAACGAATATTTACCCGATTTCGGTGTCCCGAAGATTGCAACCTTTAAGCGGATACCTCTGAGATTCTGATTGACACTACCCATTAATAGTTCCTCCGTCTAATCCCCCGTTATGCCTTTTTGTAAGCCTAAATCTCTCTATGTCTGCTGAAATAATTCCGGAAAGAGAAGTAATCGCAGACCTGACTTCATCGGATATATTCTCACTGAATTCCGTACTCTCACTAATCTCTATGCCATAAATCTTTATGTCCGTCGGCATTTTCAGACCGAGCCTTCTGCCCAGTTCCACAGACATAAGAAGGTCAAAGTCGTGGAAACTCGCAATCCGTTTAGAATACTGTATCTCTTCCGGCTCGATTCTTACTATCTCCCCTCTCTTGTATCTGCCGGTACATATTGTATCGACGATAATAGCCATATCATATCCCTCGATGCTCTCCATAACCTCAAACCCGGTCGAGAAGCACTTTCTGAAATCCGCAGAACCGTCAGATTCCGTACTGAGCATATCAACAACCTTCAGTCCGGCGGCATCATCACCCATCAGTTCGCTTCCGAGTCCTACCACAACAAGTTTCATCAGAATCCTCTTTACACCCCCATAATATTTTAACAAATATATCTATACCAATATGAGCAATAATGCAATACAAAAGAGGTCAGTCCGTATTACTCCAGAGGCTGACAGATGCTCAGTTTTTTATCTATTACCGGCGACTCGATGCCTGCACAGTCAAGGAGGGAATAGAAGAGGTTGTCGTGACTGATATACTTCTCTTTGTTTGCCCGGAAATTTTCGTAGAAATCCCTATGCCGCTTTTTGTATTCATCGGTAACATAAACGAACCACGCAACAGACCTCTGCTCTGTTCTGTCGGTATTCTCAACCCAGTGTGTATAAATACCGTTTTCTCCCAGCGATTCCCCGTGGTCAGAAACAAAGAAGACTATTGCATTTCTGTTGCTCACCATCTTCATTATCTCGCTCACAACCCAGTCGGTGTACAAGAGAGAATTATCATAACTGTTGTACAACTCCTCCTTACTGCACTTCTGCCCGAATTTGGATTTGCACACCGGGGTAAATTTTCTGAATTTTTCGGTGTAATGGTGTTCGTAGTACCAGTGACTCCCTATAAGATTGATTACATAGAACTCTTTTTCATTGTTTTTTGAAAGTAGGTTCTTAAATACCGGCAATATATTTTCATCCAGCACATCCTTGTCCTCGAATGCACCGCTGATATTGACAAAAATCCTGTTTTTACTCTCGTTTATTACCGGTGTAATCGGTGTCTCGTGTTCACCCATAACCCCCTGATTGGAGATCCAGTATGTCTCGAACCCCAGTCCCTTAAATATACTGATTACCGATTTTTCTCTCTTCGAGACACTCTGGTTATTAAAAGTAGCTCTCGTCAGCATACAGGGCACAGAGACCCTTGTAATCGTCCCGCAGGAATAGGCATTTTTGAAAGAAACAGCCCCAAGTGCCTTGAGATTTGGGTCTGTCTCACGCTCATATCCGTTCGATGAATAGTTCAGCCCGCGTTCCGCCTCTCCTATAATCAGCACCACCGTAAGGTCACTGCCTTTATAGTCAAATCTGTACTTTTCAAAGAGGTCGACCCTTTTCCGGGACATTTTTACAGAATCTCTCTTCTCCTTCAGATAGAGTTTGCCGTATAGATACAGGTCGTTCGGAATTCCCCTGAACCTGAACGAGAAATATTTCATAACAGGCAGATTCAGAAATAAAGACTGAAAGATAATCAGATAGATTATCGCCTTTTTCGGTATATTCCTGACATACTTTCTGTAATATAGCATAAAGAGTAAAGCAATCAGCACAGAGAGAATCACGGCAATTACCATCTCATAGCCTGTCACACCGGATGCCTCGTGGAGATTCGTCTCGAAGACAAGTGCGACAGAATTCATATTGAGTTTTACCTTAAAATTCACAACGAGAAATGCCGTAACCGAAGAGAGAAAGAAGAGCGGCAGGAGAGCCAGATAGAACACAACTCTGAACAGAGAGAGGGCAGAAAATATCACATAATTCAGAAGGATTGTCAGAAAATAGGACTGTATCAGAAAAGACGAAGAGAAAAATCCCTCTTTCTGATAGACATAATATATCGGAAGGTTAAAGAGTGTTGTATAGGTTATGCAGAGAACAAGATTGAATAAAAAGATATTGTTACCGGCAACGGACATGAAAAAATCACCCGGGCTCAGATATATTTTTCTGAAAAGACCGTAAAGATACTCTCTTTTAATAAACCCCATAGAATCATCTCTGTTAACACCGATTTATACAAAAATCAAATAAGAGTAAATTTTTTATCCGGAAATAATATTTTGCAAATTCTATGATTTTATGACAGATTTGCTTCAATCTTTCAGGGAGTCAGCAGATATGTTTTTATCGAGGCCAAAAGACGGTGACAGATTCCTCAGGGAGAAAAACTACAAAAGACCTCTCTTTATTATCGCCCATCAGGACGACGAGCTGAATTATGCCGGGCTGATTCAGAGACTTGGCAAAAATACCCGTATCGTATGGCTCACAAACGGAGACGGTCTGTATTTCGAGATGGGAGTCACCCCTCAAGAATATGCTGAAATAAGACAGAAAGAGGCGGTCAACGCGGCTCAAGCGGTCGGAATCGGAGAGCAGAATCTCAAATGTCTCGGATTCTCGGAGGTCGAGATATACAGAAGATTCGCCGAACTACATCAGACTCCGTCGGACATTAAGAATCATAGAGACTTTTTTGAAAACATAAAAAGCGCGGTCAAAAAGGTTGTCTTTGATTACGAGCCCGACGTCCTGATTACAGATGCCTGGCAGGGAGGACATCCTGAGCACGACCTTACGCACTTCTTCACTTATTGTGCCCTCAGGGATTATATAAAGGAGAAGAACAGACCGGCGGACTTCATTCACCTGCCCGAATACGAATATACTATCCTGATTGCAATGAGATTTCATCCTCTCTACAAAGGAGAGAGGTACCGTCTGTACCTTACAGAAAATGAACTTGAGGCAAAGAGGAGACTTATCGAGGCATATCCTTCACAGAAGAGGCTCTTTGCAAAATTCGAAAAGCTTTTTACCTACATTGGTTATATCGGAAAGATTACCGGTGGCCCAAAATCGGCAATGGAATATCTATCTATAGAAGAGTTCGGGCCGGTGCCGGCAATCGACTATACGAAGAAACCGCACATCCACGATTTTTTTACCTATATGTTCGACGACTTCGAGAAAAAACCGGTAACATTCAGCGGTTCCCTGCTGCCAATAATCAGAGAGTTCATATAAAAATATCAGAAATTTACTGCCATAAATCCGTAGAATCTTCTCGGTATCGATGCACCGCCGATCACCTGCCCGAAGAGTTTTAGCCTCGGATATTCAATATGTCTTCCGCTCTGCAGTTTGGAAACAACATTCGGAGATGAAAATACAAAGCCATCATTTACGATATCGTCGGAGGTACCGAGCAGATTTTCAACACCAGCTCCGACCTTGACCTTGTTGAAGAAAAGATAACTCATATTCATATTCAGTATAAAATATGCGGGAACGTCGTTGGTACCGTAAGTCGGTTCCTTTGACATCTCCCTCAGTGATTTCTGAATGGTCAGTCCGGACAGATTCATCGTAATCGGCTCTGCTGCCATATTTGTAATGAAATTCTCCCTGTGGGTCTCGGAAACAAAATGCCCATAGACATTATACCCGAACTTCTTTATCAGCAGATTCAGCCCCACATTTGCCTTGTGAACAGGATTTTCCTTATCAACAGTAGGTAGGTCTTCATCGCTCGATATTCCGAGTTTGTCCTTAATCCTGTCCTTGTTCATTATATCAATCTTCTGAAAGGAATAGTTGGCAAAAAATCTCAAATAGCTTGTTATCTGGTAATCAAGCGAAAGTTCGAACCCGTAACTCTGCGCATCCACGAGATTGTAGAAATTAAATATTTTGTTGGCAATTTCAGGGTCATTGTTGTTGACATCCAGTGCCCTGATGAAATTCTGAACAGAACCGGAAAAGAGAATCAGTCCCTTCAGCTGCTCATAGAATATATCCAGATTGAGTCTCAGCTGTCTGAAGAATTTCCCGCCATAACCCAAGTCCACCGTCACAATCTGCTCGGGGTCGAGCTCTCTGTTCCCGTAATAATCGATTCCCGTCTTTGAAACGGGCTGATTGACAGTTATATTCGAACCCCCAAGCGTTGCCTTCAGGTATTTTTCACCCTCGGGGACAATAACCGTCCGTATATCCGACTCAAAAAATGCAGGATTCCTGAACGCCGTACCTACCGCAAGCCTCAGATAGTGGTCCTCAACCGGCAGAAAGGTAAAGGAGGCACGCGGGGAAAAGTTGTATCTGTTCTTTTCGTCCTTAATTTCCTTGTTGTCATCATTTACATCCTGAATATCAAACCTGATACCGGCGTTGAGTATAACCTGCTTTACAGGTTTGTATTCATCCTGAATGAATGCACCGGCGAGGTGCTGATAAAATGTCTGATAACCGGGCTTAAGCTGTTCTGCATCAAAGGTAATCAGTCTGTAATTCCCGCCAATGAGCAGGTTGTTGTTCTGCGCAAGCCTGAAATTGTTCTGTGCCTCCAGATTGACTGTGTTCGAAACCCCGTGAACAACCGGCATATCGAATCCGAGACCACTCATATCCACTTCGGTCCCGTTCGGTATACCGGTCACGTTATTCAGCACAAGTGTTCTGGGGAACGGAAAATCCACATCCAGACCGGCATTCAGAAAATGATACCAGACTGTGGCACTGAAATCACTGACAGAATAAGTAGAATGCAGATAGAGCTGATACGCATCGACCCCCACCGGACCTATCAGAGAGAAAATCTCCTCCGAATACGACTTGATAAAACCCGCACCCAGCCTCAGTGTACCTTTCGTGAGTTTATAATCCACTGTGCCGTCTCCGGAATAATTCTGTCCGTCCGTGTTGAATCTCTCGTCAAAGCTGTATATATTTCTGAAAGATGTCGAGACCCTGTAGGAATAGTTGTCGTTTGTATCTCCTGCCTGAAACGTTGAATAAACCCCGTTCTCCCCGCCTGAGACATAGTATCTGCTCCCCTTTATATCCTCTCCGCTCTTCGTAAAGATACTTATCACTCCCGAAAAGGCATTTGCACCATACATAGTCGAGCCCGGACCTCTGATAACCTCGATCCTCTTTATATCGTGCACACTTACCGGCAGAAACTCCCAGAATGTCATACCAAAGAGGTCCACATATACAGAACGGCCGTCTACCATAGTGAGAATCTTGTTCGACCCCTCCCTGTTGAAACCCCTGATAGAAATCTCTGCATCACAGGGAGAGATACGCATCATATTGAGACCCGGTACAATTCTCAGTATATCAGCAATGGACTCAGAACCGTAGTTCTCAATATCTTCCTGTGTTACAACAGATATCGCCGAGGGAGACTCGGAGAGTTTCTGCTCCCTTCTGGAGGCTGATACCACGATATCCTCCTTCGAGAATATCTCCAGCGACTCCCATTTCTTCTGAACGACCTTCTCCCCTCCGGCCTTGCTCGCCGCACCTTCAATTACCGGCACTGCCTGAGGATTACTCTCCGAACCGAAGATATCCTGACTCTGACCATTAGTATATGTAACCGAAATATAGTATTCGATTGCCGGAAAAGTTACCTGATCCGACGGAATAATTGCCTCAAAGAGTTTACCCGTCTTGGTAGCAAATACAGACCTGTACGAGATTCCCCCTCTCTTCCTGTAAAAGACCTTCGAGTACTCAATATCCTTATATTCGTCGATTGTATAGCTTATCAGAAAATCTCTCTCGGGAGGGACCGAATTGGGAGGACTGTGATTGACGGCACCAAATGCAACCGCACCATACAAAAGGATTACAGCAGATATTATTTGTTTCATTGACTACTCTCCTTAAACTTTCCGGTCAAAGGGCAAAATCAGCGCCCTGATAACTTTGTTAAGGATAATTATAGGATAATAAGGGAATTTTCAAATAAAATCCACAAAGCAGAACCTGTAATTCCAAAAATCCGCTGTATTATACACCTGAGAGGGATTGCCGGCTCCGGAGCTGTTCTGCCTGTCTCTCATACCTTAATCAGAGTGGAAAAGAGCTCTTCCTGACTATCTGCCGACTACTCTGTGAGTTTCAGGAATTCCTCAGGTACTTCCGTCCTCACATCGAATTCTCCCGGAAGCACAAGTCTGTATGCGTGCAGCATCATCCTTCCCTTAAAACTCTTGTCCCTGTTGTAAAGTTTATCACCTAATATCGGAAAACCAAACCATGAGAGATGCGACCTTATCTGATGCATCTTACCACCGAGCAGCTCAATATCCAGAAGCGTATATTTCTTGTTTGCCCTGACAGGCTCGAAGAACGTTACATACTCAGGGTCCTCTGATGTCGAATCAATGAATACCTTGTAGGAGCCCTTAAACGGACTTATGATCTTTGCAGAAATCGCACCGCCCTTTTTGACAACCCCGCTGACTACCGCGTAGTAATGCTTCTTTACCTTCCCCGCCTTAAAGATATTCTTCAGCCTCTTGAACGACTTCTGGTTCAGGGCACAGAGCAGCAGTCCCGATGTATCATTATCCAGACGGTGGAGAAGACCTCCTTCATATCTCTTGGCATACAGTTCTCCGGCAGACGGAAATCTGCTGACGATGCCGTTTAACAGTGTGCCTTTCTCGAACGGGACAAGCGGATGAGTCTTGAGCCCTTCGGGCTTCAGTACGACTATATAGTCATTGTTCTGAAGAAGAATTTCGAAACTCACGGAGTTGTCGGGAAGCACGGAGAGCAGTTCATCCTCACTGAAGTAAAACTCGACTATATCATCGCTCTTTAAGGGATAACCCTTCTTCACCATAAACCCGTTAATCTTCACCAGACCGTTCTCTATGAGATATTCCGAGAGCGACCTCGAACGTTCGGAGAGGTGTTCGGCGACAAAGACATCCAGCCTCGAACCCGAAAACCTTGAATCAACCTTTATCTTTTTCATTTCTCACACTCATAAGTAAAAATGACGAAACCACGGCAAGCAAGGCGCCGAATCCGAGGGCATACAGCGAGCCGAATCTCTCCCACAGAAGTCCGCAGATAACTGAAGAAGGCAGGGCAAGAATCCCGACAATAAAATTGTACATTCCATAAGCAGTACCTCTTACCTCCTCACTCACAAGATCGGCGACAAACGCCTTTTCTACTCCCTCGGTCAAGGCATAGTAGAAGCCATAAATGCAAAACAGAGTCCATATATGCCACATTTTTGTGCTATATGCAAATCCAATATACACAGCCGCATAAATTATCCAGCCGGTAATAATTACCTTCTTCCGGCTGATTCTATCCGAGACAATTCCGGCAGGAACCGAAAAGAGGGTCCTTACAAGACTCAGAAGCATCCAGAGAAGCGGAACGAATTTGTCAGCAATCCCGCACTCCTTTGCCTTGAGCAGGAGAAAGGCATCAGAGGAATTGCCGAGGGTAAATAGTCCCACCGTAAAAAGATACTTTCTGAAGTCCTTTTTGAATGGTTTAAGCGAGAGAGATACCTTTTTGGATTCCGTTTTTATATCGGCAGGTGTACTCTTTACGCCCAGTATCAGAGAAATCAGGGCAAAGATTCCCGGAATGAACACGAGGAGAAATATAGTCCTTATATCCAGACCCGCAACACTCATAAGCAAGAAGCCTGCAAAAGCCCCCAGCAGTGCACCCAGATTGTCCATCGAGCGGTGAAATCCGAATGCCTTTCCCCTGCTCCCCTCATCGGTCACCGAGGCCAGTATCGCATCTCTCGGAGAAGTCCTCACCCCTTTCCCGATTCTGTCCGCAAACCTAAGTAACAGAACAACAACGGGAGACGGAGCAAGTCCGATGAGAGGTCTTGCAATATTCGACACAAAATAACCCGAGAATGTCAGAACCTTCTTCTTCCCTGTCTTATCCGAAAGATAACCCGAGAAAAGTTTCAGAAGACTCGATGTAGTCTCTGCAATCCCTTCGATAAGACCGACAAATGCAAAAGAGGCACCAAGAGTGCCGGTCAGAAACAACGGGAGAAGCGGATAGATTATTTCCGATGAAAAGTCGTTAAAGAGAGAGGTAACCCCCAGAAAAATTACTGCCGGATGCAGTCTGAGTAATGCTTTCATTGGGTACTTCTTTCTGTTCTGTTTCTCCCGTTCTGTTTGGCCATATAGAGCGCCCTGTCGGTATCCCTTATAAACTCCTCGGGTGTGAGACCGAATCTGTACTGGGATACCCCAAGCGAGATGGTAATCTTAAGGTTCTTCTCCTCGAAAAGGAATTCTGTTTTTTCGATCTCCTGCCTTATCCTCTCGGCAATGGCAAAAGCATCATCGATTGCAGATTCGGGGGAAAGTATCAGAAACTCCTCGCCCCCGTACCTCACCAGCATATCCACCGACCTGATACTCTGCCTCACCACTGTTGCGAGGTTCTTCAGAATATAGTCGCCGGCATTATGCCCGTATGTATCGTTGAACTTCTTGAAGTAATCCACATCGAAGAGAATCAGTGAAAGCGGCGTCTTGTATCTCGTAAAACGTGATATCTCCTCGGGAAGTTTGTTGTAGAGAAACTGCCTGTTATAGACCTTTGTCAGAGGGTCTGTAATCGAAAGTCTGTAAAGGCGGGCATTCTCTATATCCAGCACAATGGAATTCCCCAGAAGCGTAAGTATCGTTTCGTCCTGAATATCGAAGGCATCCTTCTGGCTATGAGTCGCGGTGAGCACCCCGATAATGTTGTTATGAACCTTAAGCGGTACCGCGAGCAGAGATGATATGACATTTACCTGATGCTCGGAAACCTTGAACCTTTCATCACAAGAGACGTCCGCAATCCTTGCGGAGATTCCGTTTCTCACCACCCAGCCCGCTACTCCCTCTCCCACCCGAAATATAATATTCTTCTCCTCCTCAGGAGTGAGTCCGAACGAGGCCTTCGAAAGGAGTTCAGTACCACTCTCATCCAGCAGCATAACGGAAGCCGTCTCGGCGTTCATCAGCGAGACAATCTCCCTCGACACGAACCTGAGAACATATTCAAGGTCTTTACCCGAATTAATGACCCGCGTAATTTCATACAAAGAGGCAACCGTTTTCTGATACTTGTCCTGATTATTCTCGTTTCTCATTGTCATTTTACCTGTATCTTATCTTTGAATGTCTCTGTACCCTTGTCCCCCGAACTTATAATAATGATAGAAGTAATTATGGCTGCAGCCACAGTTCCGCCGGCGGCATAGAGCCACCATCCGTTTCCCTTATCCTCCTTCTTCCCTGCCTCCTCTGCCTTTATAATCTCGACCTTGATATTCCTTCCCAGAGCCTCTTCCTTCGATAATACCTTCCCTTCTCCGGTTATAAGACCGCTTCCGCTCTCCCTGCAAAATACCATCTCTTTGCCTGCATTAAGGTTCTTTGCTTTGACAAAACCGTCCTCGCTCAGAACCATATACACTCTGTTCTTACTGTAATTTCCCAGAAAGACCGGCGATGTCAGTTCATCCTCGAAATTTTTTATCAGTACCCTGTAATAATTGCTGTCATTTTCAATAATCAGAATATGCTTTCCCCTGACAATTGTATCAGGCACAGAAGTATATCCGTCAAAGAGGATATTTATGCCCGGAGGAAAGGCTTTCTGCAAGAGAGCGGCCACCTCCTTACCCGCGGCGGATGTCCCTTTTACCGCTTCAAGATTAGCCGATAAAAAATTCCTCAGAGCGGGGTGAACCTTCTTGCTGTCAGACTTAAAAGGGCCGTATAGGTATATGTATTCCTTCAGCAATTCCTTTGCCCTTGATTCTTCTTTTTTTGAAAGGTGGATGAGCAACTTGTGCGAAATGACCTGTCCGAAAATATTGTAAATATCCTCGGGACTGCCCCCGAAGACAACCGCATCTGACAAATCAGTGATAATATTTTCGAGAATCCTGTCTGAATCATGGATTTCGAGTCTGAAGAACTTCTCCTGAGCCTCTGCAAGAGAGGTATACAGCTTTTTGTATTCCAGAATTTTTACACCCTCCTTCTTTGATGCCGTCTCGGAAAAGACCTTCAGTTCCTTCGAAAGTCCGATACAGGAATCGATTCTCCCTGTACTGTCCGTAATAATTATATTCTGGGCATACAGAAATCCGGCAAAATTAACAAACAGTGAAAAGACCGGAAAAACCAATCTGTATTTCATATTATTACCCGCTTAACCGGAGCGTAGATTTACACATAAATAATCAAAAATCAATACAGAAAATCCCTTAACCCCTATATAGTCACCCTTTACTTTGGAAAGAGGTATAACCTTACGGCCCTCGATATTCTCACCGCCGCATATATTGAGAACTATCTGAAAGTGGTCTCTCTTATCCTTTGACGTGTGTCTTCCGAAAATAAAGGAATCACATGTAAGATAGTTGTATTCATCTGCCTTCAGAACAGAGACCTCTTCATTTAAATAGTCAGAAAAGAATCCTGTCAAAAGAGGCAAGACACCTCCGTCTTTTAAAATATCGGCAAGAAACGAGATATTACCCTGAGAATTTTTGCAAAAGAAATCTATCTCGCTGTAGGTGTAGTATATGCCTCTCCGGTCAACAGATGGCCGGATACTTCTCAGGTCGATACAGGACCTGATGTACTCAAACAGGATATTCATATCTTTCAGCCTGTCTTTTATTCTTATGAGTTCATTCTCGTTCTCCCTCATATATCTGTATCCGCGGTGAGATACCTCGATGTCAATTCCGTTCTTCCTTGAAATCTCAATATGATACGACACATTCTGAGGTGAGCAGTGTGCAATCCTTCCCAGTTCCTCTCCGCTTACAAAACCATTTATGCTCATCAGATATTCCAGAATTGAATCACGTTTTCCTGATTTCATAGGACAAATATAGTTTCTTTTAGTCTTAAATGCAAGTTTATATGTAAAACTCTGTTCAAACCGTCCGAACCGTTCAGACACCACCTCAATTGTTGCATTTTCGGGAGCCCGGAAAATTTTATTTTAACAGCATAAACGGATAGCAAGAGTATCTTTCAGAGACCTGTTTTGAAACAGCCATATCAAATATTTTACCTTGCTTTTTTATAAGCGTTGGGATATCATCCTTTGAGCAAATTTTGAGGAGAGAGGTCTGTATGCGTCTTTCAGGGATTTTAATAGGTTTTCTAATCTTAACTATATTTACTGCAGTCTCATCCGGAGAAGAGATTCCTCTTAAGCTGAACCAGAAAGAGGTCGACATCTCTGGAAAGACCGAAAAGTTTTATTCGCTCTTCCCCGACCCACCTGCAGAAGTCAAGGTACAGGGACCCGCAAAACTAAAAATCACGGTGCGCAAGATCATCGACAAAAAGAACCCTCTGACAAAGTTGCCGGTTACATTTTCGGTCAACCTTGGTGAAAAAAAGATAAAAGAGCTACTTCTCAACGACAGAGAAGGAACTGCAGTAATAAAGGATGCCACTATGTTCAATGCCGGCTCAGACAACAGCTTTGAGCTGGATATTCCTCAGGGCGAACAGATAATCAGGTTGTCAGTGACAAAATCCGCCATCAAAGGTCTTCTCATAAGGGTAGAAAAAGCAGGGGAAGAAAAACCAACGGTTGCAACAACACCAGTACCCGAAAAGCAGACAAAGAAAGAAGCAGAATTTGTCCCGCCGATAATACCACCACTTGCACCGCTTGTTCCGGCAGCCGAAAAAAAACCGGTTGAAGAGCCCAAATCGCCTCCCCCGCAACCGGCCGAAAAGAAGCCGGAAGAGAAAAAAACGGAAGTCTCAGCAAAAGAAGCACCCCCGCCGGCGCCTCCGCAGACTACTACCAGACACGAAGAAACACCTAAGGTTACGGAAGGAGCCTCACATAAAAAGAAGGGATTCGGAGATATTGTTCTCCTCTCCGTCAAGGGAGGGACGATTCTGCCACTTGAATACGGCAATCCCGGAGGATTCGGTGAATTCAGTACATCTTTCGGAATTTACAGAGGGGTTATGGCAGGTATTTCGGTTGCGTCCTACAATATAAACAGGGACTATATAATCAACGACCCCAATACAGGGAACGCCATTCTCAAATATCACCTGCACGCGGTGCCACTCTCCGTCTTTTTTGGATACAAATATCAGATGCAGAACATACTGACAAAATTCGAACTCGGCTCGGGTGTAAATATGGTCGATATCGATATCAGACGCAAAAATACTGCAGAAAAGACAGACACAATCAATTCATTTCAGTTCAATACGGCCGCAGAACTCGGCTATATTACAAAATACGGCTCCTTCGGAATGGGTATCAGATACCTTTACTCGATATCCGATAATGCAGATAAAGATAACGGATTTGCGAGTAATATTAACAGCGGCGGTCTTATTATCACCACCTGCTATAATTACGGATTTTAACGGAGGAAAAAATGGGTAGTGTAAACAAAGTTATACTTGTCGGAAACCTCGGAAGAGATCCCGAGCTTCGCTACACACAGGACAGAAAACCTGTAGTCAATTTCTCACTGGCGACACAGGAGGTCTGGACAGGCAAAGACGGTCAGAGATCCGAAAAGACCGAATGGCATTCTATCGTGGTCTGGGGGAAACTTGCTGAAATCTGCAAGGACTACCTGACTACCGGTAGACAGATTTACGTAGAGGGGAGACTTACAACCCGCTCATATACAGACAAGAGCGGTCAGAAGAGATACAAGACAGAGATTGTGGCATCTCAGGTAGTATTTTTAGGCTCATCCCAGCAGGGAGGAGAACTCCCCAAAAACATTCCTCAGCCGGAAGACAAAGAACCTGCAGAAGAAGATATCAATGTACCGGTAGAGGAAGAGGACATCCCTTTCTGATGATTGAAAACATACTGTACAGAACCATAAATTCCTTATATACCGATTATCCTTATTAAAGGAAGTCTCTGATGTCCGAATTTGATTATAAATCACTATTTGAAAATACAGGAGTTGCCATCTGTATCTCAAGCAAGGAAGGAAAGATATTTCTGTATAATCACCTGTTCGACAATCTGTTCGGGAAATTCAACATCACTAACATATGTGATATCCCGGAAGAAGGATACAGGGAGGCACTGCATAAGGTCATCGACATTGCCAATGAGGGGTATGCAGGTGTTCCGTATCCTTTTACTTTCTGGACATCGCTTGGAGACAGCCGGAGAAAATATGAGGTGAATATTTCACGGCAACCCGGTACGGAACTGTTTATTATAACGATCTCTGACATTACACGACGGGCCGAGGCATACGAGGAACTCAACAGACGGAACAGGGAGCTTTCCTGTCTTATCAAGATTCACCAGCTTACGAGCAGTTCGTTCAGGCTCGATGACATTACCAGAACGACCATTACGGAGAGTTGCAAAATTTTCGATTTCCCTGTTGGCTTTATTCTTATGCCCGACAACACAAAATCGCTCAGGATTGTATCACATTATTCCGAAAAACCTATAGATAAAGACTTTTTGAGCGAAGTTGAAAATATACTGAACAACGGAAGAATCCTTATCTGGGCAAGAGATAAATTCAAGACCATTCTCGTCAGCGAAAGGGCAATAAGTGAGATTACTGAAAAAGAGGCAGAGCTTCTCGGCATTTTCAAGGTTTCTTCCATAGTTGCTGTCCCAATTGTGGTAAAAGGAGAGATATTCGGATTCGTTGTATTCGGTAGAAAAGAATCATACAGCCTCTTCTTCGATCAGGTCTCGATTCTCGAAACACTCGCACACCAGATAGGTATATCCATTCAGAACGCAATGCTCTTCAACTCATCCGAAAAGATCAAGGCAAGGGTCATTAAGCAGAACGAGAGTCTTAACCTGATTTACAAAATAGGTCTGATGTATTTTCAGAACCTGATATTCGGCGAACTTATGGAAGAGGCTGGCAAAGACATATTCCGGGTGACAGGCTTTGACGGAATGACTATTATCTATCAGAGAAAGGATAAACCCACGATTTACCATTTTGTCAGGGAACCCGGTCTTATGAAGGATTCTCACGGAGAGATAAACGAGACTCAGATTCTCGAATTTATGAAGACGCTCCTTTCGGATAGGAACTACATATTTATTGAAGACATAGATGAATCCGAACTTTTTCCACCTCAGATAAGAGAGAATATGAAACGTTGTAACATCAGGTCAATATTTATTACAGCAATCAGGGAGAAGGATGCCAGAATCGGTTTCATTGCGGGGTTCTCGATAGATAAAAAGATTACCTGCTCAAATGAGGACATTTCACTCTGGACCTCGCTCACAGTCTTTATAGAATCTCTCTTAAACAATTACGATTTCAGAAACGAACTCACTATCAGAGAGAAGGAACTGTCGAAACTCTCCAAAAAACTTATCAGCGCACAGGAAGACGAGAAGAAGAGGATTGCAAAGGAGATACACGACTCAATGGGACAGCTGATTTATACCCTCAATCTGAATATCGGAATTCTTTCACAGGACAACAGACTCTCAAATAATCCCGTTCTGGTCAAGACTCAGGAGATAATAAACCAGATACAGGAGGATATCAGAAAAATCTCGTACGAACTGAGACCACCGACGCTCGAGGAGATGGGACTTTTGTCTGCCCTCAGATGGCTCATCGACCAGATGAAGAATCCCTCAATAAAGATAAATCTGGGCACAAACCTCAAATCAGCCGTAAAATTCCCTTATCCCGTTCAGGTTCAGATATTCAGAATCGCACAGGAGGCACTTACAAATATCCTGAAACACTCACATGCAACGGAAGCAAATATATTTCTTTACGAAAACGAACAGACATTTTTTATGGAGATATCCGATAACGGAGTGGGACTTCCCTCCGATGAAGAAGGCCGGAAGGGAATCGGCATTATCGGGATGAAGGAAAGAGCAATCTCTATCGGGGGGATACTGAAAATCAGTTCTACCGGAGAGACAGGAACCACAATTCTTCTGGAGATGCCAAAATGAACAAGAAGAGAATACTCCTTTGTGACGACCACGCCATACTCAGGGAAGGTCTTAAGATACTGCTCTCAAAACAGCCGGACATAGAGATACTTGGAGAGGCTGCGGTAGGAGAAGAAATCATTGAGCTTGCAAGAAAACTCAGTCCCGATATCATCATTATGGATATATCTCTTCCGGGGATGAGCGGTATTTCGCTTACAAAGACCATAGTACAGGCAGACCCGAGAATAGCAGTACTCATTCTTACAATGTATAATGACAAAGAATATCTTGTATCTGCCCTGAAGGCCGGAGCGAAGGGATATCTGATAAAGGAGGGAACGATAGATGAAATGATAAATGCGATCAATATTGTATATAAGCATCAGATTTACATAGATAAGAGATTCGGGGAGGATACAATAAAGGAGGTCCTGCAGAAGCTAAAAGAGAAAAACCTCGAAGAGAGTAATGATATTCTGACGCCGAGGGAGAAGGACGTTCTTGCACTTATTGCAGAAGGTAAGAGCAATAAGGAAATTGCAGCGGTATTAAACATATCAGCCAAAACCGTAGATGTCCATCGCTCTAATATTATGCGCAAACTCGATGTCCACGACGCAATTTCACTGGTCAAAAAGGCTGCCCAGAAAGGGTGGATAAAAATAAAGTAACAAATCAGAGGGGAAAAATATGGATTATGAAAAGCTGATGAAAAAATATGGGAACGAGAATAATTTTATTGTCTATTCTGCCTCCGCCGGCACGGGGAAGACACACGCAATTACAAAGGAGGAACTGAGACACTTATTTGAGATAGGACATCCTGATTTTATCTCTATCACATTTACAAATGCCGCCTCAAAGGAGATGAAGGAGAGAATAATTGAGTATCTTACAGAGATTGCGGCATCAAGAGACACAAGGAAACCGAAAGACAATGCTTCATACAGGGATATATTAGACGAATTAGAAAATTCCATTAAAAATTTTAACCGCAGGATGGCAGAAGAGATTCTGCTTGGTATACTCAACAACTATTCTTCACTTACAATCAGCACAATAGACTCACTTGCAGTAAAACTCCTGAAGGCATATCAGGACAAGACCGAACTCCCACTCGATATGAAAATACTACTTAACGAAGATGAGTTTTATGATGAGTTGATTTTAAATTCACTAATTTATGATAACTACTTTGCATCACTAAAAGAGGCAGAGCAGATTGAATATATCAAACAGATTATAGAGAATACTTGTAAATCAAAAAATGGTATAAATACTAACTTACTAAAGCAGATTAAAAGTAGTATAAAAGTCATAAAAAAACTACTAATTAACAATTCAGAAGAATCTTTCTATCCAGAACTAAACTTCGATCTGTCATTGATTTACAAAGAGGCGGAAAAACTCAAGAAAAAGCTGAAACAGATTCAGGAATATTATGACAATATAAAAGACGCCCCTAGAGATGCTCTTAATAATCTGGAAAATATTCTATCCGGAGAAAAGATAAACTTTGCTGAGATAGAACTACTGTATGATTATAAAGAGCGCTCTATGTTTAATAATTGTAAAGATGAAGCAATCCAAAGGAAAATAAGAGAACAATATACAAAGATCCGTCAGAGCGTAGCAGCTATTCACATTTTGTTTTCTGCCCATGTCAACACAACATTTTCAAAACTTTATAACAATTATCTTTCTCATCTTAGCAAGAATAAAAGCTACTTGTCCGAAATCCCCCTGAGTGATATTTACCCTGAATTAATAAAAACAATAAGAGATAAAAACGAAATTCCACTAAGGTTTGGCAAGGATTTCTCGATGATTCTTATTGATGAGTTTCAGGATACATCTCTGATACAGTTTAAGGTGCTCTCGCATCTCTTAGATTATGTAATAGGCAGAAAAGGCAAAGCAGTTATTGTCGGAGACACAAAGCAGGCTATTTACGGATTCAGAGATGGCGATTATAAAATGCTCTCAGAACTAATAGAAAAGAAGGAAGAAAAGATAATAACACTCGAAACGAACTTTAGAAGTAGAGAAGAGATTGTAAGGTTTGTGGGCAATCTTTTTCCAAAAAAGAAGAATGTCGAGGAAATTTGTAATACTCTTGATTTTAAATTTGATGATAAGGATAAAGAAAAAAGAGATGCTTATAGTAAAGCATTTAATAAAATAGGTGCATTCGACCTTAACAAAATAAAGGTGGACAAAAAAGAAGGATATGTAGAAGTAAATGTATATGGTATTGACTTTAAAAAGAAAGGTTCAAAGCATAAATTAGATGATGATGCATTTTCATCTTTCGAATTAGACTACATTCTTGATGAAATCAGAGAGAGAATCACAGATCTTAAAAAAAGAGAATACTTATATAAAGATATCTGCATAATCACAAGAAAAAACGAGGACGTCATAGAGATCGCCTCATATCTTACGAGAAATAAAATACCCGTCAAATCATATAGTAGTTTAGATGCCAGAGAACGGAGTATTTCAAAGGAGATTATTGCCCTAATGAAATATTCACTGGACCCTGAAAACAAGAGTAGTCTCTATCAATTCTTTTCCGGCACCTTGCTTAGAAACAAAGTCAATTCACTTAGCTTAAAGAAAGGATATAGACAATTGCTTACTGATTTTGAAAAAGACACTAGCAAATTCAGGTTTGATAAAGACTCAAAACTCTATAAAGAGTGTTTTGAAGAGATACTCAGTAAAGCTAATACCCTCTCAGCCTATGATATGCTAACGCTTATATATAAAACATTTGATATCACTTCTGACAGATATAAGGACGAACAGGCTGCCTATATGACACTACTTGATGCAGCAATAAAGCTTGAGAGGGAAGAAGATAATACTATAAAGACGTTTATGGAGAAGTTTGATGACAAGGGCAATCAGGAGGATTTTGATACACCTGATATCTGGAAAATGAATGTCTCTGAATCAATAGATGCAGTTACTGTGTCAACAATTCATAAGATGAAGGGATTAGGGTTTCCCGTTGTATTGTATATAGTCAAAAGGGGGGCAAAAGGTGATAACAACCGCGAATTGGGTAAAATTAAGATAGAAGATAAAACATATCTGATAAAGAAAAACTCAGAAAATCTGGATGCACTGAAGACCATAGGAAGTTTTGATAAAAATATTGAGTATAATGAAGAGGATTTTATATCAGACACAGAAGAAGCGGCTGAAGCTATCAATAAGCACTATGTTGCACTGACCAGAGCCAAAGATGAATTGTATGTGTTTTTGTATAATGAGATGAAAGACCGTAGTGGCAAGATAGGGACAAAGTGTATATTAACCTCGATGATATATAATCTATTTACTAATGATGAGAATAAATGGAAACAAAAAGAAAATAATATATTAAGATACAGTGCGGGAAAGCAAAAACCAAAGGATGTTAGTGACAAAAAAGAGGAGACTGTTTACAATATTACCAACTTCCCGATTCCTGAGCAAAAACAGATATATTTAAAGAGTTTTTTAAACAGAGATGAGCAGGCGAGAATAGGAACGGTTGTCCATAATGTGCTTTCAAAGATAATATTTGTCAAAGCTGATTCGGTTGATGAGGTAATTAACAGGGCGATTTCTGAGACAGAAAAGGAAGGAGTTGTCGTTTCGGAAAGAGATGAGATTACCAGTCAGCTCAAACAATTATTTTCAAACAATAATATGAAATGGATATTTGAGAAGAAAGACGGCAGGGAGATAAGAAATGAAATGGAGTTCGTTGATTCAACCGGAAATATGCTGAGAGCAGACAGAGTAATAATTGATAAGGATAAAGTATACGTAATAGATTACAAGACCGGTAATCCAAACAACGAAGAAAGAAGGGAGTATAGGGCTCAGGTTAAGAGATACTGTGAGGTTTTGGGTGATTTGCTCAGGAAACCAGCTGATGGTTTTATACTTTATATCGACAAAGGGGAGGTTGAGAAAATATGAATAAATACTTCCTTGACCATAATCATGATGTCATTGAATATCTTATTTCTAATGTCGACCTATCAAGTCTCAATAAGTATCTGATTGTATTCCCCGGCAACCGTCCGAGACTCTTTCTTCTAAAGAAAATCGCAGAGAAATTAAACAGACCATTCGAACCGCCAGCTGTCTTATCGTTTGAAAATTTCATAAGATTTATTGCGGATAATGCCGGAAAGAATTACAAGATCGCATCTGAGACCGAACTATTAAATTTATTATACAATCTGAACCTGAAAAATAATAATCTTTACGCAAAACAGAAAAGCCACCTCTCGAGATTCCTGCCATTTGCACAGAAAGTAATTCAGGACTACTCGGTTATAATCAAGGCCGATTGCATCGAGCTCTTAAAAAATGACAGAGATAAAATACTTGGTGGATTCGAAAAGACAGACCTTTACAATACGGTTACCGATTATATCGATATATTATGCCAGCTCAATGAGAATCTGGAGAAAAAAAATAAAATTGCTGATGCATCATTATTTAAAATTGCCTCTAACCTTAATGAATCGCAATTGAGAGAGATAACCAACAAGTATGAAAAAGTATTCCTGATTGATATTATCCCACTATTTATAACCGAATATAGACTCTTAAATAGTTTGAAAAATGAAAACAAGGTTGAATTCGTCTACCAAAAGAGCCAATATCTTGAGCACTTCAAGTATATTGGAAAACTTTTTGATACGAAAGAGATTAGGTCTGCTTTTGTTACAAAAGATATAAATGTCTTCGAATCACCTGATACTCACGGACAGATTCTGGCTCTCAAAGATATACTTTTTAAGCAGAACAAAGATAAGAAGTTCGACTCACCTGATACACTGGTTATGCTCCCTGAGAGTGAGACACTGAGAATACTGACAAATCTGGTTTTAAATGAACTTGAGAGTGATAATTTCAATGTATCTATCGGGATTCCGCTCTCTTCTATGCAGATGACAAAGTTCTTCAATATCATCTTCGAGCTTTTATCTGAGAGTAATTCCAACTTAGAAGATATCAGGGCACCTCTGCTTTATACGCTATTAAGTCACGAGTACACCCAATCCTTAAGAGACAAGGATAAAAATAATCTTTATGCAATTAAAGAGAGTCTCTATGAGTTATTGAATAAAAAGGTATATGAATATATTAGTATCGACGAACTCAGTAAACAAAAAGGGGCAAATCCGCTATTGTCAGAGTTTATTAACGAAACAATAAATAAGTCATTTAAAATCAAGACGATTGGTGATCTCTCAGAATATATTTGTAATGTAATTACTTATATAGATAAAAATCAGGGTGGAAACCTAAATTACGGCTATTTCAATATAGAAGCGGCAAAGATATATCAGAGATTTAAAGAGATTTCCCAATCCGAAATCAAAGATATCAGTGTTACACCCAAAGAGTATGCATCGGTTTTTAATAATTTTGTTTATTCAATTGAAATCAGACCCGAGGGTTCACCCCTCTCAGGTCTTCAGGTGCTCGGTGTATACGAATCGAGGGCACTAAGGTTTAAGAATGTATATATTCTGGACTTTAATGATGAGTCATTCTTTGATTACAATTTTGAAGACTCGTTTTTGCCATATAAGGTCAGAAACTTCCTCGGTCTCCCATCAAAATCCGACTACGATAATTACATACTCTACTTTCTGGATATTCTCTTTGAACAGGGTGAAAAGATCAATCTCTTTTACAAGAGTACCGACAGATATTCAAAAAACAGGTATCTTTTGAGATATACATTTGAAAAGAAAAAGAAAGGAGAGGAATTAAAACCTGTTCCGGTATTCTACAACCTAAACCTCTCCACTCCTGATATAATATTGATTGCAAAGAATAAAGAGATGATTGATAAAATCATAAAAGATGGAATATCAGCAACCAAACTTAATACTTACTTAAATTGCCCCAAGAAGTTTTACTACTCAGCAGTATTAGACCTTTCGGAGAGAGAAGAGATAGATGATACGGCAGAGGGAAGTATCTTTGGCGAGATTTTGCATGAGACATTTGAAGAATACTTTAAGAAATTGAAGGGTAATAAATGCAAAACAATTGATAAGAATAAAATATTCGAAATTCTTAAAGAAAAGTTCAAAAACAAAGTAAAGTTCAAAAGCAAAAAATACCTCTTTGACTATGCGATGCTCGAGGTGATACTTGAGAATTTTATTAAGAAGTGTGAAGAAAATGAATTGCTGAATAACGGGAAGATAGATTGCACAGAGAGTGATCTTGAATTCTATTTTTCTATTGGCAATCAGAAAATAAAACTAAAAGGAAGGGTCGACAGGATTGATATTCTCGAGGATGGCACAATGCATATAATAGACTACAAGTTTGCAGACGGCAAGTATTACAAAACGGTGAATAAGGAGATCACAACTACAAAGTCGAAAATTAAGGACGAAAAAGAATTAGTTGAGTTAATTCAAATGCGTGAGGAATATGTAAAAAAGAACAATAATATCCAGCTTCCGTTTTATATCTATCTTGCACAAAACAACAAAGACCTGAGTAAGAAGGCTAAGGATTTCAAGGCAACATTTCTGTTTCTTAGAAATACCGATAAAGATTTTATTGATACTATACCTATCAAGCCAAAAACAGAGGGCAAAGGTAAATATAATAAAGAAGAAGAGGTTCTGAAATTAGACGATTATATAACCATAGTTGAATCTCTTATTAGTGAAATCCTAAATCCTGATATTCCGTTCTTCCCGGTTGAGACAAAAGGCTGTGAATACTGCGATTTCTACTCCCTCTGCCACAGAAATATAACTGAAGATAATCAATGATTTTTCTTGCCAAAAATTAATTTTGGCTCAAAATCGGATGCCCTATGCCGTTTAGCATAATAGTATTATTTATTGTTTTTATTTTAATAGCCGTCCGCAGAATAGGAAATGTCCGTCTTGAACTCTATCAGATTATGCTGCTCGGGGGTATCCTTGTCCTTATCACGGGCTCGATATCGCCCAAAAATGCACTTCTGTCGATAGATATAGATGTTATACTCTTTCTGCTTGGTATGTTTATCATCGGAAGTGCAATGGAAGAGAGCGGACTTATCGAGCTTCTTGCAGCAAGGGCAGTCAACAGGGTCAAGACATCGGATAGTCTGGTATTAATAATCCTTTTACTATCCGGTATCTCTTCCGCACTCTTACTCAATGATACGATTGCGGTAATCGGAGTCCCCCTGATTCTATCCATTTCCAAAACCAACAAAATATCCCTGAAACTCCTTACAATGACACTCGCTATAGGAGTTACAACCGGTTCCGTATTAAGTCCTATAGGCAATCCACAGAATCTGCTGATAGCAGTAAAGTCAGAGATGAATAATCCCTTTGTTACATTTCTGAGATATCTCTTCTTCCCGACAACGATATCGCTACTCGTTGCTTTCATTATGCTGAGATTTTTTTACAAAAGCGAATTTAATAAACCAATCAGAGAAATCAGGACACCGGAGATAAAAGATAAACCGCTTGCAAAGCTATGTAATTTTTCTCTTGGAATCGTAATATTTATGATAGCCATAAAAAGCCTTTTATTTTTAACCCCGGTCCACATAAATCTGAGGCTGACATTTATCTCGGTTGGCGCCGCAATACCGATTCTATTGTTCAGTCCTAAACGAACTGAAATACTTAAAAAGACCGACTACAAAACCCTTATATTCTTTGCGGCAATGTTTATCCTTATGCAATCAGTCTGGGATTCGGGTTTTATCCAGAGAATAATAGAGAGTTCAGGCAGAGATATCGCTGACGTAAAGACAATCGTAATAATCAGCGTCCTTCTTAGTCAGGTCCTCTCAAATGTCCCTCTTGTGGCACTGATTCTCCCGATGTTGCTCTTAAGAGAACCATCAATGGAACTTTTATGTGCCCTTGCTGCCGGCTCGACCATTGCAGGAAATATGTTACTTCTCGGTGCCGCAAGCAATATTATTATTGTTCAGAATCTCGAACAGAGGGGCGAAGAGGCCGTTACCTTTCTCGAATTTGCAAAAATCGGCATTCCCCTTACCTTTGTTCAGGTTGTGATTTATATGCTCTTTATCTAACCCGCTAACCCTCAAAAGGGAACTTATACTTTCTGAGCCCGGTCTCGTCACGCATTACGATCATCTCTTTCTGCGTCTCGAGATTGACCGGAGCCCCCTTCTTTGCCCTTTCAAGAGAGGTGAGATATTCCTTCTCGCCCGCTGTATAGATTCTTTCGGCTCCCGGCATTTTTTTTGAACCTCTGAGTTCCCTCAGAATATTCCCTGTAATTTTGGCAAACTTTTTATAACTTATAAAAGATTCAACATTTATCGCAATGAAGAAGTGTCCAAGATGATAAAAGGTCTTCTTCCCGTCTTTCACACCGGTCAGCATCTTCATATAAGCCCCGTCCTGAAGGGCAGCGGAGAGAATCTCCACAACTGTTGAATATCCATACCCTTTATATCCGGCTAGTTCTTCGCCGATTCCGCCGAGCGGGACGAGTGCTGCCGTCCCCTTGGTCAGGTCCTTTAATACCTCGTGCGGGTCTGTCTTGGAATTCCCGTTCTCATCTATTACCCATCCCTTTGGGAGAGGTTTATTCAGTTTTGCATAGACCTCGATTTTACCTCTTTGTGTAATTGAAGTGGCACAATCGAGCAGAAACGGAAACTTCTCGTCCGTAGGAATACCGAATGTCAGCGGATTGGTACCCAAAAGATTCTCTATGCCAAAAGTCGGAGCAACTGACGGCCTTGCATTTGTGCCGGTGATTCCTATCATCTTATTCTTTACGGCCATAAGCGGATAATACCCTGCAATCCCGTAATGGGTGGAATTCCTGACCACGGTCATACCAAGCCCGAACTTCTTTGCCTTCTTTATAGCCATATCCATCGCCCTGTATGCGATATAATGTCCCATTCCGTGATTTCCGTCTATTACGGCAGTAGTCTTTGTCTCCTTTACTATCTCAAACTTTGTAACAGGCCGCTGAATCCCCGCCCTGATTCTGTCATAATATATTGTCTTCATTCTCGAGATTCCGTGCGAATCAAAACCCATTCTGTCAGCAGCAACAAGCACATTGGCGCATATCTTCGCCTCCTTAAGCGGCACCCCCACCTTAACGAAGACATCTCTCATAAAATTTTCAAGCAGACTCAGTTTTACCCAGCATACTTCTTCCATAAAAAACTCCTTCTTATCCCCCATAAACTTTTGATTTTATACCAACTAATTTTTGAAATATCAAAGGAAAATATAGAATTTAAGTTTTGTTTGTTTACTCTGTTTTCTGCCCATGCCAACCAAAAAACTCATCGTTTATAATGAGAAGTAATTACTTATTGTATTGCCAAAAAACACCATTCTACTTTATTTTGTCTCTCTTATTTTACTTTGCAAGCCTAAAGTAAAATATGGAAATTTATATTTTACTTTTATGTGACATTGAAGAAGTTTTTGTTATTTACCCATAGCTCAATCATCACACAGATGATTTAATACTTTATCTGTAATAAATAGAATTAGGCCTTAAGGTGGAAGTCAACCTTATATGGAGACGCTAACGCACCCGGGTTGCCGGGCAGGATGACCTTAAGGTGCTTAAATATAATCATAAATACCCAAAATTTTACTGTTTTTATAGCTTGTAAAATATAACCATCTTTACATAAAAATTCTTACTTAATAGGACAATATGAAGTAATATTATAATCAGTTTATTATGTTTTTCCGGTGTGTCTTGAATTGCAGGATAATTTTTATTTATTTTTTCGGTAATGTAATGTAAACAACCTCAAGTTATGTTTAGACAGCTGAAAAATCTTACTGACATATTAAAATCAAAGAGACTGACAATCTCCACTGCCGAGTCCTGCACCGGCGGGCTTCTGGCAAAGTGTCTGACCGATATTCCGGGTTCATCTTCATATTTCAAAATAGGCGTTATTACCTATTCAAATGAATCGAAGATGAAGCTGCTCAAAGTAAGGGCGTCAACTCTTAAAAAACACGGTGCGGTATCGGAGCAGACTGCTATAGAGATGGTTAAAGGTTTGAAAAGATTAGCGAATACCGATATAGGGGTTTCGATTACAGGAATTGCAGGACCTGATGGCGGAAGCAGAGAGAAGCCGGTGGGAACTGTCTTCTTCGGAATTAGAATAAAAGAGAGGGTTCTTGTATATAAAAAGGTATTTAAGGGTAACAGAGCAAAAATCCGGGACCTAAGCGTCAGATTTGTCATCAACGAACTTATAAATAAGATTGGAGGATAGAATTTATGGTAAAATCCAGAACACACAACTGCGGAGAACTGAGAACCAGTGATGCCGGAAAAGATGTAGTCCTAAACGGATGGATAGACTCAATCCGCGATATCGGTAAAATTATATTCATCAATCTCAGGGACAGATACGGAATTACACAGATTGTCATAGACAAAGATGAATTAATCAAGAAAGCAGGTCAGCTCAGAAATGAATCGGTGATAGCAGTTACCGGCAAGGTCAGAAAGAGAGAGGGAAATCCTAACCCAAAGATTTCTACAGGTGAGATCGAAGTGATTGCAGAGGATTTATCTGTATACTCGATTGCAGAGCCTACTCCGTTTGTAATTGAAAGTGATGTAAAGGCTACAGAGGAGCTCAGACTAAGGTATAGGTATCTGGATATCAGAAGAGAACCCATAAAAGAGAAGTTATTACTCAGACACAGAGCGGCGTTTGAGACGAGGAGATTTTTGAGTGAGAATAATTTTGTTGAAACAGAGACACCTTTTCTGACAAAGAGTACACCTGAGGGGGCACGCGATTTTCTGGTCCCCTCCAGACTGAACAAGGGGAAGGTCTATGCACTCCCTCAGTCTCCGCAGCTTTTCAAGCAGCTTCTGATGGTCTCGGGGATGGACAGGTATTTTCAGATTGTCAGATGTTTTCGCGACGAGGACCTCAGACTCGACAGACAGCCCGAATTTACCCAGATAGATATCGAGATGAGTTTTGTCAACCAGAGCGATATTATGAGCCTTACAGAAAATCTCCTGAGGCATGTATTCAGAAGTTGTCTTGATTATGAGATTAAGGAATTTATGCGTATGCCGTACTCCGAGGCAATGGAAAAATACGGCAGCGACAAGCCCGACCTCAGGTTTGATCTCAGGCTTTATGATATAACAGAGATTGTAAGGAAGATGAGTGGCAAGGTTAAGATGTTCGATGAGGCAATACAGAGTGGCGGGATTGTGAAGATATTGCCCTTGGATCCGAAATTCGCTCTGAGCAGGGCAGATATCGACAAGCTTGAGAGTGAGGTCAAATCAACCGGTGCAAAGGGACTGGCAAGATTCAAGATAAATTCCGAGACCGACTGGTCAATGGCCGGATGGGCAAAGGAGATACCGGAGGATATCAAAAAGGAGATACTAAATTATGCAAATATCACAAAAGATTCGGTTGTCTTTGTTCAGTTTGGGGAGAAGAGGCTTGTAAATAATGTCCTCTCTTTTGTAAGAAATACCCTTGCAGATAAATTTGAGCTTAAGAAGAAAGGAGAATTCAAGTTTGTCTGGATTTATGACTTCCCGATGTTTGAATTTTCTGAAGAGGATAATAAACTTGTAGCCTGTCATCATCCGTTTACCTCGCCAAAGGAAGAGGATATCGGAATCATTGAGAAAGAACCATTAAACGTCAGGGCAAATGCCTACGATATAACTCTCAACGGATTTGAACTTGGCGGAGGCAGCATCAGGATTCATTCGCCCGATTTACAGAGACGGGTCTTTAAGGCTCTGGGACTCGGTGAAGAAGAGATAAACTCCAAGTTCGGCTTTCTAATTGAGGCATTTAAGTATGGTGTACCACCGCACGGAGGTATTGCACTCGGATTCGACAGAATGATTATGCTTATGAGCGGGGCTGAATCCATCAGGGATGTAATTGCATTCCCGAAGACCACATCAGGGACCTGCCTTATGACCGACGCCCCGTCTGTACCAGACGAAAAGCAATTATTTGAAGCAGGGATAAGATTTCTGGAGGAGAAAAAATGAACGAGTTTATTAGAAAATCAATCTTGAACGCACTTAGAATCAATATGGGTTATCAGGATGGTGAGAAGGTGGGGATTGTATATCAGAGGATAAACGAGGGATTCGATGAAAAGACAAAGGAGAAGATGAAGCCATCAATAGAACTTGCTGAAAAGATGTTTGAAATCTACCAATCCGAGGGAGTAGATGTTGAATTATTATCGTATGAACCACCAGAGCCGAGAAATGGAGTAGATGCAACTGATGAATTGTATGAAAAGACTGGCTATAAAGATATCCTCTTTCTCACAACCGCATTCTCACTCACCCATACGAAGTACAGAAAGATTCAGACTGAAAAAGGGACGCGCATCGCAAGTATGCCCGGCTTTACATTCAAGATGTTTGACCGCGGTGGCCCTATGGATGTAGATTACAATGAGATTCACCGGATTACCTGTGAGATTGCAGATAAACTTAAAAACTCAAGGTATATAAGAGTCACAGCAAAGGATACAGATATCAAGGTCGAAGTTGACCCGGCCCTTGTGCATATCTCGAGCGGAATGCTGAATACAAAGGGAAAATTTGGTAATCTGCCGGGTGCTGAGACTTACGTCGTCCCTGTATTTGAAGGAGACTCAGAGGGATACCTGACAGTTCCTAAAGGCTGGGGCGGGAGCGAACCATTGCCCTATAATCTGAGATTCGAGATAAAAAAAGGAAGATTTGTCAAGGTCAGTTCCGACAGTATAGATGCGCAAGAATATATCAGGAAGAATATAAATCCGATTCTGTTTGAGCAGAAAGACTTCAATGTCCTTGCCGAACTCGGTATCGGGACCAATAAGAACATTACCGAAAAATACATAAAGGAACACGGCTGGAGTGCATTGATTGCAGAGAAGATATGGAACACAGCCCACTTTGCAAACGGGAACTCAAAGGGAATGGGCGGCACAAACGATGTCCCCGTTCATATCGACTGGGTTGTCCCGGATGTAAAGATTGAGTATGTAAAATAAAGCCTTAAAGAAACAACAACAAAACCTTAAAATATCAGTATCACCTGTGCCAGAATAATTTTCAGAATAGTTGCGAGAGGATAGACTGTTGCATAACCAATATTCGGTGCATCGAGTCTGCTCTGCTCGTTGGCAAATGCAAGGGCCGATGGCTGTGTATGAATTCCACTGACTATTCCCGTCATAATACTGAACGGAATCTTCATAAACTTATATCCTATTATGAGTGCTGCACATACAGCTGTAATGGTAATAACAGCCCCGAGGAGAAATATCAGCGGACCGTTCCCTTCCTTCAGTGTATTATAAAAAGCAAAACCCGAACGGGTCCCGACACCGGCCATAAAAAGAATTATCCCAATCTGCCTCAGAGTCAGATTTGCGTTATACGGTATCTGCCAGACTATATTGCCGGTCTTGCCGATTCTTCCGAGCACAAGTCCGGCAATCAGCGGACCTCCTGCAACCCCGAGCGTGAATCTTATTTCATCCGTCAGAGGTATCGGAATGCTCCCCACAAGAATTCCAAGCGCGATTCCAAGTGCAAACGGGACTATATCTATCTCCGAAACAGCCTTATAGGAATCTCCGAAGTATTTAGATATCTCATCCATTCTGTCTCTTGGCCCGAGCACCCTGATTCTGTCTCCGAGTTCCAAAACGGTATTTCCGTCAGGAATGAATTCAATATCGCCTCTTCTTACCCTTGTAATAAGTGCCCTGAATCTCTTGGGTATTTTCAGTTCCCGTATCGGCCTCTCCACTACCTCCTTATTCGAGACAAGTATCCTTCTGAAATCCAGAAGTGTCCTGTCCATATCAATTGCGATATTGCTAACCTCTCCCATCAGCTGAACGGCCTTCATCACATCTCCTTCTTCACCCACTACCGTTATAAGGTCTCCCTTATTGAGGACGGTTTCACTATCTACAAGTTCAAGTATATCTCCTCTCTTATATCTCCCAAATATTATCCTGAGATGCTTCGAATGGATAAAATCGGCGATTTTGATATTGCTCAGGTCTTCTTTCGTTATCCTTATCGTAAGATTGATTATCTTCTTCTGTCCGCCTACCTGCTCGGGATACTTTCTCGCCTCCTCGGCAAAATCAATCTTAAACATTCTCTGAAACATATAAAAAGAGAGCAGAATTCCTATTACACCCATCGGATAGGCAACGGAGTACCCAAAGACAGGTTCAGAGCTTGCAACAGAGACATCGCCATCACCCGCCGCACGTTTTATAGCCTCAATTACCGCTGCAAGTGCCGGGGTATTCGTAAAGGAGCCGCAAAAGAGCCCTGCTGCCACTCCGGACGAGAGGAGAAATATCTTCTTGACCAGTATGACAACAAACGAACCCAAAACGAGCACACCACCCGCCAGTAAATTTTCGGAAAATCCCCTTCCTTTCAGTGAGGCAAAGAATCCCGGCCCGCTCGAAATGCCAATAGCATAGACGAATATTACAAGTCCCAGCATATGGACAATCTCAGGAAGTTTTATATCCTTATCGAGGGCACCGAAGAAGAGACCAACAAACAAGACAGCCGAAATCCCGAGGGAAAATCCTTTTATCTTTATATGACCGACCGCATACCCGAGTCCGGCAACAATAAATATAAGAAGGAGATGGTTGTGCTTCAGTGTTTCTATGATAAACGGCATAATGATACTCCCGAAAGAGCCTGACACAATATAGTGGCGAAAAGGGATAATTCAACAAAAATATGCAATCCTTTTATTAACAGGCCGCTTCATAGGTCTGACTGCCGATATTATCATGTGTATATTGTTTAAGATTAGAATTGATAAAATCCCAACAAGTGTTATATAGACACAACTGTTCTGAACTATGATTGAGAAGTATTCCGAAAATCTGTTTAAGTCTGACGACACAAAAGAGCGGAATCTCGGACTTATCCTCTTTGCAGAGATGCTGCTTTTCATTCTTGTTTTCTCGTATCTGTCAATACTCAGACACAACCGGCTCAACAGTGCAATATACGACTTGGGACTCTTCGACCAGATAATCTGGAATATAGCCCACGGCAGATTCTTTGAAAGTTCAATCAAGGGGTTTAATTATCTGGGAGACCACTTCTCACCGATACTCGTTATCTTTGCACCCTTATACTGGATATGGGAAGATGTCAGGATACTTCTGATTGCACAGACCGTTATTGTCTCCCTTGCAGGATATTATGCCGGACTACTGAGCTATCACCTGACCAGAGATATAAAGGTTTCTGCAGCATTCGGACTTGCGATACTCGGAAATTCGAATGTCCTTCTTGTCGTTCTCTTTGATTTTCACCCTGAGGTTATTACAATTCCGCTATTTGCATATATCGTTTATCAGTTTGCCCTGAAAAAACATATTAAGGTATTTTTAGCCTCTCTGATTGCTCTCATTATTAAGGAGGATGTGGCAATTACCGTTACTCTGACCGGTATTGCATTTGCAATCATCAGCAGGGAGAAGAAATATCTTATTCTATCCCTCGCCGGTTTCGTGTATTTCATAGTCGTCATGAAGGTATTAATCCCCCTTTTCAGACCAAAGACATTTACAGGAGATTATCTCTACATCGAGAGATATTCGTATCTCGGGAAGAATATGAAGGAAGTGATTCTGAGCATTATCACAAATCCGTTCTACCCGATAGTAAAGATGTACAAATGGACAAAACTAAAGGTGCTGCTCAGACTCTTCTATCCGACGATCTTTCTCTCTTTCCTCTCGCCCGCATTCCTGATCGTAATACTGCCGGTCCTCTATATAAACTGGATTCCCAATTACCCGCCTCAGTTTGCACTCAAGTATCAGTACCTGAATATAGTAATTCCGTTCATAATTACCTCATCAATCTACGGATATCAGAAACTGAAAAGCATACTGAAGGATTCGGGCTTTTTATCCAGACACCTAAGCCTTTTTGCATCCTCGCTGATGCTGCTTTTTGTAATAGGAAATTCGATAATATTATATCACACCGTTGTCAGATTCAAATACTTCGAGAAAAACTACTACGAATCCTCCTTCTACAAGGCAAAATCCCTCATACCTGAGAACGCCTCACTTGCCACCGCAAACACATTCGGGCCACATTTTACCCACAGGGAGAAAATCGAATTTCCCGTCCCGTTCAACCTGCACATGTACCATTATCAGAAGCTGGGACTGAAGATGTTCTCCGATGCAGAATATCAGTTACTTCTCACCAGAGGAGATACAACATCGGACCCCGAAATACTTAAAAACAGGATTAAGGATTTGATTGAAAAATACAATTATTCTGTTATATTTGATCAGGATGATATTCTGCTATTGAGGAAAAACCAATGAAAAGAGCCATTATTATAGTCATAATCGCCTTCTCGTTAAACCTGTTTGCGCAGGAGAAAGGCCGGCTCGGTCTATTGAATGTCAGAAGCACCAATATAGACAAGGCCATTCTCAACGCAATAGATAAAAACGTCAGACAGGAACTCAACCAGTCGAACAGGTATATACTTATTACACAGGAAGATATGCAGAAAGCCCTTGGATTCTCTCCCGTCGAGGCACTCGAAAACTGCAAGTCCGATATTATGTGCATCTCCCAGATGGGAGATATAGTCAAGGTTTACTGGCTCCTCTCATTATCCATAATGAAGGAGAAAGGAAACGTGATTCTCAGGGGAATTCTATACAATATCCCGAATGCCAGAATAGACCTCAGACTCCTGAAGAGTTTCAAGATGAATGAAAATCTCGTAAAGGATACCGCAAAATATATAGAAGAGGCTCTCAAGAAGATCGGAACAGGTTCGGTCAATGTAAATGCACCGGAGGACTTTCAGGTATTCATCGACGGGACATTCTATTCCAATGCACCGGTAATCGTTGACGGACTTGCGAGCGGTATACACAAAGTCAGAATCAAGAAGGGAGATACTGACTGTAAAGTTGTGGATGTCAATGTAACTGCCTCCGAAATCAGCGAACTGAATTTAGACAGATGCGAAGATTCAGAGACATCGGGGCAGAACCTTGCGGCATCAGTTAAGAGTCAGAAGAAGAACAAGTTCTACGAAGAACCGCCATTTATAATATCCTCTTCCGCAGCGCTTATGCTTTTTTCAACAGGGATTGTGCTGGGTATTCTCTCCAATTCAGACGAAGCAAAGGTAAAGAACGCAAAATGTGACAATATAACCAGCCGGGATTCGCTCTGTGAACAGATAAACGCAAAGGAACTTCTGGACTCGGCAGATACAAAGGCCAAGGCGGCCAATATATCATTCGGACTCGCAGGTGTGGCAACGTTTACGGCAGCGGGTCTGGGTATTCATTATTATCTGAAAAGCAAAAAGGTGCCCGCAGCCGTATCTGTCAGTGGCTCATTTGTTAACTTCTATCTTTCCTACTGAGATGAGATTTTATCTTCCGATATTTTTCGTTCTTTTTTTATTTACTGCCTGTTCTGTGGAGATAGAATTTGCCCCCTGTGAATCGAGCTTAAACTGCCCCAAAGACCAGTACTGCAGCAGAACCGACAAGAAGTGTCATAAAACCGATTTCAGAATTTACTCCTGTGAGGAATCGGAGTGTAAGGAGAACGAGTTCTGCTATAATCCCGACAAGACCTGTCATCTGATTGACGAGAGCGGACTTGAGTGCAGTAACTACTTCGACTGCCCGCCGGGTCAGATGTGCAAAGAGAACAACAAATGCGATATACCCTCCGAACCACAGTGTGAGAAACCGGATGACTGCATAAAGGAGAATGTCTCATCTGCCCTCTGTCTCGGAGGAGTATGCAGAGTCGAAAAATGCAACATAGGTTACACCGATAAAGACCTCGACCCTACAAACGGCTGCGAAGGAATCTTACCCTGTTCTGAAGACGGGTTCAGTCCCTATGAGCAGTGCACAGGGAACAATGTCTGCAAATGCAATTCCGACTGTATAATACTTAGCGGATATTACGGAGTCGAATATGACAAGGGACTCTGCATGCAGAGGTGTGCACCATCCGACATAAACAAGAGTTTCGGCAATATGCTCTGCACCTGCACATTGAGCGAGGTAGGAACCTGTAAGAAGGCCAACCTCTTCGAGACAGCAATGCTCTCCGGTCAGATAAAGGCGAAATTTCTCGGCAGTTGCGACGAATTTATGAAGGACAGTGCATCTTTTGAGGAGATCTCCCTCACCCTTGGCGGTATCAGGTCAGGTTACAACAGAGGGACAGCCTGTAAGAAGATCGAAGACGGCAAACCTGTCATCAACATTTCACTCTTCAAGATATGCACTATTCTCCCCTGTAAAGACATAATCAACATTACACTACCGCAGGATATCAAATCAAATCAGACACTGAAGACCGATGAGGCCGGGGCACTCAAGGCCACTGTAAAGTACTCAATGGTAGACAACCAGATAATCATTCAGGAGATATGGTTCAATGCAATATCGGGGGCAGGCTCTATAATCGTAGAAGACAATGGCTCGGATGCGAATAAAACAATTATACTGAACCTGAATCTTAAGATGGTAAGATATGATGTGCCTTTCTGCGGAGATATCGTAAAAAAATCCTGTAAGGATATATGAAAAGCATCAAAGACAGAATTGAGATTATAATCGGAGATATCACACAAATCGATACGGAGGCTATTGTCAATGCGGCCAATAAATCACTGATGGGAGGCGGAGGTGTCGACGGCGCAATTCACAGGGCAGCAGGACAGATGCTCAAGGAAGAGTGCAGACGGCTTGGCGGCTGCGAGACAGGCGAGGCAAAGATTACCAACGGATACAACCTGAAGGCAAAATATGTGATTCATACAGTAGGTCCTGTTTATAGAGATGGCAGGCATAATGAACCGGAACTCTTGAGAAACTGTTATGAAAATTCACTTAAGCTCGCTATTGAGAATAATATTAAAACAATCGCATTCCCTTCTATATCAAAAGGGGCTTATGGATATCCGATAAAAGAGGCGGCCCCGATTGCAATAAAGACTGTTGTTGATTTTTTGAATCGCCACAGTGAAATTGAGAAAGTAATTTTTGTCCTCTTTTCTCAGACAGATTTTGATACTTATAAAAGAGTATTGTCAGAATATATCTGATATGCAGGAGCTCGGAAGAATACTCATACTGATTGCAGCAATCACCGGTATTATAGGGTTGCTTTTATTCTTTTCAAACAAAATACCATTTATAGGCAGACTACCGGGTGATATAATTGTTCAGAAAAAGAACTTTACATTCTACTTCCCGCTTGCAACATCGGTAATTTTGAGCATAATTTTATCTATGTTCTTTAATTTATTCAGAAAATAGATAAGTATGTAATAATTCAAACAGAATAAATCGAAAATTCTCAAAAATTTTACGGTTATTGGAATGTATGAGAGCCTGAATTATTTATTTTCAACTATTTGAAAGCAATATTGCTCTCAAATCCCCTGATTTCATTATGTTTGATTAATCTCTATAAATAAACTAATTGTATTTGTATAGTTTTAATCAAAGTTATATCCCAATGTTTTTCTGAGATTTTGAATCAGCTAAGTAAATATATGGTTTTTGGATTAGGGGTAGTAGTAATGCTTTTTCGTATATAAGAATCTAAGGAAGAGGTATCAAGGGTGAGGGATATTTTGATAAATAAGTTACATAGGACATATAAGATAACCCAAAGAGCCCAAGATTTGTTCTGTATTTATTATGGATTATCAGAAGTGCTTAAAATCATTATAAAAAGATTAAAGTTGATAGAAACCAGTTAATACTTGGTTTTGTGGAGGATTTATGAAAAATTTTGGGGTATTTCCAGAGAGATAAAGAAATTACCTTGACATCAAGAATTCATTAGAGTATTAATATTATGTGAGAATATTAGTGATGACCTGTATATGTTAACTGAAATCTCTTTTTCACTATTATTTTTTTAAAGATTATGCTTGATATTAATAACAGAGAAACTGTTATAAAAAAGGCTTTTGGGGGTAGAGTGGAACTTTTTCCAAGTGTTAATGAATTATTTGAATTAGAATTAGCTTATCTTGAGTTTAAAAGTTTATCAGACGAACAACTTTTAGAAAGAACAGCTTATATAAAGTCAGTTGACAATAAATTCTCAAAGCATTACTTATTATATTCAAATAATTCGAAAAAAATTCATGCTGACAGGTCATCAACGACACAGGCATATTTTGAAGAAGGACAATTTTCTACAGGATACGCCACTCATGGATTATTCCCTTATCGTGGAAAATTTCATCCACAATTAATAAAAGGTTTAATAAATATTTTAAACATTCAAAAAGGTGAAACTATTTTAGATCCAATGGCTGGCAGCGGTACAACAAACATTGAAGCAGCTTTAATGGGAATTAATTCCAAGGCGATAGATGTTAATCCTTTTTGTCAATTCATGATTAAAACAAAATATGAAGCACTAACTATTGACCTGAAATTATTAGAACAAACAAAAATTGAAAACAAAAAATTGTTTGATTTTTTCAAGCAAGGTGATGTATTGAAGAGAATAAATAAGATTGGTGATGATAATAAAATCAAAATATACAATCTTGCATTTTTAGCATTTTTAGACGCTTTGGGTTATTCAAAAAGAGTTGTAAAATCAAATCACGAACAATTATTTGGCAAGGTTTTACCAAGATATATTGATACTGTAAAATCATTTTTATCTAATCAATATTTTGACCAGAAAAAAATTGGCAATTTGGAAGTTTTATCAGATTCCAATGCTTTAAACATCAAACTCGAAAGTAATTCCGTTGACTGCGTAATAACCTCTCCGCCATATTCGTTTGCAATTGATTATGTTGAAAATGATAAAGAGCAATTAGAATTTTTAGGTTATGATACCTATGAATTAAAGAAAAAAATGATCGGTTTAAAAGGGGAAACAAAATTTGAAAAACTTGAAAAATATTTTGCTGACATGGATACTTTTTGCTCGCAAGTCTCAAAAGTTATAAAAAGGAAAAAATTTTTTGTTTTGATAATTGGTTCAAATACAAATCAAACCGGAGGAATAAGATTGGAAGAAAAAGTGATAGATTCAGCCAAAAAACATGATATGACTTTAGTAAAAAGCATATTGAAACCCATTAAGGGAATGAGAAATACAATGAAAGAAGAATATATTTTAATTTTTCAAAAGCAATAATTTTAAATTACATGACAAGAAGCATTGAAGATAAATTTCAAACAGTAATTCAAAAGAACACATTTTATTTTTTCAACTCTAAGTTTGAAGATAATTATGAAGGTTATATCAATTCACTAAAAGAAACCCTTTTAATAGTAAAAAACAAGGTTGAAACAGAAGGTCTAAAAAAAGAAATTTTTGAATGGCTTTTGTCAGAGAAAGAAAACGGTTTAAAAGCACTATTAGCATTAACTGGGTTTTCCAATGAATATTTAAAACGACTTACAACAATAATTCGCATAGTTGATAATCCTGAACTCAATAAACTTGTTTATAAAGAAAAATGGTATAATGAGAAAAATCCTAATAATATTCAGGAATGGTCTGATGAAATAATTTTAAAACACATCAGAAAAAATGAATATTTTAGAAAAGGTATAATTAATATTTTCTTTGAAGGTGCATCCATACCTTTTTTAGCTAATACGATCCCACTTTTTGAATTAAAAAAACTTAGCATTTCAAAACTAAAATTTGAAATTCCTGAGTTAATTGATACTCTTATTCGTTATAAGGAAAAAGGTAGTTATTCTGGAAAGAAAGAGAATAATCCAGAAACTGTTATTACCGAAATATTGGAAAAATTAAGTATTTCGTTTGAAACTGGAGATTTAAGTGAACTTATTGCTAATGCCCCAGACAGCAAGCGGACAATGGACTTTATTATTCCTAATAAGAAAAATCCATTAATAATAATTGAAAGTTCTTTTTTGGTTACCACATCTTCAGGACAGGGGGATAAATCTAAAACTGAGATTTCTGTTGATAATTTAATTAAAGAACACTATCCCAAAGCAAGTTTTATTGGCTTTGTAGATGGTATAGGTTGGTATGTTAGAAAAGGTGATCTAAAAAGAATGGTAACGGCTTATGAAGATGTGTTTACTTATCACAAAGATGAATTAAAAAGATTTGAAAAATTCTTAAAAGATAAACTATTATGAGTGAAATTAAATATGAATTTATTGGCATTGGGACACTTATTAAAAACAAAAATCTTAAAGTGCCGACACATCAAAGACCATATTCCTGGCAAACTGAGCATATTGAAGATTTATTGTATGACATAAAGAATAATTTTAATGAGGATGAGTATTTTCTAGGAACAATAGTATTGACTGCTGGAGATAACAATAAAAATGAAATTGTTGATGGACAACAAAGAATAACTTCTGTTTCGTTAATATACGCTTCAATTCGTGATCTATTGCAAAATAAAACAGATTCTGATGAAATACACACTAAATATCTAAGCACCTATGATATTCGAACTAAAGAATATTTCCCCAAGTTAGAATTAAGCCAACAGGATAATGAGTTTTATAGAAATTTAATAATTAATAAACAGAACAATGCTGAGGCAAGAAGGTTATCTAATACTTATTTAAAAGATGCTTATCATACAATTTTTAATTTTATTACGAGAGTATTAAAAAATCATAATAATGATGAAAATGTATTAATTGACTGGAAAGATTTTTTAGATGAAAAATTAAAAGTTGTGGTTATAACTGTACCTACAGATGTGAATGCTTTTACAATTTTTGAAACATTGAACGATAGAGGATTGGCACTAGCACAAACCGATTTAATAAAAAATTATTTATACGGAAAAGCGGATAATAGAATAGATGAAGTTCAAAGAGCTTGGATAGAACTTGTTTCAAAGATAGAAACAGAAGATGAATCATTATTATTAACTTATATTAAACATTATTGGTTTGTTAATTATTCATTTGTTCGTGAAAGCAAAAATGAACTATACAAAGAAATTAAAAATAAAATAAATAACTCTACTCAAGTAACCACTTTTGTAAATAACTTAAAGAATGACATTGATATATATTTAGCAATTCTCAATCCTAACTCTTCTTTCTGGAACAACTTTGATAATCTGTGTAAAAACTATATTGAAACTCTTAATTATTTCAGCTTAGAGCAATACAGACCTCTAGTATTTTCAATTCTTAAAAAATTTCAACCTATTGAGGTAAAGAAATCGTTAAAACTTATCGTTTCTTGGCTTGTTAGAAACTTAATTGTTGGAGGTTTAGGAGGAGGTACATTAGAAAAAGCATACGCTGAAAAAGCACATGCAATTATTTCTGAAAATATTAAAAATGCATCTGAGCTAAGAAATTCCTTAAGCTCCATAATTCCACAAGATGAAACATTTAAAGAACAATTTAGCATAGCAAGTGTTAGTAAAGCAAAATACGCAAGATATTACCTTGCTGCCATTGAAAATTATAAAAGAGGCAAAGAACATCCAGAACTCATAGTAAACTTAAATCCTGACTCTGTAAATCTTGAACACATTCTACCTGAAAACCCTGAAAATAATTACCCCAACTTTACAGAGGAACAACATACTGTCTATTATAAGAGGATAGGGAATCTTACTTTGATGAAAACAAAAGAAAACAATGACTTCAAAAGTTCTAAGTTTTCAGATAAAAAGAAAAAATATACAGAATCTGAATTATGGATAACTAATTCTTTAAGAGAATATGATGATTGGACAATTGAAACAATAAATGAAAGACAATCAATTTTAGCTGAATTAGCTTTAAATACATGGTCATTAAGATTTGAATGATATGATTGAAAAATATATTAACCAAATTCATCATGGAGATTGTCTAGAATTATTCAAGAATATTCCAGACAATTCGGTAGATGTTACTTTTGCTGATCCACCCTTTAATTTAAAAAAGAATTACTCAAGTTATTCGGATAGTTTAGAATTTCAAGAATACCTGGATTGGTGTGAAAAATGGATCAGTGAAATGGTAAGGGTTACCAAACCAACAGGATCTATATTCGTTCATAACATTCCTAAATGGCTAACATATTATGCTGCATTTTTGAATAAACACGCTTATTTTAAACATTGGATCGCTTGGGATGCGCCCACCGCACCGATGGGAAAATCTTTGCAACCGGCACATTATGGCATCCTATTTTACACTAAAAAAGAAAAAGGAGCAAAAATTTATGAGTTAAGGCATCCGCATAAGCGCGATAGGAAATTAGGTTATTTACTAAAAGATTATGGCGGTAAAAAAGATGGATTACATCCTTTTGGACCTTTAGTTTCAGATGTTTGGACGGATATTCACAGGATAAAACACAATACAAAAAGAGATCCACATCCATGTCAATTGCCTATTCATTTATTAGATAGAATTATATTAATGACTACTGATGAAGGTGATATTGTTTTAGACCCTTTTGCTGGAACCGGAACAACAGCAATCTCTGCAAAACGCCTTGGAAGAAAATTTATTGGATTTGAATTAGATAAAAAATATGTAGAAATATCTCGACAAAAACTTGAAAGAACGCTACCTAACTTTAAATTAGGTGAAAGCTGGGTAAGCTTTTATTTGAATGATATTGTTACGATTAGAAATAATGACTGGCATAATCTTGCAAAATACTTTTCTATACCGAATCCATTACGGAATATTGATTTTGAACGAGTAAAATTAATTGACAAGAAATTAATTCCCAAAGAACCCGATATTGAAAAAGATGACTTTGAAAAAGAAAGCAAAATAGCAGAAAAGCCATCGAAAATAAATGAGAAAAAAATTATCGAGATTGAAAGCCCAATGCTAAGTCAGCCACATTTGCAGGTCGCTCAGAATAGCCTAAAACCAAATCCTACTAAAAACCTGCCTTTTAAAATTTAAAGACAGAACTATATTCAGCGAAAAAGTGAAGACAAAAGGGCCCATTTGTAACAACGTGTATATATAAGGAGTTAAAGTCTGAAAGAGATAAAATCAAATAATTAAGTTGGCAAAAAACTGTCAGACGATAAATAATAAATATTAGACAAACCCTTTTTTCTCTTTTATAGTATGATTGGCATATGCATTTCTTCTTTATCGACAAGTTCTTTTGCATCAGACTACCGGGTGATATAATTGTTCAGAAAAAGAACTTTACATTCTACTTCCCGCTTGCAACATCAATAATTATAAGCATTATTTTATCTCTTCTTTTTAGTATTTTCAAAAGATAAACAAGATGCTGATTTTTATTCTATAAAATTGCAGCTGCAGGAGGAAGAAGAATCAGAAAGATGTGTATCTGCAATAGTGTCCAGTTTTGATATGTCTTCAAAAAACAGATTGTCCTCAATAACTGGTATGTCATTTGCTGACAGCCCATCTTCGGCAGAGGTATCGGATTTTGCCGGGATGTCTGAGAAAATAGTTGTATCAACGTTTTCTGATGATTCATCTTCGGATAAAATATCTTCCTCTCTCATATCTTTTTCAACTCCGGCATCAATGCTCTCGTATTTTGCTATTATTTCCAGATACGGTCTTTTACTAATATCGGAGTATTCTTTTGAGTAAAATGCAGAACCATCGTCCGAAAGGGATATGATATTAAATGAATTTATTTCACCCTGCGAGATAATAGACGTAACATCCCAGAAAACCATATCATTTACAGAAAAATATCCTTGATTTGATATAATATTTGTGTTTGGCACAGGCATATTATTGTATGTAAGACTCTCCTCTTCCCAGTCATTATCAATCTGCCGGGATATGCCTCCCACATAACCCGAATTTGTCACATATGCCGACACTTTTGCTGAAATTATTTTATATCCCTTAAAATTATTTAGGTCAAACTTAAGAAAAATCACCCTTCCGTATGAACCACTTCCATCGCCGCCCACCTGAAAATTATCAAGACTGCCCTTTATAGAATCAGGTTCTCCTTTTGATGTGAATGTGTCATCAATCGGGAGAATTCTCATTGTTATTATATGTCCAGTATCTTCTAATTGAGCGATATCATTACCAATACCAGCATCTGTTGGATTACAAGGATTATTGATAAGTTTGGAATCTTCATTTACATATATCTTTATATTTTTATAGATAGTCCCGGGTTGTTCGCCGTAATTTGGCTTTGTAGTCCTGTCTCTTCCAATAAGGATATAGCGGTAATAGGGTGGATAGATGTGAGTATATTCGTAGATTATATTGTTGTCCTTTATGACTTTAATATTTCCATTCAATTTCCATTCAACAATATACCTGTAGGTTGTGGTATAATCCCATTGATAGTTTGTCTCCACCCTTGCCTCATAATCTATCTCTGCACCAGGCTCGCAGATAGGTCTTGTGAGGACCTTGTATTCACAGGGATCAAAATATCCGGTCCCGGTTCTTATAATAAAATAGGATTCTCCGGCAAGATGCACCGAATCTCTCTCCTGTTTTTCTGTCTGATACATAGTTATTATATGACATTTCTCAGCATTTGGCTGCTGGCAGGGAAGGAAATTTTTTAGTTCTATCTCTAATCTTCCCTCACCATAAGCGACTCCAAGGTCATAGCTTATTCTTGAATCAGGACCAGAGGTTGCTACCCAGCCGTCCATTGTAAGCTCTCCGCCCTCCATAATACCTTTTGTAGTACCTGAAAGCGGGTCATCGACCTTCAATACCTCTTCTGCAAAAATTAAAAGAGGTATAAAATTAAAAATAAAAATGTATTTTTTCATAGTCAAAAGTATATCATCTGGCAAATGCTGTGTCAAAACCTAGTTCAAACTTGACGAAAAGATATTAAAGCTGTAGTATAAGCTTAGTCCCGGACGAGGTTTGTAAAATGACAAACAGAAGATTTTTTTTATTCGTTAGTTTTTTAATGCTGATATCTTTAAGCTTGTATTCCTATGACCTATCTTTGTCTCTGAGTGACAGGAATGAACTTGATAGTTTGAACGCAATAATAAAAGGGGGAGAAATTACATCCGAGGGTTTCAGGGTAACTTCCCAGAATACAGGGTTGATTATTCCATTGCCTCAGGGAATCAATCCATCTCAGGGATATTTAAAAATAAAAATGACAAAATTTCCACAGAGCTGGCCGCATGAACCGGATATATGTCCAGATCCGGGAGTAGGGAGCCCTTGGGCAAAGACTGTATTCGGGATGGGGATATCTCCGGATAATTTATGGGAAGGTGAAGGAGGTCCTGGTTTTATTGAATCTCATTATTTGAGGTGTGAGAATCCTTGTGACAGTGGATATCAGGGGGCATTCAGGCATAAGTTTAAAGGTGCTGGTGCTCAGGATACCTGCTGGGCTACAACTGTAATGTCTTATTACTTCTGTAATGACTCTGGACATATACTTGAAATAGAACACAGATGGGATATAAGCGGTCACTACTGGGTTCTTGAAGATGGTATTGAGAAGACGGCAAGAGGGGAATCGTGTGGAGTACTTGACAAGAATTTCAGATGGTATATTCATATTGCACATGGAAATGATAACGAATTCGCTACCAATGGAGATATAACAGGTGCGGTCTTTTTTGACCTTGTAGTTCATTTTGACGACGTGAATTCATTCTGCGGAGATGGGATTTGTAATGCAAATGAGAATTGTTCAGATTGTCCTCAGGACTGCGGCTGTAAATCGCCCTGTTATATTTGTAAACAAAACAAGTGTGAATGTAATTCCCCTAATTATGAATGTCCATCCTGTATACCTTCCTGCAGTCAGAATGCTATTTTGAATCAGACAAGTACTTTATGCTGCGGTAAAAATAGCATTTGTGCCACAGGGAAGAGAGAGTTTGAGTCATATGATTGTAATTTATGCTGTGAAGGGTTTGACTGCATAGTAGAGAATCTGAATGATGCAGGTGAAGGAGATACACCTGCAGAAGATATGGTAGAGAAAAATGATCTGGATGAAAACAGTGATATAAATGGATTTGAAGATATATATAATGGGACGGAAGAAAGCATAGACCATGGTTCAGCAGTAGAGCTTACGTCAACTGATGTAGATGTTTTAAGATTTGATATATCATCTGGTTCTGAGAGCAGGGAGAATTCTGGCTGTAGTTGTGAATATTTGAAATGAATCTCTTAATCTGATTTTTCCTGTCAGTAGATTTATTGCGTAATAGTTTGAAAAAAGATAAAAAGCTCATTGAGCTCTTGCAGGAAAAGTAACTTTGAATAAAAATTTATTAGTGTCATTTTTCAGTTTCATTCTTTTTATTGACTTAAACTCATTTGGTTGTAAATATTAACCCCGATTCAGGAGGTATGTATGAATAAAGAATACAGCAACATATTCCGCAGCGAACTGAAAGATTTCGACAGAGATATCTTTCTTCTCTCTAAGGTTGAAGAGGAGAGACAGCTTCAGAAGATAGTCCTCATACCCTCCGAATCGATTACGCCTTATCCGGTAAGGGAGGCACTCTCCACCGCCTTTGTAAGTATATATACGGAAGGTTATCCGCCGATAAGAATGACAAGGGAGGAAGAGAAGAAGGTCACCGATTATTACTATCAGATGGCAAGATACAGAAGGTATGCAGACAGGAGATTCTACAAAGGCTGTGATATTGCAAATCTCGTCGAGGTAATCGCCCAGAGGAGGGCAGCCAGATTATTTGCCACACCGAATCTTCCGGAAGATAAAATATACGTAAATGTCCAGCCGTTATCCGGTGCAGCGGGGAATAATGCAATATATGAGGCATTCGTTCAGCCCGGTGATGTGGTTATGGGTATGGCACTCTCTGAAGGCGGACACCTGACTCACGGCTCACCGTTCAACAGGTCGGGCAAGAGATATACGATAGTTTCGTATTCCGCCGACCCGAAGACCGAACTTCTGGACTACGACAGGATTATGCAGCAGGCAAAGGAGTCGAAGCCGAAGATGATAATTGCAGGCTGGACCTCATACCCGTGGGCACCCGACTGGAAGAGATTCAGGGAGATAGCCGATGAGGTCGGGGCAAAACTTGTTGCAGATGTCTCACACCCTGCAGGACTCATTGTGGGAGGTGTCTATCCGAACCCGATTGAATACTGCGACGCTGTTATGTGCACGACACACAAGACACTCTGCGGGCCAAGAGGCGCGATAATTCTTACAAAGGACGAGACGATTGCTGCAAGGATAGACAATTCCGTCTTTCCGGGTGAACAGGGCGGTCCTCACGTAAACAAGATGGCTGCAATGGCAATTGCATTTAAGATTGCCGATTCAGACCTCTTCAGGGAGATGATGAAACAGGTCGTGAAAAATGCATCAGCAATGGCAGACCAGTTTATAAAACGCGGGCTCAAACTCGCAAATAACGGGACAAACACACATATGCTCCTCATCGACCTGAACAAACTTCCGAATTCAAAGCCTCTTCCCGTCAAAGGCGAGATCGCCGCGAGGATTCTGGAACTCTGCGGGATTGTCCTGAATAAGAATACAATTGCCGGAGATCCAACAGCGGCACATGCCAGTGCCCTCAGAATAGGGACACCGTGGATTACGCAGCGTGGATACAGGGAAAAGGAGGTCAGAGAGCTTGCAGATATAATTACAGATATAATTCTGGACATAAAGCCGTTCTTCTATCAGGGTCTGACAGGACAGCTGCCGAGAGGGAAAGTCGAACACTCAACTATTATAAAAGGGAAAGAGCGGGTGCTCGGTCTAAATCAGTCAGTTGTGCTCAAATCCGATGAGAAAATCGGTTATCCGTTTATGCCGTTTACACCTGTCAGAACCGAAAAGTCTGAGTATAAATACTCAGCAGAGACGGAAGTATTTCTGGAAATGAACAGATACGGCCTGTTCGAGATATCCGGTGAACGTCCGGGACACTTTTTGCATCAGGTTCTGACCGCCGATGTAATCAATATGAAGGCCGGAGAATCACTCGCATCTCCGCTCTTTAATGCCGATGGAAAGCTTCTGGACTTTGTAAATATCTTCTGCGTATCCGATAAAAACGAAGATAAATTCATTATGGTCTGCAATCCCCACAGAAAAGATATGCTGCTCGAATACCTCCGGAATATATCAGACGGATATGTCGTATTCGACAGGGAAGATGTAACAAAGAAGATAGAGGGACCGGCAAATATAATAGACCTTCAGGACGACCTCCTTCTCGAAAAGAAATTCAAGGGCCTTCTGTTTTCTCCAAAGGGACTGAAAAATGCCGAAAAGGTTCTGTCGATGAATATCGGGGAAAAGGGCGGGTCATTCAAAGAGAATATTTATCTTTTTAACGTCACCGCTCTCAACGGAAACAGATATATAGCAGCGGTTATGACGGAAGATGTTTTCAAAAACACAAACTCCATGATAAAGGAAAGTGGCCTTGCTGAGACTGATCCAAACTCAATCTTACTTGTTGGCAAAGATGATGAACTGCTTACCATAAAGGATTTTTATAAAAAATATCCCCAGTATTTCAAATCAGAAAAGGTATATTTTGCAGGCGAGCCGGTCATAAGGGAGGTTTTTGCCGCCAATTCAAAAAGTGTATCAAGGGAGAAATTCGTATTTGAGGAAAAGGAAGGCGAACTCAAGCGGACAGTCCTCTTTGACTGGCATAAGAAGAATGCACAAAAGGTAATTCCGTTCGCAGGATGGGAGATGCCGGTATGGTACACAAGTATCCTCGATGAACACAATGTTGTAAGAAATGCAGCAGGGCTCTTCGATGTATCTCATATGGGAGTTCTGGAGGTCAGAGGGAAGAACGTAGAGTCTTTTCTGAACATTCTGACTGCAAATTATGCCTCGTGGATACTGCCGGGACAATCCCAGTACAGCTATCTCTTCGACACAGAGGGAAATGTAATAGATGACATTATGCTTTACAGAAAATCCCGTGACTCATATATGATAGTTGTCAATGCAAGCAATGCGGATAAAGACCTTGCGTGGATGAATTATGTAAATTCCGGAAAGGCGATTCTGTGCAGTAAGAGATCATATATCAACATCGACACACCGGTTGAAATCAGGAATCTAAAGGACAAAAGCAGTGGTAGTGAGATGAGAGTAGATATCTCCCTGCAGGGAAGAATGGCACTTCCGACCTTGCTCGATATTGCCGGCGCCCCCGACAGGAAGCAGAGAATCAGATCACTCAGGCGAACCGACTTTCTGGAGATAGAGATAGAGAAGGAGTCAGTAATCCTGTCGAGGACCGGATATACAGGCGAAGAGATTGCATTTGAGCTTTATATACACCCTGATAAGGTTCTGAAAATCTGGGAACTTCTTCTTGATGCCGGCAAAAAATACGGGGTCAAACCCTGCGGACTCGGTGCAAGAGATTCACTCAGGACAGAGGCAGGACTGCCGCTCTATGGACACGAACTCGCAGGTCCGTACAATATCTCTCCTGCCGGCGCCGGATTCTCTCCGTATGTGAAACTCCACAAGCCGTTCTTCATCGGAAGGGATGCTTTCATCGAGTCAGAGAAGAAGAGGACAATGGAGATAATCAGGTTCATTATGACCAACAAGATATCCCGGCCGGCAAAACAGAAGGATGTAGTAGTCAATGCACAGGGAGTTGCAATCGGTTATGTTACGTCCTCGGCGTTCAACGGAGAGGGGTATCAGGTCGGTCTTGCTTATGTTGACAGAAGACATATAAAGGAAGGTGCTAGAATCGGAATATATTGCTCACCATCTTCAAAGGCAAATGTAAATGTCGGAGAAGAGGTAAAAGTCGGGGACAGACTCGTTCTGCCTGAGCCCGCGACAATTCTCCCCAGATTCGAGAGGAAGAAGAAGAAGTAAGTATATTAAAGGTGGCTGAGTAGTAAAATGTACCAAAGCCACCTAAAATATATTCTTTATTAATACTATTGTAAGCCTGAGTAAAAATGTGTCTTGTCTGAGGTTATAATTTAATTTGTAACATTCTTTATCTTGATTTTTTGAAAAGAACTAATTCTTCCGAATATTTCTTACTTCTCTTTATATCCTCTCTCTTCTGATAACTCAGTGTATTTCTCTCCCAGAATACGCCGTCTGAATATCCCTGTATTCTTTTATCGTTTTCAGCAAGTTCAAGCCTTTTCTCCGCAAGACAGCAATAATCAGTGTTTATCTCGATCCCGCAGTAATTACGACCCAGCTTCTTTGCTACAACCGAAGTTGTCCCTGAGCCCAGAAACGGGTCAAAGACAAGTCCCCCCGCAGGAGAGCTTGCAAGAATGAGCTTTGCTATAAGTTTTTCGGGTTTTTGTGTCGGGTGGTCTGTGTTTTCGGGCATCGACCAGTAAGGGACTGTTATATCATCCCAGAAGTTCGAAGGATATGTAAGACGAAAATTCCCCTCTCCGGTCTCTATCCAGTCCTTTGGTTTGCCGTCTTCCCTGTAAGGTGCGATTACCCTTCTCTTCATCTTAACTGACTCAACATCAAAGTAGTAATCATCAGATACTGTTGCAAACCAGATATCCTCGGTGCAGTTCTTCCAGTTCTTCTTTGCCCCTCTCCCCTTCTCTCTCTGCCAGTTAATTCTGTTTCTGACTATGAGATATTCTGAAACAACCTGATAAATGGCGGCAGTACACCTCCAGTCGCCGCAGATATAAAGACTGCCATTTGATTTTAATAATCTCACTACCTTTGGAAACCAGCTCCTCAGATAACTGATATATGTATCGTTGTCGGATTTGCTGAATCTGTAACCTCCGAAATTCTTGTCCAGATTGTATGGCGGGTCGATTATCATCAGGTCAACTGATTTTTCAGGGAAGAGGTCTATTACTTCAAAGAGGTCGTTATTGAAGGTTTTGTTAATAATCTCTTTTAAACTCATCTTTCCGGTCGCAAATGCAAGGCGACTCTTGTAGAGTTCCTTCTCACTATCACTAAGAGTTATTGTCCTGTTTCTCGGAGCTCTCTCTTTTTCCGGCATAATATTATCCCCTCTTATCCTGATAATGAAAAATCAACTCAGATGTATACTTTGCAACCTGTATTCTAATCAAGGCTATCCTCTACTTCTTCTTTAAGTGATTATAACACTATTATAAATACTCCAAAAGAATCGGCTAGTGAAATTATATAAGGCTATTTTCTAAAATTCAATACTTGATTAATTACCAATGTTTTTACCTAACCTCGGATTTATGAATAATATGTCATTTAGGATAGCTATGGGAAAACCCTAAGGTGACACTTAACTTTGCTTAATAATTTATGAAAAATTTGTGGGATATTTATAGTTTAACATTGTTCCTTGCATGCCGTTTTCAAAATCCATATAATTACTTTTGTAAGTCTCAACAAAGGGGGCTTGATTGTTTGAGGTTGTAAAATTTAGTTCTCACACCTATCTATCTATCGTGTAGTATATTTAAAGACCATAAAATCGATAAGTTTCTCTGGAGGGTTTTATGAGAGAGTAATTTAGTATTTCTCTGATCTCATCTTTAATTGTATCAATTGCAATTTTATCGGGCTATAAGAATGAGTATTCATCCTCTGGTTGTAATTCTCCACCTGAAATCGTAGTCTCAAAGCCATCTGAAAATGACAACATCGAAAATCTACCAGAAGAAAG
>DYEF01000075.1 GCA_020725805.1 Bdellovibrio sp.
AACCGATATTTTTTACAGCAGAAACCCATAAATCTCATTAGTTGAATGAAATACAGATTAAATTTTTATTCTCCTGCTGGATTAATCCTGATTTTTTTACCAGAGAAACACTAAAAAAACATTACATCGCAAAATGCTTATTAAAAATTCATATCAGACCAATAAGTTCAGCCCTATATCAGCCGGTCTCCATCTAAGCAGGGTATCTCCTTAATGCCGTCTGATTATCTTATTCAAGGTTCAGGAATATCTTGCATAAAAATCAGTTTTTAACTATATAAATACATACCGGCAATGAAAAAAGAGTTAGGTGAAAAGTTAAATCTGAGCGAGTTATTATACGATATCGGAATTATGGTCTCTCAGTTTATCTATTCTCTGCTATCCGGCAGATGATTATTTACCGACATACTCAGCAATACCGGACTTATCGTAACCGTCTTCTGTGTAAGCCTGTTTTTCACTTATTATCTATCAAGACTTGCTAAAAGTTTCAAATCCCATGCAAAACAGAGATATACAAGCCTGCTATACCTGTCTGTCTATATATCATACTTCGTCATAGGGACGATAATCGCCGGCGGAATTTATCTGTACCTTAAACATTTCAGCTTTATTACCATCGAAGATGAAACCATAGAGACGATACTCATTATAAGCTCTATCCTTCTGGTTATTACCGGTTTTTCGGCAGGGGTTAATATTGCCACAGGATTTATTCTCTTCTGCCTTTTCTCTTTCATCTACATCTGGTTCGTGGGGATATTCTTCTTTTTCTCGTATCTGGTGAATACCTGTTCTCCCTGTATACCGCCGTTCATATTCAAGACAGCCGGATTTATATTTATGTTTGGCTTCCCGATAGCGACCGCTCTCTCATTCTACAAACTGATTGATAATTATGGAGACAGAATTGAAAAGATAAAATCAGCACTGATCTTTGCAACAAACAGCCAGACATTTAAAATCCTCTCAGCGATGTTTTCCTCCTTTATCTTCAATCTCTGGGCGGAATTATTCTACGGAATAGTCCTGAATCAGATTCAGAGCGGATTGGGCAGAGTTGCCTATCTTATCTTCTCAGGTGTAATCCCTGTCAGAATATTTCTTCTTTTAGAGCCGCCTTTCAAGTTAATAAATTTCATATTCGGAATCTTTGCAGTAATCTTATTTCTGACAAGGTGCTACTGAATACCTACTCTGTCTTTTCTCTCTTTTTCCTGCGGTATCTTACAATCTTTACAATCCCGTATACAATAAGCGCCCACGGGAGTATCCCCGCCGCTATCAGGACAAATATTCCTATCGAACCGAAGAAGATCATTCCGAGCTGACGCATTGCCCATATTACCGGATAAAAAACAGATTCCTGCTCGGCAAGCGCAGACTGCGGTTCATAAATTGTAACAGTTATCGTCGAAAAATTAATTCTGTTTTTCAGGTATCTGAGTTTTCCCTCAAACTGCTCAATCTGGGTACGGACCTCCACGAGTTTCCCTTCGACCGAGACGATTTCGGTTAAGGTCGCATTCTTCGTATTCAGAAGATTGAGTAATCTCTCCTCGAGTTTTCTTGCATTCTCAATACGGGTTGTTACATCTATATACTCCTCTGTAACATCCTCTGTCCATTCCCTCTGCGACCTGACCTCGCCCAGACCTGAAAGGCTCCTGATAACCTGCTTGAACTTTTCGAAAGGGACTCTGATCTTGACCGTGCCGTGCATCTTCCCGTCATTCTTCCTGTATGTCTTCGTGTCCTGAATATAACCCGAGTTCTGCTCACAGATGGTCTTGATTTCATTCTCAGCCTTCTGAAAATCCTTAACAGAGATTTCCATCTCGGCATTGTATATCAGCTGCTGAAGTGTGGTCTTGATGCTGTCCGCATAGGCATCCCTCGAAGAGGACATCTTGCTCAGATATCCGCCCCCCTCACCGCCAACCGACCTCAACACATCCACAGACGAATCCATACGCATAAGTGGTTCTGCTGCCCTCTTCTCGGAACAGGCAAAGGTAAAAACCAGTGTGAGAGCAAGCGTACATACCACAACTGAATTTCTTTTCATATAAAACCCCTCTCCTACCTATACATTGCTTCAACAATATCCGAGTATTTTTTGAGGACCTCTTTTCTCTTCAGCTTGAGTGTCGGTGTAAGTTCCCCTGTTGCCTGTGTAAACTCCTCGGGGAGGAGTGTAAATCTCTTAATCCGCTCGACCTGAGCAAACCGCTGGTTAGTATCCTCAACTATCTTTTCGTAGAACTTCACGACCTGTTCGTTCTCTATAAGCTCCCTGTTGCTATCTGCCCTGATTCCCCTCTCCTGTGCCCATACCCGTAAAGCCTCGAAATTCGGCACCAAAAGCATCGTCAGGTATGGCCTTCTGTCACCGATTACCATTGCCTGAGAAATAAACCTGCTCGAGAGCATCGCAAATTCGATATTGGCAGGTGTGATATTCTTGCCGCCGGCGGTAATGATAATATTCTTCTTCCTGTCGGTTATTTTCAGAAAGCCATCGATTATCTCCCCAATATCTCCGGTTTTGAAGAATCCGTCTTCGGTAAAGACCTCTCTGGTCGCCTCTTCATTCTTGTAATATCCCTTCATCACCTGCGGACCTTTTATCAGGATTTCGCCGTCTTCTGCAATCTTTATCTCGGTATCAATTACCGGCTTGCCCACCGTCCCGAACATAAAGTCCCTGAATGTATTTACATTCGTAATCGGCGTGGTCTCAGTAAGCCCGAATCCCTCGTGCACTGTTACACCTATCGCGTGAAAGAATCTGCATATATCCTGCGCAAGCGGTGCACCGCCCGAGACAAAGACCTTTATATTCTCACAGCCTATCGCCGCCTTCAGCTTGTCCAGCACAAGACGCCTTGCAAGCATATACTGAGGCAGGAGAGTCAGAGGGAGAGGTCTGCCTGAGACTATGTAATCGACCGCCTTATCCCCCACAGAGATCGCCCAGTAAAAGAGCTTCTTCTTAAGCGGCGGTGCCTTCTCCACTTTCTCGATAATCCCCGCGTGGATCTTCTCAAAGAGCCTCGGCACACTAACCACAAAGTGCGGTTTTATCTCCTTCATATTATCCACAACTGTCTGAATACTCTCGGCATAATGGATTACTGTGCCTGCCTTCATAAGCAGATAATAACCGGCAGTCCTCTCGAGTGAATGGGAGAGAGGAAGGAAACTGATACTCCTGTCCCCGTCCTCGAATATACCCGGGTGTGAATCGATGGCTTGATAGACATTAGAGAGGAAATTTCTATGTGTAAGCATAACTCCCTTCGGAGGACCTGTAGTCCCGCTTGTATAAATCAGGGTAGCGGTATCCTCAAGTGCAATCTTCGCCATTCTTTCGTCAAACTCCTGCTTAGCCTTATATGCCTCGCCAATTTTATATGCATCTTCGATATACAGCACATCGGGGTCAGCAGAATTTACCCTGTCGAATATAATAATCTTTTTCAAAAGCGGCAGATTCTTCTTTACAGAATAGACCCTGTCAAAGAGTTCCTGATTCGAGACAAGGCATATTCTTGATTCGGAATGCGAAAGTATATATTCACACTCCTGTGCCGAGTTTGTGGCATAGATCGGGACATCTACGGCACCAACTGAGAGGGCCGCCAGATCCGAAATTACCCACTCGGGCCTGTTAGGGGAGAATATGGCCACCTTATCCTGAGGGTTAATCCCCATACTTATCAGCGCAAGACCCAGATTTCTGACCCTCCCGGTCACCTCTGTGTATGAAAGATATTTCCACTCACCGTCAGTCTTTCTTGCCAGAAACGGTTTATCTCCCTTCTCCCTTGCCTTCGCAAAAAACAATTCAGGGACAGATTTTTCCGGAAATGTCAGCATACTTTGTCCTCCTTTTAATAGTTAGTTTATACCGCCGGACAATATGATATCTCCCGGCTTTCCGTATTCATCCTTGAACATACTGTAAAAGTCATCCAGTACCTGTTCGAAATCCTCATACCGCTCATCGATCTTGTCTCTCGTCATTTTGTCAAAAATTTTGTCAATCGCCTCCGGTACGCCCTTTACTATCACTGATGGCAACTGCGACCTCCTCCCGGGGATCGAGCCGGTGAGCATTTCGTACAATATTATTCCGAGCGAATATATATCACTCTGCTTGATGATATCCTCGTTACCGGAGAGTATCTCCGGCGGCTGATATGCTATCGACTGTGCACCTATAAAGACCTGAGGAACCTGTGTACCCGGTCTCGCCCTGATTATCCTGTTCATACCGAAATCCGATATCTTGATATTGTTCTGGGCCGTAAAGAGGATGTTCTCAGGCTTGAGATTCTGGTGAATAATCCCCTGATTGTGGGCATAATTCAGGCCATAGCATATCTGCAGAAATATCTTTATTACCCTCGAGATATCCTCTTCATTCTTTACCCCTATATACTGTCTGAGATTCCCCCGCGGGGCATATTCTGTAATAAAATACGGAACAGTCGCCTCGAGATTTGCATCGATAATGCTGACTATACAGGGGTGAGAGAGAGATGCCGCGGAGGTGAGTTCGTCCTTGAGTCTGATTACTACCTCACTACGCTGAATGAAACTGTAATATGAAAAGAGGTCCTTGATTTCCTTGATTGCTACCAGTTGTGATGTAATGGAATGTTTTCCCTTGAATACGCTTCCTACTATTCCCGAGCCTATCTGTTCCATCTTGACATAACGGGCATCCTGTCTGATAGGCGTGGGTGTAGGCGTCTCCTGAACCTCCTCGATATCCTCCTGTGCATCGATTATGACGTTACTGAAGAAGTGCTCTACCTCCTCGATAATCCTTGTACCGGCGGCATCTGCTGCGGCAGCTACTCCCTTGTCAGAGAGAATCACCCTCCCCTCCTTGAGCAGGACATAGTTGAACTTATTGAGAAACTTGAAATACTCCGGAAATTCAAGGGCAAGATTACCCGAGTAGAGTGCCTTCATATCAGCGAGCGTACGGCTCCTCCCCTCTCTCTGGTCCCGCATTATCTGTTTGAGTATCTGTGAGATGTCCTGCAACAGTACATCTTTGGAGACTGCGGTATTGTTTTCGGCAGACATAATTTACTCCTTCTGAGGTTTCTGAGATATTAATATCAGAGGAAAACGACTTTTTCAACAGGATATCACCTTTGGAATTTTATTGTCAAAAATCAAAATATATGCAAGAAGACAAATTGAGATGAAGAGATATCTCCTGCTAATTGCGATTATCCTTACCTGCGCCTGCAGTGAACCCTGCCTCGACCTTGCCAACAGAATATGCGACTGCGAGCCGACTGCCAACAGGAGAAACACCTGCAAGAACACGTTCGTCAGAAACAACCCCGTATCCATTTCGGAAGATGACGAGAAGAGATGCGAAAAACTTCTCAGGACCTGCAGCTGCGATGCCCTCGAAAAAGGGGATTATCAGGCCTGCGGACTCTCAAAGGCGCCTGTCAGCGAATAAAATATTTTTTTGCCGGATTATTTCCACGGCATAGGCGGGACAAAGGCTTTATCTTTGAAAGGTCCGTTCCTAAGGTCATCAAAATAACTATTCTGCTTAAGAAGTGCATAATTATACACCGAAAGCCCCTCTGCACCTATCTGTCTGAGATATTCGATCTGACGGCTCATTTCGGAGAAATTATAGGTATCTGTATCACTGCGGGGATAGACATGGACTCCGGCAAAGAGAAACCTGCTGTATGAATTTGCCAGAAAATCGGATGCAAGAGTTGCATAATCGGTTCTTTGACCGGGAGGGTCTGTCATAGGCCAGTAGATCATCGGGGATATTGCGTCTACGATACCGAGCTTCATCCAGTTCTGTGAATCCTGATAATAATCTGAATATCCCTGCGAGACATTTGTCCAGTTCCATTTGTTTCTGTAAATTCCCCAGACAGCGGCAGTCACCTTAAGCATTGGTTTGACCGATATGATATTTTCATAGGCGTGGCTCAGAAACTCAGTGACCTGTGCCCTCTGCCAGTTCTCCCTTGTAAGCTGGCTGTCCTTTGCCTTTGCCTCACTGAATCTCGTATTAGATACAGTATCATAGGAATAATTCGGACCCGGATATCTGATATAGTCAAAATGTATTCCGTCGATATTATATTTCAGGGCTATTTCGGTTACAACATTGATTATATGGTCCCAGACCAAGGGATTCCCGGGGGTTGCAAATACGTAGGAGCTGTTGAGTGCCATTTTATTACCATTCGAGTCGACCACCAGCCACTCCGGATGAGAGAGATAGATATGCCGTGGTGAGGATTCTTGAGGCGGAGTCGTTCCGCTCCACATAGTAAAGGTGTTTACCCAGATGTGTATCTCGAGCCCGTTTTTATGAGCCTCCTCTACGGCAATTGCAAGAGGGTCCCAGCCGGGGTCTACACCTAAAGTCCCTGTAAAATCCGATGCCCACGGTTCATAACTGGATTTATAATAGGCATCTGCCCGGCCCCTTACCTGAAAATAGACCATATTGAAATTTGCATCAGCGATATTCTTCATTATATTTGCGATAGACTGCGGGCCGGCACTCTTGCTCTTTTCATAATCCCACCTCGTTACCCAGACCGACCTCGCCTCATAATTTGCAACTCCTGTATCGGTAACTGCGTCAGAGATATCGCCGGCATCTAAAAAGGTATCCTGACTCTCCGTATCCGGAGTATCAGAAATATCCGGCAGGGCATCATCTATTATTTCCGCAATATCACCTGCTACATCCTCACTGCCGGTATCTGAAATATCTGAAGCCAGATCCGGGTCAGAGACATCTGATCCGGAAGAGATATCGCTATCGTTACTATCTCCTGAACCGCCGTCAGAATCAATGAGCGAATCGGATTCGACATCTCTGATCTCCTCAATATCTGCTGAGTCCTTTGATTCTATATCCGCATACGAATTATCTGTTAATCCGGCATCATTTATTATCTCTCCGGCCTCATCTCCGCACCGATAAAGCAGAAAGAGCACAGCTAAAAGTAAAAAGAATAATCTACTTCCCCTTATTTGCATTTATCTTCTCCCACAATGTTATTAATCTCTTAAACCTTTCATCCTGATGGAGCTTAAACAGGTCTGGGTCGTTGTTGAGTCTTTTGATATCTGAAAATCCATTGATGATAGACTGCTCTAAATAAAAGAGTGCTGTCTCTTTATTGTCCAGAATGGCATGCACCCTTCCGATTTCATAGAGAGGGAGCGGGTCTTTGGGTTTAATCGAAGCCGCCGCATAGAATTCGTTGAGTGCCTCGTTGTAATAAGTAGTTGCCAGAAAGACATTACCCAGATTATACCTCGCCAGATAACACTCTGGACATATCTGTGCCGCTCTCTGGAATATCTTGCCGGCTGTGTGAAGATTATTATTTTTGGCCTCTTTCAGACCCTTGTCAATAAGCCTTTTAGCCCGGGCCTCGGGATTGAACAGGACGACAAGCGTAATCAATATAACAAGCAGGACCGAAATGATTATATTTCTCTTAGAAAACATAAGCGGTTTTATAGCACAAGGAATCCCTATTATCAAACCATATCTCTTCCTGCACCGCGAATTTCTATTACTGTTCCATATATATAATATGCTTTTTTATACTACTGCAATCGTTGACCTTCTTTATTCTGTTCTTGACTATATCTCCATCAATAAAATAGACCTCTCCCTTTACGTCCCTTATTTTACCTTGTATATTTTTATCAGTAAATTTCTGGTTTTTGTGTAACACATCAATATTGAAAATCTCAGACTCGTTTCCAAGTCGCAAAAACGAGATTCCTTTATACGAGTTGCATAGATTAGAGTTTTCGGATATTACAAAATCAGAAAAAGAATGTAAAGGATGCGGATAAGGATTGATTATCATTACTATTTTATCCTCTTCACAGGGAGTACTGCTGCAGTCCAATCCATCTCTTAACAACTTATAACTCTTTGCTAACAGATTATAATTTATGCTGGCTTTATCAAAAGCAATTGATATCTCGGATTCCTTATTGATAACAAACATTATTAGTGCAGGAATTTCAATATTCATCATACTTTCAGCCTTTTTAATAAACTCTATATCAAGGTTCATCAACTTAAATCTCTCTTTCAATAAATACCTTATTTTCTCTCTTATCCCCATCTTCAAAAAATCCTTACTGGCAAATTGATTCCTTCCTGCTCCAATCTTATTCATTGCAATCTTATGTAACAATTCTTCATTATTGCAATTAAAATCTGACATAATATTCTTCTCTGCGATAATCTTCTTTTTGTAGATATTCTTTTTTTCTTCTATATTGTTAATACTTATCAATGCCTTCTTCTTAAGTTTAATTTCTGCATACCTGTTATAAATATCTTTGTCGACATAAACATTATCGCAATACTTCAAATCGTACTCTTTCATAGTATATGAAACATCTATACCATCATCTGAATATTTAATGTCTTTACATATATTTCCGCCAGTTAATCTCTTCTCCCACTGATTATATCTATACCTGACCGAATTATAAAATGTCTCTCCTTTTTCTGACTTACATAGGTTTTCAAATCTATTATCCAGACACTCAACACTACCCTGTTTGAATGCAGTTGAGCCATATTCAACCCCTCCATCATCTTCCCCGAGCTCATACAAGAATGAATTTATATCAAGTGGAAGACAGAATATATCCTCCAAAAGGTCCCTCTTCCCTGTATAATACTTTTCTACTACCTTATAGTTCTTTACATATTCAAATTTATAGAATTTCTTGTCGTTATAGTCGCTCAGTCCAATAAATCTTAGGATGTGCTCGTCTCTTTCTCCGTCATAAAAATACATTTCTTCAAATACATATTCCTTACATAATGGATGTTTTAATATCTTGGCGCTAAACACATAATCTCCATCAATAACCATATTTGAGTAACCAAACAATAAAAATATTAACTGAGATAACATCTAATAACTCCTTATTTTAACAATACTGATGGGGGAAGTGAAAAATAGTTTTGAGTCTTTTTCACCAATACATCCACCTTCCCAAATGGCTCACAATCTCCATACCACGCAATCTGTCCATTCTCATCAGTTAATACCTGCGGTGTCCCGAGATGGTTGTCATTATAAAATCTTATTCCTTCCATTTTCAAATAAATATTACCACCAAACTTATCCCCAGTAAAGAGTATTGTACTATTGGTGC
>DYEF01000076.1 GCA_020725805.1 Bdellovibrio sp.
AACCGATATTTTTTACAGCAGAAACCCATAAATCTCATTAGTTGAATGAAATACAGATTAAATTTTTATTCTCCTGCTGGATTAATCCTGATTTTTTTACCAGAGAAACACTAAAAAAACATTACATCGCAAAATGCTTATATCCGATTTTCATCCGGTGGCAAACAGAACCGGTAATGTGAATCTTTAAGGCTTTTCAGGCATCAAAAGAATGAGAACGGAGGATATCGATGGAGTTCAGGATAAATCTGAGGGAAAGGGAAGAAAACAGGCTGACTCTACCCTCGGAGAACGAAATATACGATATTATAATCATTGGAGGCGGACCGGCCGGTATGACCGCTGCTGTCTATTCGCTAAGAAAAGGTCTGAAGACCGCAATGATTACATATGATATAGGCGGACAGATGCTCGAGACATATTCCATAGAAAACTATATGGGATTCAGATTTATCGAGGGCTCAGGGCTTGTAAACAAATTTTCAGATCAGATAAGACAATTTGAACTTGCTCTTCTGGAAAAGTCCTACATAACTTCGATAGAAAAGTCAGATAAAATCTTTTTCGTAAATACCGATACAGGTAAAACATATAAATCGAAATCAGTAATAATCGCAGCGGGAAAGAGTTACCGTAAACTGGGAGTAAAGGGTGAATCCGAGTTTACCGGCAGAGGTGTTTCATACTGTGCAACCTGCGATGTACCGCTCTATAAGAATAAAAGAGTTGTTGTAGTCGGCGGTGGGAATTCAGGAATAGAGGCAGCAATAGAACTTGCCAAAATATCCAGATATGTTACAGTAATCCAGAGAGGTAATAAACTGACTGCGGATAAAATACTGCTGGAACAGTTTGAGAAGTTTTCAAACAAAACTGTTCTTTTCAACTCCGAGGTAACAGAGATATTCGGTGACGACAGGGTAAGAGGCATTCATATAAAAGTGGACGGAGAAGAGAGAACCATTGAAACAGATGGTATATTTGTAGAAATAGGTCTCGTCCCAAATACCGGATTTCTAAAAGGATTTCTGAATCTCAACAAATACGGGGAGATTATCGTCGATGAATACTGCAGAACAGATGTCGAAGGATTATTTGCTGCCGGCGATATCACATCTGTTCCGGAAAAACAGATAATAGTCGCTGCGGGAGAGGGAGCAAAGGCTGCACTCTCTGCCTACAGATACCTAAACAACCTTTAAGGAGGTTTAAAATGGCGCTTCTTGACCAAAATGTAAGAAAAGAATTACAGGAGATTTTCAAAGAGCTCGACAGAAAAGTTATCATCAAACTTTTTATGGAAGAGAACTGTGAAATGTGCGATGAGGCTAGGAAACTGTATTCCGAAATTACGGAATTATCTGAGAAACTTTCGCTCGAGATTATCAAACCCGAAGACAGAGCCGAGGCCGAAAAGTACAGACTTCTGGAAAACAGACCTGCAACCGTAATACTGGATGAGAACGGGAAGGACTTCGGAATAAGGTTTTACGGTATTGTAGCGGGGTATGAATTCAGTTCATTTCTGGAGACATTAATTCTCGTCTCTACCGGAAAGCATCAGTTAAAGGAGAATACCGTCGAATTTATAAAGTCTCTTCCGAAGAATGTGGATTTCAAGATCTTTGTAACCCCTTCCTGTCCCTACTGTCCTGCTGCTGTATATATAGGGCATTCATTTGCATATCTTTCCGATAATAAAATAATCTCAAACATGATAGAAGTCTCGGAATTTCCGGAAATGGGCAGCAAATACAACGTTATGGGAGTTCCCAGAACCGTAATAAATGACTCTGAATTTCAGGAAGGTGCTGCCCCTGAAGAGATGATAATCGAAAAGATTAAGAAGGCAATAGCCTGATTATTTGGCGGAATTAAAGAGGGCATTAAAATAATTTACCGCATTATCCCTAACAGATGAATCCTTTGTTATCAGACCTACTTCGTGGTTAGCTGAAAGTGCGGAATATACCCAGTTGCCCGAATATACAACAACAGTATCATCCGTAATCAGAAGTTTTGCGTGAGTAACTATCTCCTTTGAGTCCAGCCTGACATCTATCCCCTTCCCCTTCAGATACTGTGAGGTGTTCTGATTGGCAGAATTGAGCGTAGAGTCAAACGAGGAATATTCCAGAAGTATTTTCACAACTGCTCCTCTTAACTTGGCATCCAGCAGAGCCTTTGTAATCCTGCCGTTGGGAGTCGATGTATCGGTATCATAGGAATACTGGTACATAATTACAAAGAGATTCTTCTTTGCATTGTTTATCACAGGTACAACAATATCAGCATACTGCCCGTCCCCTATTGGAGTAAATTCACAGTTTGTGCAGTAGATTTTACTGAGTTTCCCGTTGTCCGAAAGTACCGAGTTTGCATAATCATAGAATCTGCTGACTGTTTCTGTATCATTCACATAAATATTCACCTCGTTGTTATACTGAAACGATGAATATGAGAAATTGGTAGAACCAAGCAGAAGGTGACTGTTATCTGAGAGAACGAGTTTGAGATGAAGGGTCTTCGAAGAGGAATCGAGAGCGGCATCGATACCATTGGATCTGAGGGTATTCACTCTCTGTGCATTTTCCTCCACATCCTTTTCCAGCAGGATTTTTATATTTACCCCTCTCTTTTTGGCGGCAATCAGGTCATTCTGAAGCTGGTCGAGGGTTGAACCTGTCAGAAATTCCTGATGCAGAATAATAATATTATCACGGGCATTCTGAATAATATTCTTCAGGAAAGGAAGATAATCCTTATTATTTACCAGCTGAGGAGACCGGATTAATCCGCTGTCAGTAATATCACTTATATCAGAAATCTCTGCTGTATCACCTGTCTGGGCATCGTCGGTAATATCTGAATATATTTCATCCGTTGTATCAACCACATCAGCTGGATTATCTGAATCATTCTGTAAATCAGAAAAAGATATATCATATCCCGTATCAGTTATTGCCAAATCATCCTGCATCTCCTGCACAGGACCAGCCGCTTCATCACTGCACGAAATATACAGAGCAGGCAGCAAACAGGAGAGAAAAATCAATAAATTTCTTTTACTTTTCACAAAAACCTCACAGAAGTCCGTTGTAAAATATAGCATATATAAGAGATCTTTCAAACCAAATTCTGATAAATTACTTCTATAGATAAATATTCTGTTATGTTACAACCGGACTTTAAGGTATTAAAACCCTGTTTGCTTTACTTATATTTCAGATATCTTCCCAGATAATATGCAAATCTCAGATCAACCCCGGAAAGTAACCTTGAACCATCTCCACCGCCGTTCGGGACGTATGGATTGGAGCGCCAGTAAAAATTGGAAGGAGGTCTTGCCCTCATAGGGAGAGGCTCTTTCGTAATCAGGTCTCCGTTTCTGCCCTTATATCCCAGAACCGTAACGGTTGTCCCGTCAATAAGTGTACAGTTCCCTGAGTTAATCTCATTTTCATCACAATTTTCGACCTTAAAATCATAAAAAGGGGCATCAGGAAATTCAATAAGGGTCTCAAGCCCTCTCAGAACCGCATCCTTCTGATAGACCCCGCTTGGCTCTGAATAGATACTTCCGCCTGTCTTTGAATAGGCGTAAATCACGTCAAAGAGTGTCTGCTTCATCTCTGCCGGCTGTCTCTCACTATTCGGAACGTTATAAATCTGAACCTCAACGGCCTTTGCAATCTCATCTCTACCTTCTTTAACAGGCAGATATCTGAGAGCCAGAAAGGCAGAAATCATAACCATATTATAATTGGAAAAGTTGGATACAAGCCCCATATTAATAAACTTCATTTCATTTGATGCAATCTTATGAAGCTCTCTCTTCTTTATTAAGGCCTTTTCTATGTACTCATAAGCCTTGCTGTCCTCTGCGGCATAGGCAAAGGCAGAGACAATCCCCAATGCCATAGTAGCATAGAATCCGTTATTGAGTCCCGGTATATATGTCCCGTCTACATTATTTTCATTTATATAGCCGTGGAATGTAGTCCTGCCGTCGGCATCGGGGAATTCGAGGTCATAGCCGCTCTCTCTCTTCTTTCTGAGTTCCTCTCCCACGGCCTTTGCATCCTCTTTAAGACGCTTCTTTATATCGTTGCCAAACGAAGAATCATCTTCAATTACTTCCTTTACCATTGCAGCAGCCAGCGCCCATCCGAGCATCATATCCCTCGAGATTGAATCTTCCCAGACAAGGTCAGGATATTCACCGCTCAGGTCCTCTCGCCAGGTCCCGTTATTCTTTTCATAAGGGAGCGGGACCCCGTTCTCATCAAAGAGAGGCATAGTCTCGATTCCCGGTCCAAGACCGGGCAGAACCCTGTTCGCAAATCCGCGAGCCACTACCCCGTAAGTTGCGGGAATCCTGAATGCAATATGCAACGTATCAATAGATTTTTTCAGCTTAATTCTCGCTATTTCCAGTTCTTTGCAGTCTGAGCCTGAGTCCCTGAGAATCGCATATCTCATTGCATCGGCTGCAATACCCGCACCTGCATAAAGTCCTGCACTCTTGTCCCAGCCTTCGATAATATCAGTCACCTTAAGACCGCTCTCAAACTCATCGGTATCCCAGCCGTCGTATTCGTAAAGAAACCTTCTTAATTTCTCACGTTTATCTGCAGAGTCCTTTGAAATTGTAAGTTCCGTATTCGCTCCGTGGGCAAAAGTTACAAAGGTATGATATAGTCTGTCGTATCTCCTTACCTTTTGGGCAAGATTCTTATCGAATCCCTCCTCGAATTCAGATGGAATCAGATGATTTCCATAAAAGACATTACTGCCGCATTCAGGGTATTTTTTTGCAATCCCTGTATCCATATCTCCGGTATCCGTAAGAGATATATCAGTCATAGAAGAATCGAGACCAATGCTATCAGATAATCTCACGCTACAGGCAAAGGCAGAAAGCAGTAATGCAAGCATAAAAAATATTCTCTTCATATCTTCACCTCGGTATAAAAAATACCATCTCAGTGAAGAATTGTCCAAAATATTTTACAGAAACATCGCAAAAACCCGGTCTTTATACAATTTGCATTTTTTAATCCGAAAATCTCTTTGTGAACTATATACCGCGAACTATGGAGTGTAAAACGCTGCGGATTTTACGGGATGAAACCAAAACCGGCCGGATTTATTAGTTTGACTACAAATACTAATAATGTTAGTCTGCCTCATCCAAGGAGGAATTTATGGATAAGGAAGTCGATAAAATCAGAATCAAAAGAGTAATTACGGTCAAGGCAATCGTAACCGAGAATTTCAAGAAGTCACTTCTTAGCGAACTCAGAAAGACAAAGGAAAACATAAACATACAGATTATGCAGATAGAGAGTGAGGCAAGGGTATATCTCGAACAACTCAAGAAAAGCGGTGACCTTATGAGAGCCCAGATGATAGAAGGTCAGCTTGCAGAGACAAAGGAGAGATATTCACAGGGACTCGAAGAGCTCAATGCAAAACTTCAGGAGGCAGAAAGACTTGTCTATGGCACCCTCTATCCTCAGGGACAGCTCGAAGGCGAAGTCGAGGTCAGCGTAGGTGATGACCTTTACAAAAAGATTGCGGGCGCAGAAATAATCGTTAAGGACGGAATCGTTGAAAAGATAGTTGAACAGGAGGCTTCCCTTATCGAGATCGCCAGCTTCTCAACCATAAAGGGACCCGACGTCAGGCAGTAATAACTGTCATTTTACAAGGCCGCAACCAGCAAATACAGGTTTGAAAAGATATATCTCGAGCGGCCTGAAATGCTGTGCGGAAGGGTCAGTAAACTTCTTATCCTGAACAAATGAATTTCTCAGAAAATCACTATGGCCGATATACCTCTCACTAAAATAGGACCTCGCAGTAATTACAAGATATTTCAGGTTATCCGAGCAGACTTTCCTGAAGAAGTCTTCATCCGAGAGAATACCCGACTTGAAACGTTTTGCGTTGGTGTCAATCTCCTCTGATGAAATCCTCCTGTCAGACAAAAGTGCCAGAAGAGGAGCGATAGTGGATGCACCTGTTATTGTTTCGAATTCCTTTGTATTTGCCCTGATATAATCTGCCATCTCCTTTGCCTTTTCGAAGGATAGGTTCTTATTCCATATATAATGACGGTAAAAGGGTTCCGTCTTCCCCGCAATCCTGTAATCCTTAAAATATAAAAGATGTGCAAGGTCTGATATGAATCCTGCAAACTGAGGCTCCTTATACGTATATTCTATCCTCTCACCGTCCTTCCTCACATCCTGACCAAAGAGAGGCCTGTCCATAGATTCCGAGAGCGGTTTATACATCCACAATGAAATGATTAATGCAAAAGTAATAATTGCAGCATTTCCTAATTTTGAAGCTGACGGAAGATTTGTAAGATACCTGATAACATAGGCGGCACCGATTGACATAAAATAGAAGAGAAATATCAGATAAAAATCATAGAGTTCTCTCAGAGATGAATATTCGGCCACAAAAAACACGAACGAGAGAAGTGCAAAACCGATTAATCTGTAAATTCTGTAAAAAGGTGGTCTCTTCAGTTCCTTCCTTTTGATAAAATCCTTAATTCCAAGGACTAGAAACGAGACCACAGCAATCAGAAACGGGATATAGAGCATAGAGTGGAAGTAAAGAGACTTCAGAAACTCCCTGCCCATAAGAAAATTCAGTGAGTTTGCGAAGATTCCGTACATAATCACAAAGGGATTTACGGTATTAAATATATCTACCCTGCCTTCAATCTTCTCGGGCTTGAGCGTATGGTACCTGAATACCCCCAGAATAAAATTCTCACCGCCGATTATATAAAATGTCCCGAACACAATCAGGACCAGAACAATAAACGAGGCCAGATATCTGAGAAGCTGTCTGAATTCTCTCAGGATTAGAAGATAAATCACAACTGTTGCAATAAGCCCCGCGGAATACATACCTGTTGAGACAGCGAGTCCGGAAAAAATACCGGATATAACGGGTTTGTTCAGAAAGAGATAATAAACAGAAACCGACAAAAACATTATTGTAAGATTAATCCCCGTCATATCGGACGAAGCCATCAGAACCTGATACGAAAAGAGATAATAAATAAGCCCCGCAAATGCAGTCACAACACCTGAAATACTTCTTAATAGTCTATACAAAAACAGACCAGAAATCAGAGAGGCAGTTATTGGTATCAGCTTTGCAATTACGATATTAAAACCGAAAATCTTAAAGATAACCGCCGGAATTATCAGATGCATCGGCGGATGCGCAAAGAAGAAATCTTTGTAAGGCAGAAGTCCCTCGGAAAACCGCTTTGCCATATAGAAATAGATATTCTCGTCCGTTGTTGAGTAGTGAATGCAGAAGACCTTGAGCAGAAACCAGAAAAAGATTAACAGAGACAGAGATGAAATTTCGATTATCCGCCCTCTCTTCTTAATGATTTCATCAAGGGATTCAAAGTACTTTGCAAACCAGAAATAGGATACCAGAAAAGCAATAAAAACTGCTATGCTCGGAGGGAGAAAGCCAAAAGGTCCGTTCGGAAAAATCAAAAGGAAGAGCAGCACAATACCTGCTGCGACATAGGAGACATCTTTTCTTACTTCTTTCTGTTCACTCTTCATAGATTACCTGCTTACATCTTAATTCATTTAAATTCAATCATTTTATAAGCATTGCATCACCGTAACTAAAGAAACGATATCTCTCTCTTATTGCCTCATTATATGCATAAAGCATCAGCTCCCTTCCGGCAAACGCGCATACGAGCATAAAAAGGGTTGAACGGGGCAGATGAAAATTCGTAATTAGATTATCTGTCACATTAAATTCAAATCCGGGATAAATAAATATATCTGTCGAAAATCTGCCTGATGTAATTTTATTGTTCAAATGAAAATTCGACTCGAGTGTTCTTACGGTTGTAGTACCTACACAGACAACTTTATTATTTCGGGACTTATATGAATTTATAATATCTGCAGTCTCTTCCGAAATCTCATAATCTTCACTGTGCATTCTGTGCTCTCTGATATCATTTACCCGCACAGGTGCAAATGTGCCTATACCTACATACAGGGTAATAAAATCGTACATAATATTCTTTTCTCTCAAAGAAGCGAAAACCGAATCTGTAAAGTGCAGACCTGCCGTTGGTGCGGCTACCGAGCCGTTTTTAGCCGCGTATATTGTCTGATATCTCTCATCATCAAGGTCTCTTTTATCCTCTCTTTGTATATATGGCGGTAAAGGTATATGCCCTGCTCTTTCGAGGAGATCAAAAACAGATATATCACTTAAAATCCTTACTTTATTATAGACATTTTCCTTATCGAGCTCAATGACCTGAATCCTAAATTCCGTATCATCAAAAGTGACAATATCTCCGGCCTTAAATTTACTGTGCGGTCTTAAAAATGCAAAAAAATCGGATTTGTCCAGTATTTTATGCAGGAATACCTCACATTTTCCCTTTCCGTTCCTTCTGCCGAGTAATCTGCTCTTTATTACCTTCGAATTATTCAGTACAACCAAAGAATCATTTTCAAGCTCTGAGGGAAGGTTTTTAAAGACAGAATGTCTTATACTCTGAGTCTTTCTGTCAACGATGAGAAGTCTTGACTCATCCCGCCTGTCTGCAGGATACTGGGCAATTAACTCCTCAGGCAAATTAAAATCAAAAAGAGAAATATCCATAGTAACGAGGGATAAAAATATATCCTATATCTCAAGGTGTCAAAAAATAAAATTGATTTAAAACAAAAAGGGAGAGGTGTTTTACCTCTCCCGGAGGGATTCAAAGGGAGGGATTATTTGACCTCTATCTCTATGGCCTTGCTCTTCTTCTCTTCGGTCTTGGGGATTGTCAGGGTGAGGACTCCGTCCTTGTACTCGGCGGAAATCTTTGAGGCATCGACATTGTCAGGAAGAGTAAAGCTCCTGCAGAACTGTCCGTAGACCCTCTCGAGCCTGTAGAACTTTCCGTCCTTCTTCTCTTCCTTCTCGGACTTCCTCTCGCCGCTGATAGTCAGAACATCATCCTCAACACTGACCTTAATATCCTTCTGATTCATCCCGGGCAGATCAGCCTTGAGATAGATGTTCTTACCGTCTTCGGTGATATCAACGGCAGGACCCCACGCCTTTTCAATGCCCCTCTCAAAAGTCTCACCGAAGAAGTCCTCAAAAAGCCTGTTAATCTCTCTCTGAATCCCTGTCAGTTCCCTTACAGGATTGAATCTTGCCAGCATCATATCTGTTACCTCCTTTCATCTCTTAATTTCTGAATAAAATTTAATCACACTTTTCACTCTGTCAATACCCCCTTTACAGCAGAAAAAAAAGAGCGGAGATAGACTCCGCTCTCATATCAGAATTTAATGTAATCCGGATATTATTTTATTATGATATCAAGCCTGTAACCTGTTCCGGGCAGATTGCCGTAACCGGTTTCGGCCTGCACATCAATGTAATAATCTCCGTCGGCCGGAATCTCAAAGTCAGCAATTTTGGAATAGTAATTATCCCAAGTCATATCCTGATTGCTTTCAAGCTCGTCTCCGTTAGAATCGAAGAGAATAAGAGTGGTATCTCCCACCTCCGGTTCAAATCCGGCAGATGTAATGAGTGTAATTTTCTGACCCTGCTTCAGGGATATCATAAAATAGTCATCCAGATCATTATCACCTGCACCCTGTTCGTATTTGAGGAAGCCAAATACAGAAATCTTATTCTCATTCTGCGGCAACGGATTCGCATCAGAAATATCATTATTGGGTTCTGATTCAAACAATGCATATCCATCTACAAAAGGAATATTATCAGTCCTGACTCCCGGAGAATATAATGCACCATTAGCCAGAGAGGCATTCTTGTGCTTTACAAAATTACCGGTAATATCCGGGTCTCTTGTAAATGAGGTATTCTCATTCTGTTCGGCTGCATTATATGTAACTTTTGTGATTTCTGTCTGTCCTTTATTCAGAGATATATCTGCCATAGCCACAATATCCGCAGGTATTGCAAGTCCGTTTCTGGCCACAAAGAGCTTTGCTCCGCCGAAATACCCTGCCGGACTCCCGCCGCCAAAGACAAGGGCTGCTGTCTTTGCGGAAATGACGGTTCCGCAGGGGAATTTGATCTTCGAAGTACCCGAAACCTTCAGTTCAACCAGTTCAATAAGGAGGTCTTTATCCGTCGGATTTACTATCTCCACAAACTGGTCACCCGAATCCGCAGTTCCGTCGATATTTACATCATCCTTTGCATAGGCATAGAACTCGTTGATAACAAGTTCACCTGCCTGAGGCACAGCGGTATTCGAAGGCAGGCAGCCGCTTATTAACTCAAACTCCATAATATAACTACCGCTGACTGGGCCGTAATCAGTCTGTGGTCCTACCATAACATAGAATGTCCCGTCATACGGAATAGCCCAGCCATATATGGCTGAATAATAGGAGTTGCCGTAATCCTCGTTACCTGCAAGCACATTTCCGTCAGAATCAAGTATATACAGAACCGTATCATATACCTCAGGGGCAGCACCACCAAGCAATGCTACATTCAGGACCTGACCGACACTGCCGGTAAACTTATACATATCAGCCAGATCGTCTGAGCCTTTGCCGTCTCCGTCTACCGTTCCGAAGTATAATGAATGATTTTCCTTTATTTCGTTCGCGTTATTTAGTTCATCATTGGGTTCTGTTTCATTGTAATATGGCAGGCTTTCCTTCTTGATGTCTATTGTGTATTTGAAAGCCACTCCGCCCTCTCCGTTGTAATCGAGAATTGCTACTAAATAATTGGAAGGTGCCGCTGTAATTCTGGTAAGAGTTGCCTTTTTCAAAGCGTCCTGTTCGTCTCCTGCTGTCCCGTCCAGAACCTGATATGTATCTGCATTATACAGCACAATATAAGGTACAAATGCAGGGTCAGCGCCACTTGCCTGATATACATTAACCGTGAACTTATCACCCTTTACACCGTTGAACTTATAGAACTTATACGCACCTGCCGGGTCAAGTGAACCGGTATCCGAATAAGGCATAGACGAGGCAGTCTTCGAAACCAGCGATATCTTTTCGGATTTGAGAGTATATTTATAATCGGCACCACCAACCGGGTCGGGATTGTCAGATGTATTTCTGGTATCCATTACAAATACAAAGTATTTTCCATCCTCTGATATCAGAGCCTCAACCATCGGGTCCTTACCTTTGGAATTATCGTTCAGATTGATTGCTGCAGGCCACGGACCAAACGGGGTATCGATCACCTGATAAACCACAAGATATGCATCGAGCGGAGATGCAGGACTCCCGTTCTCGGCAACGATAGTGAATCTGTATAAATCTCCGGCCTTTGCATAGAAATAATAATTATCCACGTCACCTACCTTAATTGGATTGCCATTTTCATCCTCACCATCTTTTGGTTCACCGATAACTCCCTTTGTCTCGGACGGGATTCTCAGGGCCGAGGCATTAAGATACGTATCGTTTGGTTCAACCTCCTCATCCATCTTCATAAAATCCACATCGAGGTCATAATCTGTCTTCTGTTTGGTATAAAAAGTAGATTCAACAACGATATAGAAATTGCCTGCCCCGCCGGTATAAGCAAGCAGTAGTGAATCAATAATTCCATTATTCGGATCAATATTATCTGCTATCTCTATGAGTTTCTTCCTGCCGGCGTCGAACAGCGTAATTACTGTATCGATTTCGGAAGGTTCTTCAAGCCTCATAGCAGTGGTCTCGGCTTTCATATATTTTTCCTCTGTAACATTGAAGGCAAACATATCAGGCTTATCAATAGCCATCGCTTTGGAAACCTTCTTCGGCACAGATGAAAGGTCAAGCGTCTCCGAAGTCAAGGTCGAATATCTGATAGTAAGTGTGTATTTATACTTATCTCCGCCTACATTTGCAGGGCTATTTCCGAAGTTGGTATACTCACCTACTACTGCAATATATTTTCCGTCTTTCGGGATAAAGACGGTCATTCCGGCATTCAGGTCGTTATCAATATTCATAAGTGCGGCCCTGTAATAGAAATTCCCGCCGGAATCCTTATCAACCAGAATAACAACCGGTACAATATCCATATTCTCAAGCGCCTTTGCCTCGAGCCTCAGAATATCGCCGGCCTTTGCATCGAACTCAAAGAAATCGAAATCATTCATATATTCGTCCCAGTCCGGGTCATAAACGGGTTCATCTATCTGTCCGCTGATCTCTGCATTCAGTTCGACTTTATTGGGTTCGGCAAACGAGTTGGGTTCCTCTTCGTTGTACTTATTCTCCTTCGGACCGATATCCTCCACTACGTCAGCACCTGTATCATCGGTAACATCAATCCCTGCATCAGGTGTTACATCTTCTGTCACATCAGGCATTACATCTTCTGTGGCATCCGGTTCGATATCCGGCGAAACATCCTTGCCGGCATCAGGCTTACCCGTATCGGATATGGTATCCGTAATAATTACATCGGTTCCGGACACATCATTCCCCTTGTTGTCATCACCTCCGTCATCGCTGCAGGCATAGGCAAAAAGCGACAACAACAGCGCCAAAACAAACAGATACTTTCTTGTCATAGAACTCCTCCTAAAAATGGTTCCTAAAAATTAATCTTAAAGGCGTATGTAAATCTATCCGTCGAGGTAATATATACAATATTTCCTTCCACTACCGGATCAGATTCAATCTTGCCACCTGTCTTATATTCAAAGACGGACTTCATTGCCTCCCTGTCGATAAAATAAACAGTCCCGTCTCCCTGTCCGCCGGCAAAGATCACCAGATTCTTATATATTGCAGGAATAGATATAACAGGACCGGCTGCCATGAACTTTGCTGTCATTTTGCCTGTATTTTTGTCAATAATATACATATTCTTATCATTTGAACCAAAATATATTTTATCCCCTTCAATTCTGGGAGATGAATTTATCCAGCCCTGAGTTTCAAATTTAAAATATACCTTCTTCCCTTCCTTTGCATCTATTGCATAGAGATGCTTATCATTTGAACCGAAATATACAATCCCGTTTTCAACGACCGGAGAAGACGTAACTGCATCTTCGGTCCTGAATCTGAAGACCATTGTTCCGTCATTGATATTGACAGCATACAGGTGATTATCCAGATTACCCACATACAATATATCTCCGTCAATAAACGGTGATGAGTAGCTGAATTCACCCACTTTCAGGTCTTCTGCAAGATTACCAATATCCTTCCCCTCGGATTTAAGGGCCGCAACCTTTTCGTTGTGAGAAGCAGGGAATTTCCATACTACTTCCTTGTTTGCTATCTTAAGGGCGTATAAATTGCCGTCATAACTTGTAAAATAAACAATATCACCTTTTACCACAGGGTCAGACTTTATTGCCCTTCTTGTGGTAAATTTCCAGGATTCCTTACCCATTGAATCAACGGCATAAAAGTTGTAGTTTATCGAACCAAAGAGGATCTTCCCCTGTCCATATTTCGGGGCAGAAATAATATTCATACCGACATTATAGCTCCACCTTGGCTCACCTGTCTTCTTATTTAGCGCCGTGAGATAGCCGTCCTCATTTCCGAAGATGAGCAGGTCATCCAGAATCAGCGGAGTCGAATAACTGGGAGACTGACCCAGATACTTCCAGAGCAGTTCGACCGGCTGATTCTTCTTGCAGGAAAAGCCAATAATCATAAAAAAGACCAGAAAAACCGCTAAAAATACTTTCTTCATATTCCTACCATCCCTTTAAAAGTGTTCAGCAGACTTTTAATATTATATTTCCGAATTGTCAATATTATTGTGCAAACTTTATCAACCTGACATTTTCAGCTTTATATAACGGGTCAGCCTTAGGCTGCGGCCGGAGACCGGATTTACTCCTAAACATTCAGATACCCCTTCCTGTAAATTATCCTGCCGGGCCGTTCATTTTATTTGACTTTTTACCTTATGATTATAATATTGCGTGGCTTATTTTATAGCAATGGTATTACATGAATCAGAATTATATCAGAAACTTTTGCATTATTGCTCACATTGACCACGGCAAATCGACGCTTGCCGACAGAATACTGAATCTCACAGGCGCCATAAGCGAGAGAGAGATGAGGGAGCAGTTTCTGGATTCAATGGATATAGAGCGTGAAAGAGGCATTACCATCAAGGCAAGTGCGGTCAGACTGAATTACAGGGCAAAAGACGGAAATGAATACATATTTAACCTGATCGATACGCCCGGACATGTAGACTTCTCCTACGAGGTTTCAAGGGCGCTCAAGGCCTGTGAAGGGGCTATTCTGGTCGTTGACGCTTCTCAGGGAGTGGAGGCCCAGACAGTGTCGAATGTATATCAGGCCATAGAGAACGACCTGACGATTCTGCCTGTCATAAATAAAATCGACCTCCCGAGTATCGATATAGATATGTGCCTGAGACAACTCGAGAACGATATCGGAATCGATACAGCAGGACATATAAAAGTCAGTGCCAAATCAGGACTGAATGTGGATATCCTTCTCGAAGAGATTGTGAGACAGATTCCTCCCCCGAAAGGTTCGGAGGAGAAGCCGCTCAGGGCCCTCATCTTCGACAGCTGGTTCGACAATTACAAGGGTGTGATAGTCCTGATAAGGGTCTTCGACGGAATTATCAGAAAGGGCACAAAAATCAGACTGATGTCCAATGGTAAGAGCTTCGAGGTAATGGACGTAGGAGTTATGACCCCATACCAGAAATTTGTCGACTCCCTCTCCGCCGGTGAGGTGGGCTTTATCTCTGCCAATATCAAGGATATTAAGGACGCCCGCGTCGGTGATACCATTACGTATGATGAGAATCCTGCCGATACTCCGCTTGCGGGATTCAAGGAAAGCAAACCGATGGTATTTGCCGGCTTCTATCCTGTCGAGGCACAGAAATACAATCAGCTAAGGGATGCCGTTGAAAAACTCAAACTGAATGATGCAAGTTTTGTCTTCGAACCGGAAAACTCACAGGCTCTCGGGCTCGGTTTCAGATGCGGTTTTCTGGGACTTCTGCATATGGAAGTAATAAAGGAGAGACTCGAGCGGGAATACGGACTCGACCTGATATCTACTGCTCCGAACGTCGTTTACGAAATTCTTACTACAAAAGATGAAAAGATCGTAATTGATTCGCCATCGAAGATGCCGCCCTCCCAGTTTATAAAATCCATTTTCGAACCTGTCATTCTTGCAACGATACATATTCCTTCCGAATACATCGGCGCCGTCCTGAAATTATGCGAGGAGAGAAGAGGCGTTCAGAAATCCATCGACTATCTGGCCCAGAACAGGGTGGCAATAAAATATGAAATGCCGCTTGCAGAGATTATCTTTGACTTCTATGACAGACTGAAGACGGTTACAAGGGGATACGGTTCACTTGACTACGAATTCATCGGTTATAAGGAAGGAGAACTCGTCAAGGTCGATATCCTCCTAAACGGTGATATCGTGGATGCCCTCTCGATTATAGTCCACAAGGATTTTGCATACCGCAGGTCGAGGGAGCTCGTGCATAAAATAAGGGGTGTAATCCCGAGACATCAGTTCGAAATCGCAGTTCAGGCGGCAATCGGCTCGAGGGTTATTGCAAGGGAATCCATCAAGGCCTTCAGAAAGGACGTCCTTGCAAAGTGTTATGGCGGAGATGTAACCAGAAAGAGGAAGCTGCTCGAAAAGCAGAAAGAGGGGAAGAAGAAGATGAAGCAGGTCGGCAGAATAGAGATTCCGCAGGAGGCATTTCTGGCTGTCCTCTCCACGGACGAGCCGGAGGAAGAATAATGAACATCAGAAACTTTTACAAGAGATACAAGACCAAAAAGAGATTCAAGAAACTGAAAGAGCAGACCGAATGGATAATGAAACACAGGTCAGACAAACTTACGGAAGAACAGAGAGAAAAGACACAGGAATATATAGTCAGACTGAAGGAATTATATGAGTCTCAGGATTTTTCAAAATTCAGAGCCGAATTCGAGAAATTCAGTGACTTCTTCGAGAAGAATCTCGACAAATACAAAAAGGGAGTAATAAGGGAGAATCTCGAATCAATCCTCTGGGCGGCGGTAATAGCCCTTTTTCTCAGGTCCTTTGTAATCGAGGCATACAAAATCCCCTCGGGCTCGATGATTCCCACACTCATTATCGGTGACCACCTCTTCGTCAATAAATACATTTACGGGCTGAAGATACCGTTCACATTCATCAAATTCTTCGACACCAGAAAACCTAAGCGCGGAGAAATAGTGATATTCACCAAACCGGAAGAAGGGAAAGACTTCATCAAAAGGGTTATAGGTGTGGAAGGGGACACGGTCGAGGTCCGCGGACACGACGTATATGTAAACGGGGAACTGCTCAAAAAGGAGTATGTGGATGAATACGAATACCCCGAATATGACGAATTTTCGGGGGAATATAGAAAAATTCGTACACAGAGGTATCTGGAGACGATCGAGGGGATAAAACACTACATAATTCTCAGGCCTGATTCCCCTCTTATGGGTTACGGAGACGGTATTTATAAAATAGAGAAGGATTCGGTCTTTGTTATGGGAGACAACAGGGACAACAGTTCGGACTCGAGATTCTGGGGTACAGTAAAGCTAAAACAGATAAAAGGGAGGGCGATGTTTATCTGGTGGTCGTGGGGCGGTGGACAGGGCATTCAGTTCAAACGCATATTCCAGTGGATTGAATGATGCAGAATTTTTGTTTTTTTTATATGAAGATATATAATGTAGTTCAGTAATGACTGGCAGGAAGAGACATATCTTTGCATTCGGAGGCGGCAAGGGAGGAATCGGGAAATCCTTTCTCTCGGCAAATATTGCGGCATCGATAAGCCAGATGGGATACCGGACGGGACTGATAGATCTGGATCTGGGCGGTGCAAACCAGCACACATTTTTTGGTATCGACAGACCTCACAAAACTATAGATGATTTCATTGAGCACCGAACCAGAAATTTCAGCGATATCCTTATCGATGTACCCGGTTATGATATTATGCTCGGTGCCGGCATTCAGAATGACCTCAAGGCCACCAACTTCAATGCAGGGCAGAAAGCCCGCCTCTTCTCGGCCATAAAGAGTCTTGATTTTGACTATATCATTATCGACATAGGCGCCGGAATGAGTATAAGCACACTGGATACCTTCAATATTGCACCAAACGGGGTTCTGATTACATATCCGGAACCGACTGCCCTCGAGAACTGCTACAAATTCCTCAAGAGTGCCTTTCTGAGAGAACTCAGGGGAAAAGTAAAGGAGAAGGAACTCAAGGAACTCGTGGACAACATCTACGACGGTAAAATCATAATACCTGCGGGTATCAAGATAGTCGACTATTTCAACTCCGTGTACAGCGAACTTGCCGGAACAGCCATTGCGGTTATGAATCACCATAATTATTATTTTATTCTGAACAATGCCTCAGAGGAGGATATGGAGCTCCTCGAACATATCCCCTATGCAATCCGGAGATTCTACGGTTTCGGTATTATTCCGCTGGGCGCTCTCGCAAACGATGAGAAGATTCGCGAATCCATCAGAAAGATGAGGCCGTATATTGAGATATTCCCTGATTCACCTACAACGCAGAAGATAAGGGAGATTGCTTCAAATATAGTCAACATTTCAGAAAGTTTATGCTATGATTGAACCTATGAAAGATTATTACAGGATTCTGGACATACCGCTCAATGCGAATCAGAAAGATGTCGAAAAGGCGTACCAGAAGATTAAAAATCTTGTATCAAAAAATTCCGTCTCACTCTACTCGATCCTTCCGTCAGTGGAAAAAGACAGATTTATGAGTGAGGTTGAAGAGGCATACAATGTACTCATCAATCCGGAGAAAAGAAATATTTACGACGTAAGTATCAAAGGCATAGCGGCACAAAAAGAGAACGAGCGCGAATCGGAATTTGCAAAGCAACTCTCCTTCGGATTTGCAAAAGAGGCATTCACCTACCTCGATTACACAAGAAAGGCCGAAAAAATCCATAAGGATATGGTCGACAGGATAAGAAACGACTACCTGATCCGTCCGGGAGGGATTTCCATCAGAATATTGGAGACTCAGGACCCGGAAAGACCAGATACGGAGAATGTACAGGTAGAACCAGCCCCAAAGCCTGAAGAAAACCATCAGTCCGTTACCTCCCCGGCCCCGTCGGGTCAGACTAATAACCAGAACAACGAAATACCTGCAACAGCAGAAGAAGAAAAGCAGTCTGAATCAGAGGTCGTTCAGGCCATCAGAAAGAACCCGCAGACCGGTGAACAGCCGGGTGAAGAAAAACCCGAAATAACTGTCACAGCGAATAGCAAACCGGTGATATCAGAGACTCAGGATACCGAACAGACGAAGAAAGAAAATCTTTCATCTGATATACAGATGCCGGATAAGGAGAAGATTGTCATTGATGAAAATTCGGAATTCTCAGGCCCGTTTCTCAGAAAGATCCGTGAGTCGATGGGAATTACCGTCAAGGATATTGCAAAGACGACCAAGATATCCACAGCCAATATTACCTACCTCGAGGAAGAGGATTACAGAAATCTTCCGGCACTGGTCTATATCAAGGGATACCTTGCACAGATAGCAAAATGCCTGAATCTCAGGTCAGATATAGTAGTGAGAAGTTATCTTTCGAGAATGAACGAAAGACAGGAGAAGAAAGGAAAATGAAGAAGGAAAACCTCAGTGAAGGCAGAGAGACAGAATACAGGGTGGTGGAGACTTCGGACGTAACGGATATAACCCTTGAAGAGATTATCAACAAGAATATAAAAGAAGGATGGAACTTCGAAAATATCCAGTTTGCCATGAGAGAATCCTCAAAAAGACCGGCTATGGCTTTTATCCTTTTCACAAGGAGAAGAAAGGCTTAAAGGATGAAATCTAATAAAAAAGAGCTCGAATTCTGTACAACCTGTCCGAAGCTCTGCAGGTTTGCCTGTCCTGTCGCTAACGCTGAATACAAAGAATCCGTTACCCCATGGGGGAAGGTGGGAATGCTCTACTACCTCAGTAAGGATTTCGTCCCGCATACAACCGAAAACTATGAGCTCATGTATCACTGCACGGGTTGTCTTGCCTGTCGGCAGTTCTGCGAACACCAGATATCTGTCCCTGACCTCCTGATTAGCGGAAGAACTCTGGCATATGAGCACACAAGACACGATAAAAACCTCGAAAAGGGATTGCGTAACATCAAAAAATACGGTTCTGTATATGGAACCGACCTCAATAAAAAGATGCGCTCCGAATTCGAATCTGTATATTTTTCAGGCTCGCTGAAGGTAAAAATATTTGCAGGTTGCGTCTATTCCGAAAAACAGATGGAGACAGTAAAAAAGGCTGTTTTTATACTTGGCAGACTCGGTATTGACTATGCGGGAATCTATTCAGAGAAGGAATTCTGCTGCGGTTATCCCCTGTATGCATCAGGATTCGAAAAAGAGTTTACATCCTATATCTCAAAGGTCAGGAGCAACCTTTCAGGGACGAAAAAGATAATAGCGCTCTGCCCTTCCTGTGCATATACACTCAGGGGCTTATATCAGCAGTACGATAAAGGCATCAGGGCAGATATTCTGACATTCTCCGAATTTATCCTCCCTTTTATCAGAATGGTTTCCCGGAACAAGAAGAAGATTACAGAACATTATTCATATCACGACCCCTGTTTTATGAGCAGATACCTCAACCAGACGGAAGAGCCCAGAGAACTCATTACGCGCACAGGAGGTATTCTCTCGGAGTTCCTCTGGAACAGGGAAAACTCCGTCTGCTGCGGGGGCGGCGCCATGTTCAGGTCAACGAACAAGACTGTTTCTCTGGATATTGCATATAAACGGATAGAAGAGTTCAGGGCTACAGGGTCAAAAGCAATTGTAACCGCCTGCCCGACCTGTACGAAGATGTTCAGGGATTCAGACCCCGATGCACCTGTAAGAGATATCATCGATATCATTTACGATTTTCTCAGCCAGTAAAATGAAATACTTCTTTGTCATAAATCCGAACTCCAGAAACAGAAAGACCGGAAAGATATGGCCCGAAATCGAACAGAAACTTATGACCAGAGGGATAGATTTCGGATACAGATTTACCAGAAGACCTCTTGATGCAACAGATATATCACGTGATGCGGCATCAAACGGATATGATGTAATAGTCTCGGTAGGAGGAGACGGCACCAACAACGAAGTGCTAAACGGCATAATGAGTGCAGAAATACCTCCCGAAAAAAGGCCGGCTCTCGGATTTATTCCTCAGGGGACCGGCGGGGATTTCAGAAGGAGTATCAACCTTACTTCCGATATAGACAAATCCATCGAGACAATCATAAAGGGGAGAAAGTTCAGAATAGATATCGGAAAGATCGAATTTCTGAATCACCAGAAGAGCATTACCAAAAGATATTTTCTGAATATATGCAGTTTCGGAATATCAGGACTCGTGGATTACTATGTAAATCACACTACCAAGCTATTTGGCGGGAAAATATCATTTATGCTCGGCACACTAAGAGGTATTCTGAATTATAAGAATATTCCGGCAAATATTGTGGTGGATGAACAAGAACTTGGCGAGATGAATATTACTCTTGTGGCTGTGGCAAACGGAAAATACTTCGGCGGTTCAATGATGGTGGCACCTGAGGCCGAGGTCGACGACGGTCTGTTCGATATAGTTGTTATGAAAGATATCTCAAGGCTGAGATTCATCAGAGACGGACAGAAGATATACAAAGGTCAGCATATCATCCCTCCGGACGTCTTTTCACTGAAAGGAAGAATTCTCAAAGTGGAAAAAGAAGGACTTTATATTGACCTCGACGGCGAAGATGTCGGAACTACACCTGCACGCTTCGAGATTATCCCGAAGGCAACAGATATAATTATACCCTGATATGAATGCAGATAATCTTTCGGAAGAGATTGCGCTCTACGATATAAATGGAAATCAGATCGGCAAAACAGACAGAGTAACTGCCCACAAATCAAAGGAGTATCTCCACGGGGCAGTACATATATTTGTCTTCAATTCACGAATGGAAATTCTGCTTCAGAAAAGGGCGAAGACCAAGCTGATTGCGCCCGGCAAATATGATATTTCTGCCGGCGGACATATCGGTTCTGGTGAAGACGAATCAGCTGCAGCAGAAAGAGAACTCGAGGAAGAACTCGGCATAAGAGGTACAGAGATAAGGTTCTTGTACAAATACATCTGGGAGAGCAGCATCGAGAGAGAATTTGTATTTACCTATTACACCATTTGGGACGGTAAGATAGACTTTCTGAAAAGTGAAATAGATGAAGTAAGATTTTTTAAGATATCAGAAATAGCCAAAGATGAAATCTTTACGTCCAACCTGCTCTATGAAATCGGAAAACTGCGGGAGAGCGGTTTCAGGTTTTAACATAATCTGTTGCGTAGCAGAAATTAATAAAATTTCCGGTAATTTCCAAAAACATGTAAAACTGATTGACTGCTGATTTCGGATAAAGTAAAATAGGGCACCAACGGAGGTATAAGATGAAAAGAATTATTCTTACAGGTTTTATTCTGTTATCCATTATCTGTGGATGTTCTTCAACGACATCCGACAACATCAAGACATCGGGTATTTATGCAATCTTTACAATCGAGAATCAGTACGGTCAGGCAAATGTTACCGCCAAGGCATCACTGCAGGTCGGAGGAATTACGGGTTCTTACATTGAACTTGTGGGAGACGACAAATTATTCTGTGACGATAAGGAACTCACGGCAAGAAAACCCGGGCTTGGAATAATCGAATATACGGCTCAGCTTCCCAAAAAGAATGCCGGCGAGAAATATGTCTTTAAATTCAAGAGAAAAGACGAGGAGCACACAATAGAGGTAGTCCAGCTCAAAGAGGTTCATATAGTCCAGCCGGCCCAGTCCCAGAGTTTCAAGATAAGTCAGGATATCAAAGTCAAGTGGGAACCCATATCCACAGAGGATATCGACCTCTCGATTGACGGAGGTTGTATCGACCCGCATACAAAAATGTTTTCGACGGACAACGGCGAATATGTAATCTCCGGCGGGACACTGAAATTCGACGCGAATGCAGAGACAAAGAAGTGTACCGCAACAATATTGATAAGGAGAAATATCGCAACGGGAATCCCGAACGAATTCGACGGCGGAACCGCATTCAGCTATTCGGTTTCCGAAGTAAACATCCTGATTGAGGAATAGAATCAGATCCAGTCTTTGCTTACAGGAGGCGGAAGGCTGATATTTTTAAGGGGTGTATCTATATCCTTGAGGCCGTTTCCTGTAACCAGCAGTAATACACTCTTAAATTTTTTGAGTTCCATTTTCAGTTTTATTGCCCCGGCAAGTGTGGCCGATGAGGATGGTTCGGCAAAGATACCGGTTGTTGACGCAAGGATTTTCTGTGCCTTCAGTATCTCGTCATCCGACACATCCACGGTCAGATTTCCGGTATTTTCAACAGCACTTTTTGCCATATAGGCATTACTCGGGGTACTCACCGAGATCGAATCTGCAATAGTCCTTGGGTTCTTCGAATCGGAATACCGGCCGCTTCTTATAAATCTGTTGATCGCATTGCTGCTCTTTGCCTGAACTGATACAAGACACGGAATTTTTTTAATAAGACCGGCCTTTTTCAGGTCATAGAAACCTTTATATACACCGGATATAATGACTCCGTCTCCCACAGGTACCACTACAGCGTCAGGGACTTCAAAATTCATCTGCTGAAATATCTCCAGCGAGACCGTCTTCTTCCCCTCGATAGTCAGGGGATGATATGCAGTATTGCGGTTGAGCCCTCCCCTCTTCTGTGTGAACCTGAGGGACATTGCAAAGGCATCATCATAGGTTCCGTCGACAAGAATTATTTCGGCACCATAGAGAATAATCTGAACGAGTTTGGCCTTCGGGGCAGTCTTCGGGACAAATATTACTGCCTTCTTTCCCGCGCTTGAACAGACGGCGGCAAGGGCAGATGCGGCATTACCGGTCGAGGCACATACTATCCTCTCCTCCTTCAGTCTGACTGACTCGGCAACCACAAGAAATGAAGCCCTGTCCTTGAGTGAACCGCTCGGATTGAGCCCGTCGTATTTTATAAGTACATTTTCAAGGCCAAGAAGAGATGAGAGTGCGGAACTCTTTATAAGGGGCGTATTCCCGACAGGATAATCCGGGAAGAACTGTCTTTCTACAGCAGAGAATAATGAAAAATCGGGATTCTTCTTCGAGAAATGTCTCTTTATAAATTCATAATCAAACTTGGCGGTCAATACCCCCTTGAGAGGTATTCCCGGTCTGTAGTCCATTGCACAGACAGGGCAGAGATATCTGACCTCATCTCTCTTGTATTCCCTCAAACAGGAAGAGCATTTATATACAAAATTACCCATAATCATCAGCCCAGATTATTAAGTTTTGCAACAAGACCCGCATAAAATGCAGATGCGGCACTCAGGTGGTCAACTGGACAGAATTCATCCGGAGCATGTGCGTAGATTTCGTTGCCGGGGCCAAATCCCACACAGGGAATACTGTGCATACCCATTATGGCCACACCGTTTGTCGAGAATGTCCACTTATCAACCTTCGGTTCCTTCGAAAAGAGGTTCTTATAGACTTCCTTTGATGCAGCAAGATATGGTGAGTTCTCTTCGAGCATCCACGTCGGATAATATTTCTCGGTCGGATATCTCAGCCCCGTATAGGCTGTCTCCTCATATCTCAGGACAATAACCTTTGCATCAGGATATCCGGCGAGTCTGCATGCCTCCTTTACCTCGGCAACAGCACTCTCCTTTGTCTCCCCGTATGTGAGCCTGCGGTCCAGCTGAATCCTTGCGGCATCGGGGACGGCACACTGTGAAGGAGAAGAGAAGAAGACCTGTGTTACTGCAACAGTCCCTTTCCCCAGAAAATCGTGATCTCTGAGTCTTTCATTCAGTTTTTCGATCTCAAGCGCAATCCTCGAAATTTTATAGATTGCGTTGTCGCCCCTCTCGGGTGCCGAACCGTGACAGGACTTGCCGCCCACCTCAATCACAATCTCCATTCTGCCCCTGTGCCCTCTGTAGATATTGAGATTGGTCGGTTCCGTGATTACCACAAGTTCCGGCAGAATCTTATCCTCCTTTATTATATACTGCCAGCAAAGGCCGTCACAGTCCTCCTCCATAACAGTGCCTGTAAAGTAAATTGTAAAATCCTTATTTAAGCCCAGTTCCTTAATGATTTTGCCGGCATATACCATCGATGCCATCCCGCCTTCCTGATCTGCCGAACCCCTGCCAAGCACTTTTCCGTCCCTGATCTCTCCGGAAAAAGGGCTGAACGACCAGAGAGATTCATCTCCCGGATATACGGTATCAATATGCGCATCGAAGGCAATGATTCTTTTGCCGTTTCCTATTCTGCCGATAACGTTTCCGAGGCCATCTATTCTGACCTCATCGAAACCTACCTTTTTCATCTCCTGTGCTATCCGGTCGATTACCTCCTTCTCCTTGGTCGAGAAGGCCGGAATCTTCACCATATCTCCGAGAAATCTTGCGGTATCCATCTCATATTTTTTCGAGAGTTCCGAAATCTTCTGATAAATACTCATTTTTCACCTCCATAAATATAGCGGTCGCAAACTGACCGCACAATGCAGACATATATCACTTTTTAAGCTTATGTAAAATGTAAATTTTTTCGGTATCAGAACAAGTGGCTGCAACTGCAACCATTGTGACTATCTTCTGATGATGAACCGGTATCAGCCAATATCACATCCGCATAAACTGTATCTGTTCCGCCATCGTTCTGATCAATCGGTGCTTCCGGGTCGGGATATTTGCCGGGATACATCATATAGAGAATCTTTTTTGCAATATTTCTCCTGACCTCATACAGAAGTTCGTCATCGAGTGTCCAGGGCTGCTTTTTCGGGCAATAATCACCCGGACTTCTGCAATCCTCAACCATAAAATCACCAAACCTTTTATATGCCCTGTTGACCTGCCTGCGGGCATAACTACCTGCTCCAACCCTATCTGCCAGAATAAACATCTCCCAGTCTTCGAAACCGTCTCTGATCTGCTTCAATCTGTAGGAAAGTACCGGGCCATCAATCGAAATATCAGCTGGCGAACCTATTCCCCCCAGCGTCCCGTTGTGGTCACCGGGATAGAGCAAAAAGCCATCACCATTTCTCGCAAACATCTCCCCAAAAGTCTCAGTATCCAGATAATTATTCCAGGGGTCATTCTTTATCCAGTATGTAGTACTCCAGTAGAGAAAACCGGTAGCACCCTCATACCATGCACCCCACTTAACGATTCTCGGCTCGAATCCTGTACGGGTATCGATATCATAACCCGCATAAGGGGGGAAATTTGCATTGCAGACATAAAACCACAACTCTTTTCCTTCTTTAAAAAGCTCCTGATACTCTTCTCTGCCTGCCTTTGAGCCATCAAGATAAAACCAGTCCTCATACATAGGTGTCACGGGACACCATATACCAACCTCATTTTTTAGGTCCGGATTATAAGGACCTGTTACCAGAATCTTATCTTTCCACAAATCAGTCCCTTCAAAGAGAAGAGATGCATCTTTCTTTATCTGATTCCATGCGGCCTGACCACCGTTGAGCCATGGTTCATCGATGGCATAAATATATCCCCTGTCCCACCACCCCTTATCCTTAATATGCTCTGCAAATGCCTTCGAGGCCCTGACATACTCCTGTTCAGTCATAGAACCGGTTCCGAATCCCGGACTGAAATACCCGAGGTTGAATCTTTTCACACCATATCCGGTGCCGAGATAACTGCCATCCATCCAGCCTGACAACTTATTGTCAAATTCGGTCCAGTCAACCGGTAGTAGTTCTCCGTCCTCGTCAAACTTAAACTCCACGCTGCCGACTATATGAATCGGGTCAATTCTGTGTTCATGAAGGGCCAGATAATATCTTTTTATTATCTCCCCGACGGATTCATCAGTTGCATCAATACCTCCGTGATACCTCTTTATCTGATTTGCCCCCATATGATACGCCGTAGCAATCCCTCTCTCTTCCGGAATTTCAAACTCCCAGACTTCGGCATTTATCAATACTTCTCCTATCTTATCTCCGTCAGAAAATATATCCGCCCTGCCCTTATATATATCGGGGGCTGTATAATTAGGCACATATATATCGACAAAGATGACTCCCGTCTCCCCCTTCGGTATATCAAAAGGTGCACCTGCCGGCACATTACCGTCATTATAGGGGTCTCTGAGCGGTATCAAAGGGTCAGGATAAAATCCTGCTGTTCTTTCATGTAAGGTCAGTGAACCTTCCGACGGATTTACAATATTCAGAAAATATTCCCTGTATGCTCTTATGAATTTCGACTCTATTACATTACCATTGGAGGATTTCAAATCCGAAACAAGCACATCCACGTTTTTTAAACTCTTTTCATCTTTCAAGACAATCTGAAATCCCTCCCATTCATTTTTTGCGACCTCAATAAATATCTCTTTCTCCTTCGGTACAGAATCATCAAACGTTATCTTCCTTGTCGCCCTCACTACTCCGATCTCCGCAGCATTAAGTCCGGTAATTATCATAAAAAACACAAAAAACGAGCAAATTCTCATAATGTTCTCCTTTAGGTTTTCTAACACATCTTACTGAAATCGGCAAGTTTCGGAAGAAAAGACATAGCGAAGACATATTATGATTGTTGTTTATTAAACTATTGACTTTTAAGGGCTTATAATTTAATTACAGCAATATGAAGGACGAGTTTTCTAACGAAAACATGCTACAGATCCTGATTGACCAGAAAAAATACCTCGAGGCATTCAGGATTTACAAGGAAATGATGAAAAGCGGTCTGATATCCGACCCTTCACAGTACAGTAATCTTCTGAGAGAAATCGGGAGGATTGACCCTGTCCTTACCATGGACAGGAATACAAAGGAGAAGAAGGTGGCAAGACTCTCTGCGATACTGGGCAGAATCAGAAAAATCGGCAAAAAAAGAGATTTTCAGCCTCAGACTATTTCCCGGCACAAGAGCGAGGTCCAATCCGAGAAGGTCTGTATCACCCCGGTAGAACCTCTTGCAGCAGAAAGTGTAAAACCCGAAAGCACTCCAATCAGGGAAAAGGGCGGAGATATCCTTCAGACAATCGAAAATCTCACTGTGCAGTCAATAACAAGCATAATGGATATTATCTGCGGCAATATTTCAAAAGAGATTTTCAGCAAAAAGGCCATACCTGACAAGATACTCATACTCAACGAAATGCTGAAAAGGATAGAAACAATCAAAAACCAGAGGAAGAAGGAGTTTGCAAATGTTTGAGGATATCCTTTCCAATGCCTTCAGGAGAATAGACGGAGCAATCCTGTGTGCCGTAATAGACGAAGAAGGAATTCCTGTTGCCTCATACCCGCAGGAGAATGAAAACCCAGAGGCCACCGAACTTATACTTCAGGTCTTAAATGAGCTGAAACAGACTATAAATCTTCTGAGAGAAAACAATTTCGGCACAACCGAGGAGATTTCCATCAAAACCAGCAGATATATTCTCCTGATAAAGCCCCTAAACGAGAGTTATTTTCTCGTCTCCGTACTCACGACCGATGCCATAAGCGGCAAGGCAAGATATATATTAAGGGTCATCGAAGATGACATAAAAACGCAGTTATAGCATTTTGGAGGAATTATGTTTGACACATCAGATTTCAGAAAAGGACTCAAAATAGAATACAACGGTGAGCCGTATGAGATCGTGGATTTTCAGCACGTCAAACCCGGAAAGGGGAACGCCTTTACACGCACCCGTATAAAAAATCTGATAACAGGCAATGTTCTGGAAGTTACTCTCAAGTCCGGCGAAAAAGTAGGCAAACCCGACCTCGAAGAGAAAGAGATGCAGTTTATGTATGCTGAGGGTGATTCGTACTTTTTTATGGACCAGCAGAGTTACGAACAGATTGAGATAAACAAGGATACACTCGGTGATGCAAGGCTCTATCTTCTGGAGAATACAACCGTCTATATATTGTTCTACAAAGGGAAGGTAATAGGAATAGAACTCCCGATTTTTATGGAGATAGAGGTAGCCAAGACCGACCCGGGATTCAAGGGAGATACGGTCTCGAATACCACGAAACCTGCCGAACTGATTACAGGGGCCAAGGTTCAGGTCCCCCTCTTTATCAATGAGGGAGATATAATAAAAATAGACACAAGAACAGGTGAGTACATCGAGAGAGTAGCCCTGAAAAAATAATACACAGAGGTTAAAAATTGGCTATTAACAAAGACAAAATAAATCAGGAAGCTACAAAATATATTCAGAAAGGCCAGTTTGACAAGGCCATCAAGGAGCTTCAGAAGATTGTAGCCGAAGAACCAGATGATGTCAGGACCATCCAGAAGATTGCAGAGCTCTTTGCCAGAATGGGAGACAGTAAAAGTGCAATCGAAAATTACTCAAAGGTCGCAGACGTCTATACCAAACAGGGTTTTTTCCTTAAAGCAGTTGCGATATACAAAAATATCATCAAGATCGACGCCTCGAGAATCGACATATACGAGAAACTTGCACAGGCCTACTCACTGCTCGGCATAGTAAACGAAGCAATAAACCAGTATAACGCTATCATCGGCATCTACGAGAAAAACGCCAACTATAAAGACTCCATTCCGGTTATCAAAAAGGTGCTCGAACTATCGCCTAATGATATCCTTATGAGGATGAAGCTCGCAGAAATCTATTACCGGGAAGGTTTGAATCAGGAAGCAATCGATGAGTATAAAAACACAGCAAAATTTCTGAAAGAAAACAACAGGTTCGATGAATATATAAGGGTAGTCGAAAGACTGAGTACCATCGATCCCGAAAATCTCGAATATCTAATCGAGATAGCAGAGATTTATCTTTCAAGGGGAGACTTCCAGACCACGATGCAGAAACTCCAGATGGCATATAAGATAAATCCGAAGGAGCCCAAGGTTCTCAGCCTGATTGCAGATGTCTTCAGAAAAAGTAATCAGTCTGCAAATGCTGTTGCTGCATACAAGGAACTCCTCAATATCTACACTGCAGAGGGTAAACTGAAAGAGGCCGAGGGTATAAGAAAGATCATTACAACACTTACAGGCAAAGATATAACAACCGCCCCTGTTTCAAGAGAGTTATCCACCAGAATGTCCGACTCTGTCCCCTCCCAGCCCGTCAAGCCAAAGGAATTCAGGCCCGTCTCAAAAGAGATACCTATCTCATCATCAGCGCCTAAACCGGTACCTGAACCCTCTGTCTCGAAAGCGATTCCCATTGCCCAGAAGAAAGACAGACAACTCTCAGCTCAGGATATTCCAAGACTTCTCACAGAAACTGACGTTTACCTCAAATACGGCCTTAAACAGAAAGCAATCAATCATCTCAAGACCATTTTATCGCTGGATCCCGAAAATCTGGATGCCCACCTCAAATTTGCATCGCTCCTTGAATCCTCCGGTGAAAACGAACAACTCATCTCCACCTATATGAATATTGCCAATATATTCCTCAAGAAGGAGAATATTGAAGAGGCAAAGAAATATCTCCTTATGATAATCGAGCTCGACCCCCTAAACGAGGCCGCAAGAAATTCGTATGATATGCTCTCGGAGGGCAAGATTGAGGAAGTCTCTGAGGAAATCGTAGAACTCGACAACCTCGAATTTCAGGAAAACGGCAAACCACAGGAAGAGAAGAAACCGGATATAGAGGTCGAGGTCGAGGAAGAACCCGAGGAGGTCATAGAGGTTGTAACCGAAAGCCCTGATAAGGATATCGAAGTAGAGGTTGTGAGTACCGGCAGTGATAAGGCACAGGAGGAAGTGGCAGAAGAACCGGCGGAAGACAGAACTGCTCAGGAAGATGATTTCTCCGAAGAACTGGAGGAGGCAGAATTCTTTATTTCGCAGCAGCTGACGGAAGAGGCAATCGAGATATACAGGCAGATACTCGAAAAGAATCCGGACCATAAAATTGCAAAACAGAAACTCGAGGAACTCACAGGCAAAAAGAAGCAGGCGGCTGAATCCATCGAAGAGATAATGGAGAAACCCGAAAACCTCGATATCCCCATTGAGCAGATCCTCTCCGAATCAAAAAAGCAGCTCTCGAAAATAATCGATGCCAACGATGCACAGGCACATTATGACCTCGGATGCGCATACAAGGATATGGGACTATTCGATGAGGCCATTGAGGAGTTCAAGATTTCGATGCAGAATGAAGACAAGGAGATACCTGCCCTCAATATGATTGCCCTTATCAATCTCGAGAGAGGGAGATATACCGATGCCATATCCATATTCAAGAAGCTTCTGAATTATGACGAGATTACAGACGAACAGAGAACGGATTTCATTTACCAGATCGGGAATGCCTATCTCAAGATCAAGGACAAGAGTGAGGCGCTCTTCTACCTCAACAAGATATACAAGCAGAATCCGAACTACCGCAACATCAAACAGCTTATCGCTCAGATTCAGAGTACCGAAAAAAAAAACTAATTCCGCAATAGAACAGAATTAAGGGTGTTATATGTTTATTCTTCTTACAAATGATGACGGAATATATAGTCTGGGAATCAATACACTTTACAGGACTCTGTCACCTGAACACAAAGTGATTGTGATAGCACCTGAGAATGAAATGTCGGCGACATCGCATTCAATATCACTGCACTCCCCTCTCAGGGTCAGAAAGATAGACGACTCACATTATGCAGTAAACGGTACACCGACAGACTGTATCAACGTTGCACTCTTTCATATTCTCAAAAAAAAACCGGACCTGATTATATCCGGTATCAATCAGGGGCCGAATCTGGGGACAGATGTTACCTATTCGGGGACAGTGGCCGCAGCACTCGAGGGGGCGATACTCGGGGTCAAATCAATTGCAGCCTCCTGCGTGGATTACAGGGTAAAGGACCTCTCCGGACACTCTGAATTCATCAGACATTTCATAAGGAATCTGAACAGGGAAAAGAATCTTTTCAAAGGGTCATTTATCAATATCAATATGCCGCCTGCAATAAAAGAATTCGGTAATGTTGCCGTCACAAGGCTTTCAAGCAGAAGATACGAAAAAGTCATCGAAAGGAGAAAAGACCCGAGAGGAAGGGAATATTTCTGGATTGCAGGAGAGCCAATGAATACTGATAACGGAAAAGGAACGGACGTCTATGCCATAAATCACGGCCAGATATCAATTACACCTGTAAAAGTAGATATGACAGATAAATCCGGACTGAATCTTCTCAGAAAATATATCAAAGGGCTGAAAGACTGAATGGGAATAAATTGCAAAAACCGGACCCTTTTGCTCCTGATATTTCTGCCGGTATTTCTTTTGTCGGCCTGCCCTTCCCCGAGATGGAACATAATCGAGGAAGAGAATATCCATGAGGGAGAGGACGGTGTTTATCACGTCGTAGGCAAAGGCGAAAATCTTTACAGAATATCCAGGACATACAATGTGGATATTCAGGAACTTGCCGAAATCAACGATATAGAGGATATAACACAGATAAAGGCAGGGCAGAGATTATTCATCCCGGGAGCGAAGGAGATAAAGAAGATTGAATTACCGGCAAAACAGGATGAAAATACAAACCAGACGGCCTCAAATCAGACCGAAGAGAAGAACGGGACAAAGACCAAGGAAATCAGTGAATCGCCGGAGATAAAGACATACAAAGGCAGATTTATCTGGCCTGTCAAAGGTAAGGTAATAAGTTATTTTGGCGTAAGAGGCGGGAAGAATCATAAGGGGATTGACATTGCCGCCCCTGAGGGGACAAAGATTATTGCAGCAGATTCCGGTACCGTAATCTATTCTGACAACAAACTCAGAAACTATGGAAATGTAATAATAATCAAACACCCGGGGAATTTTATAACCGTCTATGCGCACAACAAGGCTAATTATGTAAAGGAAAATGAACAGGTAAAGAAGGGGCAGGAGATAGGAGAGGTCGGGAAGACCGGAAATGCTGAAGCAGCGCATCTCCACTTTGAAATCAGGGACGGAACAAAGGCAAGAAACCCACTCTTCTACCTGCCATAGAAAAGAGTCCCCCAACTACTCAATAACAATAATATCCGGTTGACAGTGAACAAAGAATTTCCAGTGCATCAACAAACCTTGGAGATGGTCTTATAAGTGCCGGATTAGTAATATTATGAAATGATACAGACTTTTTATTGAAAATTCTGAATCTCTCAGAAGAATTACTGCTCTTCTTCGGCTCTCCCGACATCACCTCTTCGGAGATATTGAAAACTATATCAGGTTTCATAAGATAAAGCATCTCGCTGTCCAGAACAGGATACTTCTGCTCTCCGCTATAGGCATTCTTAAGCCCGATAAGCAGGAGTAATTCTCCTACAAATGAATTTCTGCCCGCAACCATCATAGGATTTTCGTTCAGTACAACCAGTCCGGAATTTACGCCATATTTTTTGATATATTTTTGAAGGTTTACATATCTTGATGTAAGATTATTGAGGAGTTCTGCTGCCTCTTTCTGCCGGTCAAAAACAGTTCCGAGTTCCTCTATTGCAAAGAGAATATCCATTACCGATTTTACATCCACCACGATAACCGATATACCCTTCATACTCAGTAATTCAACAGCCTCCCTTATTCCGGAATTCGGTTCACAGATTACTACGTCGGGTTTGATTTTCAGAATCTTTTCCACATCGATATCCAGATATCCGCCTACTACCTCCTTGTTTTTCACATCCTCCGGATAATCATCATACCGGGTAACACCTGCAATATTGTCACCCAGACCAATAGAATAGAGTATTTCTGTAACAGAAGGGGCAACTGAGATTATTTTAGTCTCTTTCCCGACGGTAGATTTATGACCATTGAGGAAATATACCACATCAGAAAAAGACGGACGTACATTTACAACAGTTAACAGTATTGAAAACAGAATTATTAATAAACTTCTGAACATTAAAAACAAATAAATGAGTCAGGGATTTCTCCCTGACTCACCTTCAAAAAACTACATCTTAAAGAATATCAGACTTACAGGAGGAAGTCCGGTATCGATCGGGTCAGTCGTCTTCTGGCCCAAATCATCTACACTGAATATCCTTAGGCCCGGCTTTTTTGAATCCCTGTCGCAGAGATAGAGCTCAGAATTATCAAATACGGATATTCCTGCTATACTGAATCCGTTTGCCTGATATACAGTCTGCATCTTACTACTCACAAGGTCATAGGATTTGAGAACAGTATTGAAGTTTGCATCACTGATAACTGTAAAAATCCTGTTTTTTGCATACGCAATCCTGTTCAGGTCACCTCCCCACTCCGACTCCGGGATTATCTGCTGTGTAATAAAACCTGAACTTATGCTGTAGAATTCTATTCTGCCGTCATTTGCCCCGTAGGAGCCGGTCTCTGCTATAAAAATCCTTTCGTTCTCGGCATCCAGAGCCAGACCTGCAAACGGGTTGGTGGCACCAAGCTCGATCTCCTTTTCTATTTTGGAAGAAGCCGGGTCGATAACAAGGAGATAACTCTTGTCTGTGGGAGCATAGAAATTATTCTTATCGAGTCTTAAGACCGTAAGATAGAGTTTGTCCTTATAGATCAATAAATCCTGAGGCTCTGCATTCCCATCGGCATCCGCATACTTCGAGATATCGATACCGCCTGTCTTCGAATAATCGGAGGTACTGTATATCTCAATCGTATTCGAAAGCTGTTTTGACACAAATAACTTATCCTTGTAAACTGCAACATCCTGCGGATTCGTACCTGCCCCGACACTGAACTGCCTGACAAGAGCAAAGTCCTTTTTCGGGTCAAGCACTGTAATGTTATCTGCACCAAGTCTGTTAACTACATAAATCAGGTCATTATACGATTTTGCAACCGCATCAGTAAAAATTACATCCTTATCTTTTGATACAGACCTGTCCGATATTTTCATTACAGAATACGTAGCGCTCTTGTAATCCGGTGCCGCATTGACAATAAATGCATAATCCTCCTTTTGCTGTCCGGTATCCCCGCTTATTGCATCTCCTGATGATGCATCATCCAAAGCATCTCTGGATGAATTCTCCTGCTCATCCGAACAGGCAAAGACCAATAAAACCAAGCCCAGCAAAAAAATACTAATCCGTTTCATACTTTTCCTCCTTTTCCAAAGGTTTAAATGTTTTATACATTCCCACAAAGAACATCCTGCCCGGCAGCGGATAGCCGGCTATATCCATCGGCCGTACATCGGTAATGTTCTTTATGTAAAAACCAAACGTCAGGTCCCATGCTCTGTAATAATAACTGAGATTCAGATTATGAATACTCCTCTCGGGCATCCCTCCTTTCGGCAGAAAGTTTGCGGCATCAAAATAGTTCTGGGAGGAATAGCTATATTCATAAATCAGTTTCAATCCATAGACAGAGAGGCCACATTTCAGATAGAGATTATCTGTATATCTGAACGGCAGAATCTTGTTCCTGAATGAAGGTATATCGGATTTATTAATTGGTTCCTGATGAGTATATGACATTTCACTTACAATATGTCTGTGAAATACAGGTCTTATATATATCTCTGTACCGTAGATCCCGGCCTTTGCAATATTTTCGGATTTGATGGTCTTCTGTGAATTCTGCCAGAAATTGATAAGGTCATCATATTTATTATTAAAGACCGCAAATTTGAGAACCAGTCTCTCATGAAAGAACTCAAATCCGGCATCAAAAAGCTCTCCCCTCTCAGGTTTCAGCTTAGGATTAGGAAAGATATAGACTCCGTCACCAAAGAGTTCATACATATCCGGATAGCGGCTGAAATCCGAATAGTTTGACTTAAAGAGCAATTCATCGGATATCCTGAACATAAGCCCGAATCTGTAATTTCTTATATGGTCATCACTTTTTACTCTCTCGTTCTCCTTCATAAGATAACCCGATGAATATACGACATCATCATTTATTCCCTTTAATCCGAAAGACGGGATGATATATAATCTGTCTTTTATCACCTCGATATTATCCTCTGCTACAAAGAGATACTCTTTCCTTCTGCCTGTATATTTTTCGCTCTTCTTTATCCTGCTCGTCCTGAGAGTCTCTTCGTCCGAGTAACTCAGTTTCAATACGATGTTATTTCTGAAAAAATGAAAATCGGGAGAGAGATAAAATGTATTCTTTATGCCTGAAGTATCGGTTACATCGGCAAAGAGCATATTCAGTTCACCCAACTCGTCATTCATCTCTGTCCTCAAATAGAGATTCGAATATCCGATAACTATTTCATTCAGGATACTTCTCAGTTGTATATGGTTTTCCAGAGAGAAAATATTTGTCAGGGAGTTATAAAAGGCATCTTTCGTCTCGAGATTTTCCGGACCAGCAACTCCTCCCGACGAATAATACGGAATCAGTGAGATATTGACCCTGAGATATTTACTCAGTCTGGAGCCGGCAGAAAGGGAAAGGGCATATTCATTTCTGTAATTGTTCTGACGATTTTTGATTACATCATCATCTTTATTGTCAGGAGTCCCGTTATGATTGACAAATTCATAATCACCATCTGTATGTCTTATATATAATGAGAGCAGATATCCGGATTCGTTTTTAGAATCCGACATAAAGAATCCGGATTCGGCTGTATTGAAGGAACCATAGGAAAATTTCAGTCCGTAATATTCCCCTCTTCCCTTTCTCGTTACGATATTGACCGCACCACCGGTATTCGAAAAGCCAAGCCTCACCGGGGTAAATCCCTTGTATATCTCTATCCGCTCGAATAATTCATCGGGAAGCAGAGAGAGATTGCAGGAACTCATATAAAGGGGATTGATTCTAACACCATTAACATATATATCCACACTGTTGGAGGATGCACCCCTGATCATAACCGTCGAAAATGAATCCACTCCCCCGCTTCTGTTCATCTGGACTCCGGTGGTGCCGGCCAGAATATCGGAGATATCTACATACTTGGACGGGTCATCATTTAAGTGAAGGACCTCTACAAATCCCGACGGATTTTCAGTGAGTACCTTGTATGTCCTGACTTCGGTTTCATACTCCGAACTGAATACCGCAAGAGGAATTAAGAGTATGAATGGAAAAATAAATGGCTGGAAAATTCTCACCATCTCCCTCGCTCGAAGAGATAAAAGGTTAACATTTCTGCCGGTCTCCTGACTTAAGGGGCGTTAAGAAGATTTCCTGCCTTCCCGTAGTATCTACAGTGACAGGAAATGAGTCGCTGCCCCTATCACAGTGGCGGCGGGACCGTGTCTGATTCCCACAGACTTCCCGTAACAGAAACTTCAGAACGTTTAAACCAATGCCTCATATTTGTCAAACAAAAACAGATAATATCCTTTATTTTTAGCAGATTGTAAGTTATAAAACCATTCCTGCTGATATGAAAGAACGATTCAGAACCATATTCTATATCACTCTCTTTGCCGTGATTGTCACAGTGGTGTGGCTATCCGGCAGACTGGATATTCATCCGGATGAGGCATACTATTTTACATGGTCCTGTTTTCTCAGAAGCGGGTATCTGGACCACCCCCCCGCCATTGCCTACCTAATCAAGCTCTCTTCTCTGATATTCAACGGTAATTTTTCCATCAGGGGCATCAATATTCTGCTCTCATTTCTCTCTCTCCTTTTTACCGGAGCATCAATCAGATACCTGTGGGGCAATAAAGATTTAGTCTATTATGGCTTGTTTTTTGCCCTTATTTCTCCACTGTTCATTGCCGGTGCCGTCATAACAACCCCTGATACCCCTCTCATATTCTTTATATCGGCATATATCTACTTTACACTCAAATCGGATGATAAAGACAAATATTATATCAACAGTATTCTTTCGGGTGTATTTCTCGGACTGGCGATGCTTTCAAAATATACTGCCTTTTTTGTGATTATATCAGCCCTTCTCTTCTATATCAGATTCAGGAAAGACCACACAATTACGATACGAATGGTTATTATACCACTTCTTATGGCATTCCCGGTTTATGCCCCAAATCTGCTATATAATATTAAAAACGGATTTAACAGCTATCTCTTTCAGATTTCCCACGCAACATCAGATCCTTCATTCAATCCCATTAACACAGCCCTGCCATTTATTCTGTCACAGATATTTATTTTCTCACCGTTTCTATTTGTATATTTTATCCTCGGTATCAAACGGCTTATAAAAGAGCAGGATGCAAAAAAGTACTTTCTCTTTCTTATTGCAATAGTCCCTTTTACGATACTCTTTCTTCTCTCCATATTCAAGCACGTCGAGGCAAACTGGGCCGTCTTCTCATTCATCCCCCTACTTATACTGACCGTTTCCGAATCAGCAAAAACAAATACGAGGATTATTTCAGCAACACTTTATCAGATTATCGTATTTGTGGTCATCATACTTCATGCCGGTTTTTCAATACTCCCTCTCAGTCCTGAAAAAGACCCGATGACACAGATAAAATACTGGCAGAAGACATACCAGATGATCAGAGAAAATATTCCGGAAAACCGCACTTTAGTAACATTCAGATATCAGATATCCTCTATTCTCTATTATTACAGCAATAAGGAGATTACATCGCTCTGTCTGGACAGAAGATTTGTGAGCTCGCAGATAGGTCTTCGGGACGCAGAAGAATGGATTATGATAGACTTCTTCCCCGCAAAAACCGCAGGCGATATTGCTTTCAATATCTGCCCCGACAGAACAATCAGAATTCCCCTTGTAATTTCGGAGAATATGAATATTATCCGCAGAATAGACATAATCTACTGCGGCAATTCGGGAAGCAGACAGGATTAGACAGATGCTGGTATATCTCAAACTTATCAGATTCCTAAAACCATACATCCCGCTATTTGTATTGGCGGTTATTGCAATGCTGGTCCTTGCCGCAACGACAGCCGTTTACAGTTATCTTGTCGGACCACTACTGAAATTTATATTTACCGGAACAGATGCCGGCAATAATACCCTCTTCGATTTTATCAGAATATTCATCCCCGAGCCGGAAGAGAATCCGGAAAAAATGATATATTTTCTGCCGCTTTTTATACTCGTCGTGGGACTACTAAAAGGTATCTCATACGGAGTTCAGTTTTATCTGATGGGATACATAGGACAGAAGGTTATATATGACCTGAGAAAGATACTCTTCGAAAAGCTCATCAGTCAGGATATAAACTTCTTCTGGGAGAATAACTCCGGTGACCTGACCAGCAGGATTACATCCGACTGTGATAAGGTAGAACAATCGGTAACATACGCACTCAGTTCGGCAATAAGGGATACCATTCAGATAATTGTACTTATCGGGCTCTGTTTCTATCTGGATTATAAGCTGACACTTATATCTTTTATAGCACTGATAATTTCCGGCATTCCGTTAGGACTATTCGGCCTGAAACTCAAGGAGACGACAATAGAGGTACATAACCGTCTGGGAGAGATTGCATCCGTCTCTTCGGATTTTATAAACGGGATTCAGACCGTTCATCTGTTCAGAATCAAAGATTATATCCAGAGGATTTTCGGTTCGAAACTCGATACCTTCTTCAAAACAATGAAAAGGTCCCTCTTCATACGGTCGGTGCAGTCTCCCTTTATGGAACTCATCGGCGTAATCGGAATATGCCTGACAATTCTCTATGCAAGGGAAAGGATAGTCTCAGGCGAACTGAAACCCGAGAATTTTATTTCACTCTTTGCCGCTATTCTTATGCTATACAACCCCGTCAAGAATGTATCGAGAATGAATAATTTCTTTACCTCCGGAATTGCCGGCGCAAAAAGGATTTTCGAGATTGTTGACAATAATCCTGAAATAAGTGAAAATGAGAACGGAATCCCGATTAAAGACCTCGAAAGAGGCATTGAGATGAGAGACATATCTTTATCGCTGGGAGGCAGGGAAATTCTGAAAGAAATAGACATTGCGGTCGATAAAGGTAAAAAGATTGGTATCGCCGGAGAAAGCGGAGCGGGAAAGAGTACACTCATTCTTCTGATGACGAGACTGATCAGACCATCAGAAGGCGAAATCCTGATAGATGGGCATAATATCGAAAGCATAAGGCTTTCAGATATCAGAAATCTCTTTTCGGTTGTATCGCAGGAGGTAATGCTCTTCAATGATACAATCTACAATAATATCCTGATCGGGAATACAGAGGCAACCGAAGATGAAATCACCGAAGCGGCAAAGAAAGCAAATCTGTATGACTTTATCAAATCCCTTCCAAAAGGTTTTGATACCGAAATCGGGGAGAGAGGCATAAAACTGTCAGGGGGAGAGAGGCAGAGGCTCGCGATTGCAAGGGCATTTCTGAAAGATGCCCCGGTTATCATTCTGGATGAGGCGACCAGTGCACTGGACAGCAAAAACGAGGCATTCATTCAGGATATTCTGGAAAGTCTGATGTCCCGTAAGACTGCGGTAATCATCTCCCACAGACTCTCGTTTCTGAGAGGATGCGATATCATCTATTTCATAAAAGAGAACAGGATCGCCGAAAAAGGGACATTTGATGAACTTCTTGGCAGAAAAGGTCCTTTTTACAGTCTTTATACTGCACAAATCAACAACGGAGAATCAGTATGAAAAGCATATTTGCAAAGATACTCATTGCATTGCCGGTTATTCTGATCTTCTACGTCAGTATCAGAATAGCCTTCTATTCTTTTCCGGTTTACAACGTACAGCCATCTCCGAGCAAAAGACCGGACGGGACATATCACTACAAGGGAGCCATTCACCTGCATACGAATTTTTCTCACGACGGTGTAGGTACTGTACCGGAGTTGCTTCTGGCTGCCTCGAAGGCCGAACTGAATTTTGTAATTGTTACAGACCACAACAACCTGAACGTAAAGGAATACGAAGGCTACAAGCAGGGTGTACTTCTGATTGCAGGTATGGAGATTTCGACTCCTTACGGACACTTCCTCGCCTTTGATACCGATGAAAATCTGAAGGAGACCGAAAAGACAGATTATTTCTTCAAAAGGATAAAACAGAAGGGAGGCTTTTCGGTAATTGCACACCCAACAAGTCCCACAAATCCATGGACTGACAAGAAGAATCTGGATTATGACGGGATTGAAATTCTGACACTCAAGACATATCTCGAAAATTCCTTCAGACCTCCTTTCGTAAAGGGTATCATATCTACGTTGTTTTCACCTGTAAATTTCAGGTGGTCGATGCTGAATCTGATTACATACCCGAAAAAGGAGATAGACTTTTTGTCCGATGCACTTGCCACCCATCCTGTCTTTATAACCTGTGGCAGCGATGCACACGGCAAACCTTCCTATGACAAGGTCATTGATTTCTGTCTGACTCATATTATCACTGACACCCCTCTGACGAACGACTATGCAACGGACAAAAAGATAATTTTCTCTGCAATCAGAAACGGTTCACTTTATATTGCAAATGATTTTATCGCCAATGCCGACAGTTTTTATGCTTATATGGATTTCAACCCTGCAGATAATACCCGAAGTCTCAAGATCGGCATAAGAGATTTCCCCTACAAGGACCACCTGAAAATTAATGTATATGCGATGGACAAAAAGATATATTCGCAGAGAGGAAATTCGGCAGTTGTAAAAGGTATCTCCTCAGGTCATCTGAGAGCCGAGGTCATGATTGATGTCCCTTCGGTATTTTTCGGCAGTAACGAAATATTATGGATTATGGCACTAATCCTTTAAATTACGGAAAAATATAAACCAGATAATTTATGTCGTGATTACTCTACGGACTGAGTCTGTCCATAAGACGCGGGAACGGGATTGTCTCTCTCACGTGATGCAGACCGCATATATATGCCACTGTCCTTTCAACACCGAGACCGAAACCGGCGTGAGGCACAGAACCATATCTTCTGACATCCAGATACCATTCAAAGACGTTCTGCGGGAGGTTATGCCTCTTTATCGCATCGAGCAGGATATTCAGGTCATCCTCTCTCTGCCCGCCACCGATTATCTCTCCGTATCCCTCAGGAGCAAGCAGGTCCATATTACAGGCAAGTTCGGGATTCTTCGGGTCCCGCTTCATATAAAATGCCTTTATCTCAATCGGATAATGTGTCACAAAGACGGGTTTATCAAACTGCTTCGTAAGAACTGTCTCTTCATCACCGCCAAAATCGTCGCCGAATTTTATATTGTGACCTGCCTTTTTGAGGATTTCTATGGCCTCTGCATATCTGATACGATAAAAAGGTTTTCTGGCAGCATTTTTCAGATTTTCAACATTTCGTTCGAGGGCGATCAGGTCTTTTTCGTGCTTTGCAAGCACTGTCTCGATAATATACGATACAAGACCCTCTGCCACCTCCATATCGTCCTCGAGGTCGTAGTATGCCATCTCGGGCTCTACCATCCAGAACTCCGTCAGATGCCTTCTGGTCTTGCTCTTCTCCGCCCTGAATGTGGGACCAAAGCAATAGACCTTCCCCAAAGCCATCGCTGCGGCCTCCATATAAAGCTGTCCGGATTGTGTCAGATATGCCTTTGTATCAAAATAATTGGTTTCAAAGAGTGTCGATGTACCTTCGCACGCATTCGGTGTAAAGATCGGTGCATCAACAAGGATAAAACCGTTGGAATCAAAATAATCCCTTATTGCCTTTACAATTGTAGCCCTAATCCTGAGAATCATATTCTGCTGATAGGAACGAATCCAGAGGTGTCTGTGGTTCATCAGAAAATCGACACCGTGCTCTTTCAGGGCTATCGGATATTCCTGTGATACAGTAGAGACTATATCATAATCCGTCAGCTCTATTTCGTATCCGCAGTATGGAGCCCTGCTCTCCTTTTTTACCCTGCCCCTTACGATTATTGAGCTCTCCTGCGGAATCTTGTCCGATTTCTCAAATTTTTCCTGTGATACGGATTTGGGGGTTATTACACACTGGACTATCCCTGTACCGTCCCTTACGAGGATAAATCTCACCTTTCCGCTCGACCTGATATTATATACCCAGCCGCATATTGTTATCTCTTTATCAACACACTTCTCAAGGTCCCTGATGTAAAATTCCGGTTTAATCATATTATCCCTCTGAAACGGCAAATATTTGACTATTTGAAAAGGGATATATCCCCTTTCCCTTCTCTCACAACAACGGGTTCCTTACCTGTCAGGTCTATTATTGACGAAGGCTCCTGAGATAAGACGCCTCCGTCGATCACCATATCCAGAACCTTTCCGAACTTCTTGTGAATCTCAGACGGGTCCGAAAGGACCTCTTCATTCGAGATATTTGCACTCGTCGTCACAATCGGATGACCGAGTGCCCTTACTATTTCAAGGCATATTTTGTTGTCAGGTACCCTGATTCCTACAGTATTTCTCTTTGTAAGCATTACCTTGGGGACCAGTTTTGTAGCCTCCAGAATGAATGTATACGGACCGGGAATAAGCCTCTTCATCAGTCTGTAGGCATTATCCGATACTATCGCATACTGACTTATGTGCTTGAGGTCTTCGCATATAAATGAGAGCGGTTTCTTCTTGTCCTTTGACTTTATCTGGTAAACCCTCTCTACGGCCTCTTTTTCAAAGATATCACAGCCAATACCATAAACTGTATCTGTAGGATATGCAATAACTCCCTTGTTCCTGAGGATTTCAACTGCCTTCTCTATCAGGTGTTTCTGAGGATTAATCGGGTTAATTTGCACTAACATAGCTGATTCTCCTTTACAATAAAGACAATCATCTTTCTGACAGCACAACCAGTTTGTGCCGGCAGCTCTACCAAAGGAAAGCCCTTATATATCAATTTTTTTAAAATTTAAAGTGTTTTTATCATATTTTTTATGATAACTGGATTACCTATGAAGGTATTCAGATTCTCGGTATTGCTGGCTCTCTTTTTTTCGGGATGTATACACAGAGTACCCGATACAGGCAAAAACGATATATGTTCCAGAATATCAGTTCCTGACAATCTCCATATCATCTCGAAGACACGTATCGAGACAGGCAAGGAAAAGGTAGTTCTCAGGCAGCATATATTCGTCAAGAACGGATTAATAAGAATTGATACGATGGGTTTGTTTGACGATGTAATAAATACGATTATTGTCAGAGAGGAGAAAATCTATGTAATCTACTATCAGCAGCAGATGAAATACACATTTGTCAGCGAAGAGTCTTTCTATAATACGTTTGGTATTTACATTCCGGTTTCAAGACTCCCTTTTCTTCTGACACTCTCCGACAAGACAATTCCCGGTTGCAAGGGCAGCGAAGATGGTCTAACCAGAATCTGCGGCAAAGAAAAGATTCTTATAAGTAAAGAGCCTTCAGGCTGCAAATACCTGAAAGTAGAGTTCATCTCACCTGATTTCGGGGATACAAGTGCAATTTATTCCGATTTTTCAGATACAAACGGAATATTTATGTTCCACAGACTAAAGATAAAGAAGGCAAAGGACAAAATCTCGCTGGACCTCAGTTTTATCCGGGTGCAGATCGAAGAGATAAATGAAAAGATCTTTGACCCGGAAATCTTCAGTGGTTTCAACAATGTCTGGAAATAGAATTCTGAAAATCAGGATCAATTCCGTTAAAACCGCAGACGGCTATCATATCTTAAGGGATATCGACCTTGACCTCTTTGAAAAAGAGACTCTCTGCATAATAGGTGAATCCGGTTCAGGGAAATCCCTGACAGGCTACTGCATTATGGGGCTGCTCCCTCCGAACATTACGGCAGATTTCAATCTGACTTTTTCAAAGGAGAATGAAATCCTGAATTCACCGGAAAAGCTCAGGGGGAGAAAGATTACGATGATATTTCAGGAACCGATGACCGCACTAAATCCCCTTTTTACAATAGGTGAGCAGCTGAGTGAATCTGTCAGAGGTCTTAACCGCGCTGAAACAAAAAGGCGTGTTATCGAAACACTGAAAGACGTAGGTATCAAAAATGCAGAAAAGGTATTTCATTCATATCCTCACCAGCTTTCGGGCGGTATGCGGCAGAGAGCACTGATCGCAATGGCATTTCTGCCCGACCCCTCTGTCGTAATCGCCGATGAGCCGACGACTGCACTCGATGTTACGGTCGCATCAGGGATTCTCTCCCTTATCAATAACCTCAAAAAGACAAAAGGTATTTCACTGATTTTCATCTCTCACGACCTGAATATCGTCGAAAAGATGGCAGACCGCATAGTTGTTATGTACGGCGGAACGGTTATGGAGGCAGGCAGTATAAATGATATCCTCGGGAAGCCGCTGCATCCCTATACTATCGCAATAAAGAGACTCTTTGACGAGCGAAAAGCAAACAACAAAGGACATCTCCCTGAAATCAGGGGCTTTGTCCCCTCTGTCAGAGATATGCCCAAAGGTTGTCCGTTCAATCCCCGATGCGAATTTGCAACAGAAATATGCAGAAAAGAACTGCCGCCCGTCACAGAGGATGCAAACCATCACACTGTCAGGTGTTTCAACTACAAATCCTTCCTCTGATGTTTTTTCTGAAAGGATATCCGGCCAAGACAAAGACAAATGCTCCGAGCAGGAGAAGAAATGGCAGAAGAGCCGCTGCAAAAGGCATATTTACTGAACTTTCTGATAATTTGCCGGCAAATATTATAAGCATAACATAACACAAAAGTATCCCAAGCCCCATAAAGAGGAAATAACCTCCTTTCAGGAGATATAATCTCTTCACAAAGAGTATAATAATCAAAAGGCAAAGCATAAGTAATGAAAAAGGACTAAATATCCGGTTATAAAATTCATATCTGTGTCTTGAGGCATCGAGCCCCGCCCTGTCTCTTATTTTTATTAAATCCCTTATTTCGCTTATGCTCATCTGATAGGGACGTCCGCGCATCTGCCTGAAAATATCAAATCCGTCTTCAAGAAATATGCTGCCGGCAATATCCGTGCTCAATTCTATCCTGCCATCTTTTGTAAGTGTATATCTTTTTATGCCGTCTGCCTTATATTCCCCTCCCCCGATATGTCTTACCGAATCAAAAGCAGTAATTTCATATATACCGTTGTCGTCATATCTGATAATCTCGAAACCCTTCATAATCCGCTCTGTCTCATTTATAGAAATATAATGATAAAAGCAGTTGTTCTTCCCCGAAAACCAGTTCCTGTCTCTGTAAAAATATGTCCAGCTGGCGGTGAATCTCCTGAATTCGGATACCAGCAGTCTGTCCACTTCCTTCGAAGAGGCAGGCAAAACGGAATTCAGCAGATAAAAATACAGACCACTAAGCAAAACGAGCGGGACAAGCAGAAATGCAATCAGAATACCCGGATTCAGTCCTGACGTAAGAAAAGAGAGATACTCATTTTTAATATGCAGACTGAAAATAATTATTATCAGAGACAGATAGACAGAGAGCGGGAATGTCTGGACAGCCATTACAATAAATTTATTGAAAAGCAGGGACAAGACAAGAGCTGCACTTACATTCTCCTGAGTAATCGTCTTAGAACTTTCAATGGTATCTGCCAGAAAGGAGAAGAGCATTACTGCAATAAGCGATATCAGCAGAACAATCAGGTATCTCCGGATAATGTATGAAAAGAGTGCGCTCATCTTTTTAGCAGAGTCCTGTTAACAATAATAAGAGTCAGGGTGAGCAGGAGCAGAACCGAAACGAATGAATATCCGGGAGACAAAAGACCTGACTCAAAAAGTGAATGATAAAACCTGAATCCCGTATAATAAAAGGCCGTCAGCAGAAATAAGAGAAGATATCTAACAAAAAACCTGAAAGAAGATTCTTTCAGAAAAATCAGCAACACAAGTACTGCAATCCACAGATTGACAGAGGAGAGATATATACCGTCATAAACAAAGATACTCTTCTCCCGCTTTACACCTGACTGATAAAAACCTCTGATATTCTTTATCTTCTTCTCGATTATATCCGAGATATCCAGAGTCATATTACCTCTGACAAATTCGATATATCTGAGTAAATCATTCTCCCTCTCAATTATGCTCCCGCTGTTCATAATGATATCAATTGATAAAGATTCCTTGCCGAAACCGAGCACCGCATCCCTTGCAAAGAGAAACAGATTATTACCATCATCCTTCTTCTGAAAAACAAAGAGGTTTTTGTATCTGTCCGGCAGTTCCTTCTTTTTGAAAAATATGACCGTATCGGGAATATCATCATTTATACGGTTTTCGGACAATGTGTTTCTTATATTGTTGCCCGCAAATCCTGTAGCCATATTCTTTAAACTGCCGATAGACATAGGAAAGACAAAGACCGAAAAGACCAGATTGAGAAAAAAGACAAATAAGGCAAAAAGAATCACAGGCCGGCTTATTACGAACCTTGAATTACCTGTCAGTTCAACAGATAGAATTTCATTTTTGACATTCATCACATAGACTACATAAAAGAGGGAAGCCATAAATGAAACCGGCAATGCCAGTTCAACAGAGAGAGGGAACATCATAAGGAGGACCTTCAGAATATTGGAAAAAGTAACTCCCGCTGCAATAAAGATATCTGAGTACTGGATAAAGGATACAAATACCAGTATAGAAGATGAAATTGCGAGAAATACAGAAAACGAGAACAGGATTTTTCTGAGCACATAGCAGGAAAGGGTATCAAACAGATATCTATCCATTAGAAGATAAACTGCCGTTATAAGCAACCGTCTGGTTTCTTCCTCTTCTCTTCGCCTCATAAAGCGCCTTATCCGCAAGCTCGATTATCTCTCTGGCATCACTGCTGTCTTCCGGAAATGCCGCCACTCCTATCGATACAGTTATCTTCTGTTCAACCGCTTCACCTTCAAAAACAAATTTCGAGAGCTCGACGTTCTTTCTGAGCTTCTCTCCCAGGTCCACAGCCTCCTTCTTCTTCATCCTCGGGAAGAGGACTACAAACTCCTCGCCTCCGTATCTTGCAACGATATCGACCTTTCTGACCCTCGATGAAAAAATATAGGCAACCCTTTTCAGTATCTCGTCGCCGGCCTTATGTCCGAATCTGTCATTGAAATTCTTGAAATGGTCGATGTCTATCATAAGTACTGAAAAACCGGTATTGTATCTCTGGGAATTATCAATGACCTCGGAGAACCTCTTGAAGAAATACCGTCTGTTGTAAAGACCGGTCAGGGCATCCGTAATAGACAGCTCCAGAGTCTTCTGATAGAGTTCGGCATTCTTTATTGCTATTGCAGCCTGGTTTGCAACTGCCTTCAGCAATTCCACCTCTTCATCCTTAAACATATTGATGCCGGGTCTGGAAAAATTCAGAACTCCTATGATATCCCCCTTGAATTTCATAGGTATCGAAAGGAACGAACCGTCGATTATCTTTTTCCCCTTATAGTGCAAAAATCTCTCGTCATTAGTCGTATTGTTTACCAGAATCATCTCCCCGCTCTCCACAACCCTGCCGGATATCCCCTCTCCGGGTTTGAAGGTCATATTTCTGAGCAGTTCACCGTCATCATAACCGAAAGTCCTTTTAACCCTCAGAACCCTCTCCTCCTCATCCCAGAGCAGGACAACGAGACCAAGATAATTCATCTTTCTGTGAAGAATCTGGACAAGTGACTCAAGTATATCATCGAGTTCCAGACTTGAATTCAGGGCGGATGAGAGTTCGATCAGCAGTGAGAGTTCATTCAGTTTCTTCTCCAAAGAGGCATTGATTTCAAATATCTTTCTGCTCTTGGCTTCAATCTCTTCCTTATATTTCAGCTCGTGCTGCATTGCAACTACCTGACGTTCCTGATCCAGCTGGGAGACCATAAGGTCGGTAATCTTTTTCAGCATGTTGTTGAATCCGCGTGACAGAATACCGAGTTCGTCTTCTCTTTTGATTTCAGCCCTGACGAGGAAATTCCCCTTTTCCACGGCCTGAATCATACTCAGCAGGGTATCGATAGGTTTTACGACATAAAATCTCAGTGCAAATGATAAAATTAGTAACGTAACCAGAATAGTCAGCAAAATCACAAGAAATGAGACTGTCGAGAATCTGTATACATCGCTGAAGAGGTTGGACAGACTAATGCTTTCTGCCGAAAAAAATCCGATGGGCTCCTTTTTATCCTGATGACATTTTATACAGTTCTGTTCCGGAAAGATCGGGGCAATTATCAGTGTTGAATTCTTATGCTCAAGAACCCTTATACCGGACTTTGTGCCAGAATTTTCCCATCCTTCCTTGTTTTCACTTATAAGCTTATTTATCTTGCCGACATCCGAGGGGTTGGAAGCCCACTTCATTACACCGTGATAGCTGCTGATATTCGAAGAGATAATCTCCTTGTGTCCGCGCATAATCTCACGGAGCTGCTTCGAAGGAAGTATTCCGTTCTGAGGGTGCTGCTCGCGTATAGTTACGAGAACCATCTCATAGATGGAAGTAAAGTAGTCATTGATATTCTTTTTGACCGCGGCCCTCTGCATATCTATCAGGAAATAAAAACCAACTCCCATAATAACCAGAATGGCAAGAGATATTACCAGAGAGACCTTGAAGGCAATACTCTTCTTTATATTCAGATTAAGGTTGAAATAACTCTTATTCAAGACTGATTACCTGCCGGAAATATTACAGGCAAAATACCACAGCCTGTTCAGATAAGCATAATAACCTTTAACATCCTTCTTGTAAATATAATAAAACTTAATATTTTTAACTATATGCCTTTTAAGTATAAAAAAATGCCGAAGGTGGGACTCGAACCCACACGCCGCAGGCATACGCCCCTCAAACGTACGTGTCTACCAATTCCACCACTTCGGCAGCGGAAAATTCACTAACACAACCCGATAAAGATTTCAAGAAAAATTTTTATGATTTGTTGTTCCAAAATAGAAATGTTACATTATTCTCTCAAG
>DYEF01000077.1 GCA_020725805.1 Bdellovibrio sp.
AAGTAGTGTTTCCCTCTATAGACTTGGGGGAATTTCTTATCAAGAGGTCTCTGGGATACCCCATTTTCTATATATCCCAGTGCAACGCAAAAAGCTCTACCCCGGTTAGTCCTTTTGGATGTGTTCTTGATTTTATGTCTTATGTATGATAGACAGAAGGTTTATGGGAGGCTGCTTATGAATAAATTTTCGGCAATTACTTTATTGGTTATGGTATTTTGCGGTACAGTTCTTATGGCACAGACGGCTGATAAGCCTGCAGTAACGGCAGATGAACTGAGAGGAGCTGCTTCTCCCAGTGAGGCCAAGAAGACAGAACCTCCCAAGGAACAGAAGAGTCCGGATGTGCAGCAGTCACAGATAAATGAGAGCACAGATTCTGCAGGTAACGGGACAGCGGGGCAGGTTGGAGGAGATAAGGCGAATGCTTTCGAATACAAATCCTATAATTCGTTCGGACTGAATATATCAAGTCATTCGGGAATCGGTCTCTCGTACAGATATCACCTCGATTCACCGGTCCTTTTCCAGATATCCGGAGGAGTGATATCTGAAGGGGAGTCTTATTTCTATGCTGTGGGTGCAGAGGTTCAGAGGGAACTCTCCAAATCGAAGGACAAGAGGGCATTTGGTTCATTTGCATTCGGAATCTACGGGGAGAGGGAAAAAGAGGTATATGATGTGGGATACAGCACGGGTATGAATCCTCCCGAAAAATGGGTCTCCAAAAATGCCTATTCCTTTGCTCTCGGAGTAGGCGGAGAGCTTGCTTTGGGCAGTTCGATTGTCGATTCTCTTACACTTGGCTGTGAGATATACCCGGTTGGTATCTATCTTGAGGACAGCGGTGACAGCAGATTCAATATGTTCCCCGGTGCTGCGGTCTATCTCTTCTATAATTTCTGAACTATCTTTATCTTAATTTATTATAGATTTCCTCGAAGACTCCCTGTATTCTCAAAAACGCCTTCAGTATTTCGGGGTCAAAGTGTGAGGGCAGGGTTCTGCCGTCGCCTTTTGTGATTATATCTACTGTCTTTTCATGACTGAATGCCGGTTTGTATGAGCGTGGATTTCTGAGCGCATCGTATATATCCGCGATAGCAACGATTTTCCCTTCGACAGGAATCTCGTCTCCCTTTAGGCCATCCGGATAACCGCTCCCGTCATTCTTCTCATGATGGGTGAGGGCGATATTCTTTGCCATTTTTAGTCTCTGTTCATCTCCGAGGATTTTTGCTCCGTAATACGGGTGTTTCCTGATTTCTCCGAACTCTTCGGCTGTAAGCGGCCCGTTCTTGCGGAGAATGTCCGGGTGAATATGAATCTTCCCTACATCGTGCATCTGTGCCATAAAACCTATTTCATCGATGAATCTGTCAGGTTGCCTGAGCTCCTTTGCAAGGGCTATCGAATATGCATTGACCCGGATTATGTGGTTGCCGGTATCCTCATCATTTGCCTCTGCGGCGCGGCTTAAGGCCTCAACTGCATATTTGAAGGCGTTTTCTGTATCTTTTATCTGCAGGGACAATCTTTTGAAGAATTCACAAAGCATCAGCAGGTAGTTGAATATTTCAGTGTCGTAATGGCTGATTTTATAGGTAAAGTTGATAAGTATTATAAGCTCAGTACCTATCCGAATTGCGGCAAAATTATTAAGACCGATTTTAATATTTCCGGATGGTGTGTTGATTTCAAATATCCTGTTGTTTGCATTGTTGTCAAAATATATCTGCTGTGTAATCAGCGATTCGTAGGAGAAAATGACTGCCGGTATATTTACATATACCGATTGTATTATCTCGTTTTCATCCTTATAGAACAACTCTCCCGAGAGAAGACTACCGGACATCCTTCCCGAGATGATTCCCCACGGGGTGTTTCTAATGAAGTCATTTGTGTTTTTCAGAAAGAGGTCTATTATTTGCTGGAGATAGGCCTCGTAGTTATAACTCAGCGGGTTGAATTTTGTAATGAGATTTGTTGAATAATTTGTGAGTACGGAAATAGTCTTGTTGGCAGATTTCAGAGACCTCTGAAGTTCTCTTGTCTTGAGTGCGCCTCTGATTCTCGTCTTGAGTTCGAGGATATTTACAGGTTTACCAAGGTAGTCATCTGCCCCTGCCTCGAGTCCTTTCAGGATATCTTCGAAATCAGTTAGTCCCGTAACGAGTATAACAGGGATGAAGGCCGTAAGCGGATTTGTCTTGAGTATTTTGACAAGTTCTATGCCTGTCAGGCCGGGCATCATTACATCGGAGACTATGCAGTCAGGTTCCCTGCTTACGGATATATCGAGAGCCTCCTGTCCGTTTCTTGCCGATAAAATTTCGTATCCTTCGTCCTTGAGCGATTCTCTGTATAGAGTCAGATTGCTCTCTTCGTCATCTGCAATCAGTATTCTGTATATATCCTTACGCATAACGGGTGTTTTTATATGCCAATGCGTCCTAAAAGTAAAGAATTACCGGTTTTAGAGTAAAGTACTAGTTTCTCAGTCAGTTATTCTGAGGAGGTTGTTTCTTACTCTCTCCATCTCCTCAATCAAAAGTTTCATCTGTTCGGTCAGAAATCTGAGCTTGTCTGCGCTAGTCGGGGTAAGTGCCTCCTCTTTGATTATCTCTCTTGAGTCCTTCATCTTGAGTATCTTTCTGGCACCGCTGATTGTGAACTTCTTTATTTTCAGAAGATGTCTTATCTGCAGTATCGTCTCAATGTCTGATTTTCTGTAAAGTCTCCTGTTTCCCCTGCCGCGCATAGGCTTGATTATGTCCCTGAATTCGGATTCCCAGAACCGGATTACATACTGTTTCTCCTTGACGATGTCACTTACCTCTTTGATTGTGTAGATAGGTTTTACCTTGAAAAGCGGTATTACCAGATCATCCAGATAAGATTCGGAAATGTGATTTGCTTTGTCTGACATCTGTTTTGAAAAATTATATCAGCTATCTGAGTTTTGCATAAAACTTTTTTAATAGATTGTCAACAATCTTTGAATGTGTCTTTTCTACCTCTTCGTCTGTCAGAGTAGATTCAAAGGAGCGGTATTTAACCGAAATTCCAAGACTCTTTTTCCCTTCTTCGATTCCCTTCCCTTCGTAGAGGTCAAATACCGAGATATCCTCTACAATGGAGATATTCATACTTTCGATTTCCTTTATAATCTCTTCGGATGGAATACTCCTGTCGAGAACCAATGCAATATCCCTGTCAACCGCAGGGTAGGGTGAGTATCTTGAAAATGACGGATAAGCTGAGATGAATTTTTCAAATACCGGTTCAAGGTCAAACTCTGCAATGAGGATGTTCTGCTTTATATCATACTTTTTAAGAATTTTCGGGTGCAGTTCGCCCAGAATACCGCAGTGCACCTCTCCTATAACAAGTCCGGCAGACTTGCCCGGGTGCATAAAGTCCGGAATCCTTGTTGCAGTAAACCTGAAATTTTTCAGGTGAAGGGTTTGTAAAAGGTGTTCTGCAATACCCTTTATATCAAAGAAATCAAACTCCCTTGAGGGATTTGCCCATATCCTTTCACAGGTTCTGCCGGAGAGGAGTATCCCCAGATGTTCCCTCTCGACTATCTCGTTTTCCTTGAAAAATATCTTTCCCAGTTCAAATATTCTGACATCCTTGTTCTGTCTGTTTATGTTGAGAACGGCGGTCTGGATCAGAGAAGGTATGAGTGATTTTCTCATAGAGGCCATATCCTGTGCGATCGGATTCTTTACCGGTATTGCCTCTTTACCGGAAAATACTGAATTGATATCGTCTGAGATAAATGTATAGTTGATGACCTGATTCAGCCCCGAATGGCACAGGAAGGAAGATACAATCCTGAGGAATCTGTCCCTCACATTCATACCGGTTTCGAAAGTCTCTGTATGAGGGAGCGTCAGGCCGAAATTGTTGTAGCCATAAATTCTTGCGATCTCCTCTACAATATCCTCCTCAACCGATATGTCATACCTGTGAGGCGGGATAATAAGTTCCGATGAATCGGCATTACTTTCAGAAATTTCTATGCCAAGGTTTTTTAGAGTCTGATTGATAAATCCTTTATCGATCTTCTTCCCCAGAAGTCTCTCCGCTCTTTGATATCTGAAACTGATAATCTTCTTCCTGTCGGCATCAGGGCTTTTTACTGTAACGGTATCATATATTACCGCACCGGGGATTTCCCGTTTCAGAAGATGCATAAATCTCTTTGTGGCATAGTCAACTGTTGCGGGACTTACACCCCGTGCAAATCTGTAACTCGAATCAGAACTTATATTGTGCATTGATGTCGTAAGTCTTATGGAATCAGGGTCGAAGATAGCACATTCGAGCAGTATTGATGATGTGCCCATCAGAATCGAACTGTATTCACCTCCCATAACACCCGCAAGTGCAACCGGTGAACTTTCGTCGCATATCAGAAGATTTTTCTCAGAGAGGGTCAGTTCTGAGCCATTCAGGAGTTTTATCTTCTCGTTTTTTATAGCCTCTCTTACAATTATCCTGCCGCCTTTTATGTATGAAAAATCGAATGTGTGGTTGGGGTGTCCTGTCTCGAGCATTACGAAATTGGAGAGGTCCACGATATTGTTGATGGGTCTGAGTCCTGATTCGATAAGGAGTTTCTGGATATGAATATCAGATTCCCTGATCACGATTTTATCTGCAAATGTTCCCTGATACAGAGGACAAAGTTTCTGGTTTTTAATCTCGATGGTAAGGCCGGATTTTTTACCGACCGTCTCAAAATCCGATGGTAAAAGTCTCAGTTCAAGGTTGTAATATGCGGAGAGTTCCCTTGCTACTCCGAGGTGAGAGAGTGCATCGCCTCTGTTGGGTGTGATGTTGATTTCGATTACCTGAGTATCTTTTCTGAGTATTGATGTAAGGGGAGTACCTGCAGGTTCTTTCGAATAAAAGAGCCATATTCCGTCCGATTTTTCCTCAAGCCCCAGTTCTTCAAGCGAGAGAAGCATACCCGGGGATTTTACGCCCCTGAAGTCCTTCTCCCTGATTTCGTAACCCGCTACTTTCGAGCCGGGAGGTGCCCAGACGGCCTTTGGCCCGCTTCTTACATTTTTCGCCCCGCAGACAACAGATATATTCTCTTTTCCGTCGCTGATATCAACAATGCTAAGCTCGGGATTTGACGGATGCGGTCTGACAGAAATAATATCGGTAATAATCAGCTTGTCGTCAATATCCTTATACGGACAGAATACTGCCTCTACTTCGAGACCGTTTAGTGTCAGGTCCTGAATTATCTTATCGGTACTGTGAGGTATATCCAGAAAATTCTTGAGATAAGGAATAGATATTCTCATAATCAGAACTGCCTCAGAAATCTCAGGTCATTTTCAAAGAAGAGTCTCAAATCGGGTATTTTGTATTTGAGCATTGCCATTCTCTCTACGCCCATACCGAAGGCAAAACCCGAAAACTCCTCGGTGTCTATGTTTACATTTCTGAGAACGGCAGGATTTACCATTCCGCACCCCATAACCTCCAGAAAACCTGAATTCTTACAGATATTACATCCCTTCCCCATACACATCTGGCATTCTATATCAACTTCTGCACTGGGTTCTGTAAACGGGAAGTATGATGCCCTGAATCTCGTTCTGGTCTTCTGTCCAAAGAATGCCTTGAGAAAGAACTCAATCGTCCCTCTCAGGTCCTCGAAGGAAATATCCCTGTCTACAAGAAGTCCCTCAACCTGATGAAACATCGGTGTATGTGTGGCATCCGAGTCGCATCTGTACACTGTTCCCGGTGAGATAATCTTGACCGGGGGCTTCTGCTTGAGCATCGTTCTTATCTGCACGGGAGACGTATGTGTCCTGAGGACGAGCTGGTCCGAAATGTAGAATGTGGCCTGCATATCTCTTGCGGGATGCAGCGGGGGGATATTGAGCAATTCAAAATTGTATTTATCAAGTTCGATTTCGGGTCCGTACTCAATCTCATAGCCGAGCCTGAAGAAGATATCGGTTATCTCATCCATAGTCTTTGTTACAGGATGAATTGAGCCTGACGGAATCCGCCTGCCGGGGAGAGTAATATCCACTGACTCGCTTTTGAGCCTCATTTCGGTCTCTTTTGCAAAGAGTATCTCTTTTTTTTCGGCTATGGTACTTTCTACGAAATTCTTGAGTTCATTTACTCTTGCACCGAATCCTTTTCTCTCCTCCTGCGGCAGTTTTCCTATCTCCTTGAGAAGTGATGAGACGAGACCCTTTGCCCCGATATATCTGAGCCTGATTGCCTCGAGGTCCTTCAGATTACCCGCAGTACTGACCTCTCTGAGGAAATCTTCTCTTATTGAGTCTATATTGTCCATCTTATACGGGAATCAGACCTTCACACTCTCGACTATCTTGGCAAATCCGGAGGCATCGTTTACAGCAATATTTGCAAGCATCTTTCTGTCAAGTGCGATATTTGCCTTTTTCAGAAGGTTCATGAATTTGCTGTAAGTCAGGCCCATCTTCGATACGGCAATATTAATTCTCTCTATCCAGAGTCTTCTGTAATCTCTCTTCTTGATTCTCCTGCCTCCGAAGCCGTATGCCAGTCCTCTGTGAACAGTATGTACGGCGATTTTGTATACCTTGGACCTGCCGCCGAAATTACCTCTGGCAAGTTTGAGTATCTTCTTGTGTCTTCTTCTTGTCTTGGTTCCACCTTTTACTCTTGGCATAATTAACCTCCGCTACTAATTTGGTAATAATCTCCTGACGGCCTTTACATTCGCCTTTGCCACATAGGTCTGTTTTCTGAGATTTCTTTTTCTTTTGCGGTCCTTAAAACCGAGGATGTGGCTCTTGTAAGCCTTTGCTCTCTTGAAAAGGCCGGATTTCAGCTTTTTAATTCTCTTTGCAGCTCCTGATTTGGTTTTGATTTTTGGCATTTTTGGTTCTCCTTATACTTACTTTTTGGTTAATAGCATTATTATCGAACGTCCTTCCAGCTTAGGGGGAACTTCAACTTTTGCGATATCCTCTGTCTCCTTGATTATCTTGTCAACCATTGGCTGGGCAATCTCGATATGCTGCATCTCGCGGCCCCTGAACATTATGGTTACTTTTGCCTTGTTGCCGTCCTGTATAAATCTTCTGATATGTGCGATCTTGAAGTTCAGATCGTGTTCTTCCGTTCTTGGTCTCAGTTTAATCTCCTTTATCTCAACCACTGTCTGCTTTGCCTTTGCGGCCTGTGCCTTCTTCTTCTCCTGATACTTGTATTTGCCGTAGTCGATAATCTTGCATATCGGCGGTGTCTGATTGGGCGAGATTTCCACCAGGTCAAGTCCCTTCTGTCTTGCACTCTCGAGAGCAACTTCGATAGGGACGACACCGACCATCTTTCCGTCGGTATCTATCAGTCTGACCTCTCTTACCCTGATCTGCTGATTAATTCTGAGTTCCTTGGTACTTATGGCGAACCTCCTTGAAAAGGGTTTTATAACGGAATCCTCGATGATTCAGAAAGTTTATTTATAAAAGTCTCGACCGGCATTGAGCCCAGGTCTTCTTTTCCTCTTGTCCTTACTGAAACCGTATTGCTTGATGCCTCTTTTTCTCCGACTACTGCCATATACGGGATCTTGAGAAGTTCTGCCTCTCTGATTTTGTAGGAGAGTTTTTCGTTTCTGATGTCAAGAACACTTCTGAAACCGTTATCAAGAAGTACTGAGTTTACCTTTCTGGCATATTCATTGAATTTTTCGGAGACTGGGAGGATTATTACCTGCTCCGGACTCAGCCAGACCGGGAAGGCGCCTGCATAATGTTCGATCAGTATGCCGAAGAATCTCTCCATAGAGCCGAGTAAAGCCCTGTGAACGGTGTATGGTCTGTGCTTCTGGTTATCGGTCCCTATGTAGGAGATATCGAACCTCTCCGGAAGGTTGAAATCAAACTGAACGGTGGTGCACTGCCATTCACGGCCAAGAGAGTCCTTTATTTTGAGGTCAATCTTTGGTCCATAGAAAGCACCGCCCTTCTCCTCGACATTAAGTTTGATATTCATCTTCTCGGCCGCTTCCCTGAGCGAGTTGGTCGCCTCTTCCCATTTGGACGGGTCACCGACTGCTTTATCCGGTCTGGTTGCGAGATATGCTTCGTAATTTTCGAAGCCGAAGGTCCTGAAGAGGTCGACTGCAAACTGAACTACGCCCATTACCTCGTCTTTGAGCTGTTCGGGCGTACAAAAAATATGGGCATCATCCTGTGTGAAACCTCTGACCCGCAAAAGCCCGTGCAGAACGCCGGACCTTTCGTATCTGTAGACGGTTCCGAGCTCTGCATATCTTAGCGGCAAATCCTTATATGAACGGGTCTTTGATTTGTAAATCTGAATATGGAAAGGGCAGTTCATCGGCTTTACATAATATTCAAAATTGTCGATATCCATCGGGCTGTACATATTCTCTTTGTAAAAATCCAGATGTCCCGATGTCTTCCAGAGGTCGGCCCTTCCGATATGTGGTGAATATACAATGCTGTAACCCCTCTTGAAATGCTGCTCCCTCCAGTAGTTTTCTATCTGGGTCCTGACGAATCCGCCTCTGGGGTGCCAGATAATGAGTCCGCCGCCGACTTCATCAGTAGTTGAGTAGAGGTCGAGTGCCGTTCCAAGCCTTCTGTGGTCTCTCCTCTTCGCCTCCTCGAGCTTTTTCAGATATTCCTCGAGCATTTCCTTAGTGGGGAAGGCGGTCCCGTAGATTCTCTGGAGCATTTTGTTCTTCTCGTCACCTCTCCAGTAGGCGCCGGCTGCCGAAAGCAGTTTGAATGCCTTTACATATCCAGTCGAGGGGAGGTGTGGCCCTCTGCAAAGGTCGGTAAAGTTCCCGTGTTTGTAGATGGATATAACGGCATCCTTGTATTCCTCGATTATTTCGAGTTTGTAATTTTCTCCCATCTTTGAAAAGAGTTCCTTTGCATTCTCGTATGAAATCTCTTCTCTGACGAAGGGGAGATTCTCCTTTATTATCTTCTTCATCTCCTCTTCGATCTTTTCGAGGTCTGACGGCTCGAAAGGCTTGTCGATATCGAAATCATAGTAGAAACCGTCTTCAATGCTGGGCCCGATAGTGATTTTTACGTTGTTCCCGAATATTCTCTTTACGGCATCTGCCATTATGTGTGCGGTACTGTGCCTGAGTATCTCTGTGCCTTCGGGAGATTCGATGTGGATGGGTCTAATACTGGCATTTTCGGGAATTATGCCTCTCAGGTCAGATGGTTTTTCGTTTATATAGAGAGCTATCACTGATTTGGGAAGGTTTAGTTTTTTAATCAGGTCAAAGCCGGTCGCCTTAGCATCTAACTCGACAGAATTACCTTCAAATAAAACTTGCATCTTTTTATACCTTCCCTGTGCATCACAAAGGCTCCGTATAATAATAAAAATAGGCACGGACGGTCTCGAACCGTCGACCTCTGCCGTGTCAGAGCAGCGCTCTAGCCCCTGAGCTACGTGCCTAAAAAGGAGCGAGCAGACCTTATAAATGTAAATCTCTTATTTGTCAAATCAAAAATGAGAATACAAATCGGGAGGTGTCATCTATGAAAGTGGGTTGTCAAGAGAAAAAT
>DYEF01000078.1 GCA_020725805.1 Bdellovibrio sp.
ACAAAGGAAAAAGACTTTGCAAAACAAAATCAGGGATAGTAAAAGAATATAGTGAGGCAGTTATATGAAAATCAATGAAGCCGAAAAATGTAACATTTTAATTTTGCAGAAATGTAACATTTTGACGTTGCAGTTACACATTATCCTTCCCAATCTCTTTTAGTAGATTACCTCTAATACACAAAAATATTTCAATACTCTCGGCATCACCACCTTCAAGTGCCTCTCTCAACTTTAATAACTTTTCTTTATATAAACCATCTTCAATAATTACAGACTCTCTCTCCTCCTCTACTGGAAGTCTATCAATCTCCTCAGCTGCCATTTTAAACTCAAGGGAGAAAGACCTGAATGCCTCTTCAATTCTGAAATGTGGTGCATTTTCCTTCAAAAGTCTGTCAAGATATATACTCTTTTCATAAAGACCCCTGATACTGAGATTCCCGCTGACACCCTTGATTGTATGTACCAAAGCCTCAGCCTCCTTCAGTTTATTTTCCTTTATATACTGACTCAACCTCTCATCCACATCCCGGTACTTTTCAATAAATTTCCTGAGCATTCTGCTATAAGAATCCGCATCATTCGAAAATCGCTGAATTCCCTCAGAAACATTTACACAGGTCAGATTTTTCAGATAATCAGGCAAGACACTCTCCTTCTTCTCTTCCTGATAATTCAATCCGGCAGTCCTGTTGAAGTAATATTTTGACATAACCTTCAATGCATCCGATTCATCGAACGGTTTGGGGATATGGGCTGACATACCTGCTCTGAGCATATCGTCCACATCGTCCTTGAATGCGTGAGCTGTCATAGCAATAATCGGGAGACTTTTATACAATTCCTTTTCCTGTATAATCTTTGTGGCGGTCTTCCCGTCCATAATCGGCATCTGGATATCCATAAGGACGAAATTATAATAATCGGGCGGCTTTGAGAATATAATATCGACTGCCTCCCTCCCGTTTTCTGCAAAATCAACCTCTGCACCATATTTTTTAAGCAGATTTGCAATAAGTTCCTGATTGAACTCATTATCTTCTGCAAGCAGTATTCTGGCACCCTTCAGCATCATAGGAAGCGGTACAAACTTCTCCTCAACCTCTATCTTATCCTCCGTGATAACCTCGAATTCGGCTGTAAAATAGAATACCGAGCCTTTACCTAAATCCGAATCCACCCATATATCCCCACCCATCCTTTCAACAAAATATTTCGTAATTGCAAGACCAAGTCCGGTCCCGCCGAACTTCCTGCTGACAGAGGAATCTGCCTGAGAAAAAGGTGTAAATATTCTCACCTTATCCTCTTCCTTTATCCCTATCCCCGTATCCCTTACAGAGAATAGAAGTATAACCTTTTTACCGTCTTCCGCTTTTTTAACAATATTCACATATATACCGCCTTCATAGGTAAATTTTACGGCATTCGAGATGAGATTTATCAGGACCTGTTCGAGCCTCTTCGGGTCACCGACCAGATAACGGGGTATTCCCTTTTCAACATCAAACTCGAACTTCAACCCCTTCTCCTCAGCCTTAATGCCTGTTATCGACCTGACTTTTTCAAGAGACCTGAACAAATCAAAGCCTATATGTTCGATCTCCATTCTCCCCGATTCAATCTTCGAATAATCCAGAACATCATTGATTATCGAAACAAGATGGTCTGTTACTGTCTGTGCCTTGCGAACTATTGCACTCTGTCTCTCATCAAGGTCGGTCGATGCAAGTTCGTTGATATAACCCTTTACACCCGTCAGAGGTGTCCTCATCTCGTGAGTAATGGTTGCAAGAAATGCGGTCTTTGCCATATTCGCCCTCTCCGCATCCTCCTTGGCAGCCTTGTTTGCCTCCTGAATCTCTATATGCTGTGTAATATCCTCCTTTATAACCACATAATCGTTTACGTCACCTGATGAATCAATAATAGGAGCAACAGTTACTGTTTCAAAGCATCTCGTTTGGTCTTTTTTCTCGAAATTATATTGTCTGTATATATTCTCCTTAGGTTTCCTCCTGATCAGTTGTGTAATTCCTTTATTTAAATCATCTATGTTCATATTTATTAAAACATCTTTGGGGATATCCGTATGTTTTTCAAATGCATCGTTTACATACTTTATATTACCTTCCTTATCAATAAAGCCGAGCGCAACAGGATACTGACCAAGAGCCGTTGCAAGCCTGTTTATCTCCTTAAGTTTCTTCTTCTCCTCTGTAATATCTCTGAAAACAATAACAATACCTGATACTATTCCGTTTTCAACTATGGGAGTTACTATCTTGTTGACACTGATTTCTGTACCGCCTGACCCGAAGAATAATGCATCCTCTCTTTCTACCTTATTTGAAGTTGAAAGCGAAAGATAAAACGGACATTCCCCAATACTGTGTAACTCTCTCTCGGGACCCGAGTGAAGAAGCCTGTGTATATTCATACCCATTACCTCTTTTTCGCTATAACCTGTTATCTTAAGTGCCGCATCATTGATAAATGTAATATTCAGGTCCTTATCTGCTCCTATAATACCGTCACCGGCAGAGCTCAGAACCGACTCATACAATCTGCTCAGTTTTGCCTTGGCAACCTCTGTCATTTTCTGCTCAATAATCGTCCCCAGCTGAATGGAGATCTGCTCGAATGCATCCATAATTATATCATCAATCTCAGTTCCTTTTCGCAGGAAGAATATCATAAACCCGAAATTAATCTCTTTGTATACTGCGGGTATCAACAGAATCTCCTGACAGTTCTCTCTGAATTTTTCAGCAAATTCCGGAAAGAAATTTAACTCTTCACCGTATATTCTTACAGGCTTTCCAATATTTGTATAATTTCTGGCAAAATACTTGAGCACATTTTCGCTGAAAGACTCATAATCCATATCAATATTACAAAGACCACTTCTTATGAAGAAGTTTACATTATAATCATTTCTGCCCGAAAGATAGTATCCGTAAGCCTTAAAATCCATATACTCAGAGAGGGAATATGCTGTCTCCTTCAGTATTTCATCTTCCGATACCAGATTGGTGGCTGTAACAATGATATTCTTTACCACCACAGCCAACTTCTCTCTCTTTCTGCTCTCAGCTGTCTGCCTTCTGACCTCTTCCTGCAAACCCTCGGTTAATCTTTCGAGCTCCCTGTTTGTCCTTAGGATTTCGTTCTGCATTCTGATTCGGTCAGATATGTCAGATGCAATTCCCAATATAATCTTTTTCCCACCAAGTTCTATATATCTCACAAATATTTCAAGTGTTGTCCTGCTGCCGTCTTTTTTCAGAATCTCCTGTTCAAAAGGACCTCCTTCCCCACCCATAATGCTCCTTCTGAAGAATTCAACTGCATCTGACAGCCTGTCTTCCGGAATAAGACCAACTTCAAGAAAATTCCGGCCAATCAGCTCCTCCTTCTTATAACCAACGAGTTTTTCGGCTACCGGATTACCATCAATGAATATGCCGTTCTCATCCTGCAGATAATACCCGACAGGAGCCTCATTAAAGAGTTTTCTGAATTTCTCCTCACTCTCTTTGATCTTAATCTCCGCCTGTTTTATTTCGGTAATATCATTATAAATCTGCAGCTTACATATTTTCCGGTCGGGTGCCCTGTAGGGAATATCAATCAGGTCATATATTCTGCCTGTCTTCGGTGCCTGAAATATCCTTCTTACTACCTCGCCGTTTTTAATCTTCTCCATCTGACAGAATTCACAGGGAGAGTCAAATCCATTGAAATACTCATAACACTTCCTCCCCTCTACCTCCCCGAGTTCCTTTCTGACATACGGATTAAGATAGATGATTTCATATTCGGAATCGACGATATAAACACCAAACGGGGCAACATCGAGTATCTGCCTCAGTCTCTCTTCGCTCTCAATCAGAGCCCTTTCCTTTGCCTTCTTCTCTGTAATATCGACGAAATATATATTCGCATATCCCGAATCAGGAAACGGAACGATATAGGCATTATATACTTTACCGGATATAAAATACTCCTTTTCCGTTTTATTACCGGTCTTAAACACAAAATTAATATCGTTTTTGACATATTCAGGGACCGGACGACCGACAGCAACTTCCCATGCCTTAATAACATCCTGTGCCGAAGGATTGGCATACTGCAAAATGCCGCTTCTTTCAATTCTTACAAGCGGATTCGGATTTTCGGTCGGGAATCTGGCAATACTCTTTATTCTCTCCAGATACCTTCTGTTCTGTATCTGAAGGTTCAGATTGTCAATTCTCAGGGCAATATCCTTACCGATACCTTCCAGTATCTTTAGTTCCTCCTCCGCCAGATGCTTGTTCTCCTTCAAAACAAGAACGAAATTGCCATAAAAGATATTATTTTCCTTAAAGGATGCAATAATGACCTCATCCTCTCTTCTCAGATTATAATATCTACAGCCGGAGCAATCATCTCCCTTCCTCTTGATATTTATTCTTCCATTGCTTTTGACCGAGTCGAGAATACATTCGGGAGTTACAGCATCATCAACCACCTCTGTTCCATTTATATCTATCCTTACAAGTTTCCTGAACTCATCTTCCACAAAAGTAAATGCGTGTATGTCCTTGAATATCCCTGTCTGAGAGAATAATTCAACAGCCTTCTTTACAACCTGAGCCGTATCTTCGATCTTAGCTATCTCACGGTTAATCTCAGTATTTATCTTCAGAAGTAAGTTTATTGTATCTATCTTCTTCTGATTTAGTCTCTCGGCGGTAATATTTTCGAGAATCAGAACTATCCTCTTCCCGACATTCTTCTTGAAAAACTTGGCATAATAAGTTTCTTTATTTTTCCCTACTAATTTCAAAACAATATTTTTACTCTCATCTATTCCTTCCTCATTCTCAAAGACAAGTCTTGTATAGAAATCTATATCCTTATCCGATGCAAACGGAAATGCCTTCTTTATCCAGACATCGAAGTCAGCTATATCCTTCCTTTCATAGCCGTATGTATCTGTAAAAGCCTTGTTGAGGAAAATGATATTTCTGAATCTGTCCATCACAGCCACAGGGAGAGGTATATTTTCGAATATAGCCCTTATCTCCTCCTCTCTTTTAAGAATCTCATTTTCATATCTCATCCGCTCCGATATATCACTTACCATTCCGTATCTTACGCTCTCCCCGCTCTTCTTATCCCTGATTGTAAATCCTCTCAGTTGTATATAAATGTAATCCCCGTCTTTCTTCCTGAATCTTAACTGAGTATCAATATAATCTATAGACGATTCAGAAATAATGCTCAGTTTCTCCCTGTCTTCCGGATGGATAAGCTTTAGCACTTCTTCGGAGGTCTTTGGTAATTCATCCTGACTGTAACCTATTAACTTCTCGGTATTCCCCTCAAAAAAAACCTTTTTTGTATTCAGATTATATGTATAAACTATCTGTCCCGATGCTTCTACTGAAATATAGAATTTTTTAAGAATATCATTTAGTTTTTCACTGGCTCTTGCCCTTTCGAGGGCGAGGTTATAGAGACTTACAAGCCTGCTAAGACTCAGGATATCCTGCTCATTATAATCTCTTACCGAATTTGCAACCGCTATCTGCCCTATGAGTTCTTTACCTCTTAATACAGGGAGAGCCAGAAATTTGTCAATTCTGATATGTCCTTTCGGAATACCTGAGGCCCTTTTATCTTTGCTGACATCATTCGAGAGTATAATCTTCCTGTTTTTCAAGGACCAGCCCCACAGACCCCTGAAATCCTTGAATAAAACCTCTTTATCATCAAGTCTGCATTCCTTCATTATTTCTCTTGAGAATCTGGGCATATAAAAGTAACCGGTCTTTTCGTCGATATATCCGGCATACCCATACCTGCTCTTGGTAACCTTCTTTGCTGCTCTTACAATTACATCTGCAATCTTATCAATATCATTAAGTTTATTGAGTTTAATAGATGCATCTATCAATATTTCATTGACCTCTTTTAGCCTTTTTAATTCTTCACTCTTTCTGGCATAATCGGTAATATCAATCCCGACACTCAACGTCCCTGTTATTCTTTTACCCTCTCTAATCACTGCGTTTGTAAAATGAACAACTTTAATTACTCCACTTCTGCACAAAACAGCATTTTGATATACCGCAAACCGTTTTAATCTCCCATTTATAATATTTTCAAATACTTTGTATATTCTTTCTCTGATATCTTCTGGAAGGAAGTTTTCAAACCAATCCTTACCAATGATTTCAGCTGGTTTATATCCGAGCAGTTTTGCACCGGCATTATTTATAAAAGTTACAGTACCTTTTCTGTCAAGAACTAGTATAAGGAGATTTTCAGAGTTCAGTATTGCCTGCTGAAAGAAAGGATTATTACATATATCTTTGTTTGTTTTCATACAAACCCCTTTAACAGTCTTACATTTTACACAAAACCGGACCATATTCAACAGCATTTTTAAAATACAGCACCGCTCTTTGACATCATAATTCGGAGGTGTTATACTGAATTCAAATACGGAGGTCCTATGAGAACAGCGATCGTCAAAGATAAACTCTTTATCAGACACTCTGCCGGCAGTTTTCACCCCGAATCACCGAAAAGACTCATCGAAATCTACAAAGAGATTGAGCCGCTTCTATCACAGCTCAAAACTATCGATTTAAGAGAGGCAACCATAAAAGAACTTTCAGCAGTCCATTCCGAAAAATATGTCGAACTTATAAATAACCTCCGGGAGAGGGAATTCTCACTCGATGCAGATACCTCCGGAAATAACTTCACTGCCGAGACGGCTTTCCTTGCGGCAGGTTCTTCGCTCGAACTTGCCAGAAAAATCATAAGAGGTGAATACGACAACGGTTTTGCCCTCGTAAGACCTCCGGGTCATCACGCAGAGAGCTCAAGGGCTATGGGATTCTGTATCTTCAATAATATTGCTGTCGCCGCATCAAACCTCATAAATGAAGGTCTTGCCAGAAGGATTCTTATAATCGACTGGGATATTCACCACGGCAACGGGACTCAGCATATCTTCTATGACAGGGATGACATAATTTATTTTTCGACTCATCTCTACCCTTATTATCCGGGGACAGGATATTTCGACGAAACCGGAGAAGATAAAGGGAAAGATTTTACAATCAACGTACCTCTGACCTCACATAAGACCGATGATGACTTTCTGTACATTTTTAAGGAACTGCTTATACCTGTATGTGAGAGATTCAGACCCGACATAATCCTGATTTCTGCCGGATACGATATTTATTACAGAGACCCGCTCGGCTCGATGAAAGTAACAGAAGAGGGATTTTACAGAATTACCGAATTCTTCAAATATCTGGCACATACCTATTGCAATAACAGATTGTCTCTCTTTCTGGAAGGCGGATATAATACGGAGGGACTTGCAAAATCAGTTTACAGAACACTCGAAAGTCTTCTGAATGATAAAACAGAACTCATACAGACAGGCAAACCATCAGAGGAGATCAGGGAGATTCTGAACAGAGTTAAATCATACAACAGGAGATTCTTTGCCTGATGAAAGTAAAAAAGACACCTCATAAGAGGTGTCTTCTGTATAGCCAAGGAGAAAATGAAGAGCTATTTTTTAATTACAATATAAAAGAATGCGCCGTCTCTGAGTATCATAAATCTTGCAGGTTTGCCTTTGGGAATCGATTTGTAGATACTCATAAACTGCGTTGTGTTTTGAATTTTGTTATTATTGAGTTCTACGATTATATCCCCCGCCCTTATGTCGGCCTCTTCGGCAAGTGAGCCCTGCAATACAGACTTGACCCTTATTCCGTAACCGAGTCTCTCCTTCTTGAGCATTTCAGGTGTCATATTCTCAACTTCAATACCGAGTTCACTGCTTTTCTCGACCTGCCCCATTGCCTTCTTCTCGAGTTCCTCATCTGTCGGCATCTTCGATGGCCTCACCTCGAGTGTCAGTTCCTTCCCCTCCCGTATCAGTCTGACCTTGACGGGTTTGTTTATGGCAGAATTCGAGACGAGCCAGCGGAGGTCATCTGCATTATCAATCTTCTTGCCATCATATTCGACAATTACATCATCGGGTCTGATTCCTGCTTTATCGGCGGGAGAATCCCTGAAAACAGAACCTACGAATGCCCCCTTTTTGCTCTTGAGATTAAGATTTTTCATAGTCTCATCTGTAATAAAACCGAGACCTATGCCAAGCCAGGCCCTCTCAACAACACCCTTCTCCTTGAGCTGGGGCATAATTACCTTTACCATATTTATGGGAACAGCAAAACCGATATTCTGTCCGACTGCCGATATCGATTCATTTATACCGATTACTTCCCCTTTCATATTCAGAAGCGGTCCTCCTGAATTCCCCTGATTTATAGGAGCATCTGTCTGTATAAAGTCAGCCAGCATCTGCGGCCCGCCGGGCTTGACCTCCTTCCTCCCTTTATATGAAATGATACCTTTTGTAACTGTATGACTCAGCCCGAGCGGATTACCTATTGCAATCACCCAGTCCCCTATCTCGGCGGCGTCAGAATCCCCGAGCGGTAGAACAGGTAAAGATTTTTTGGCATCAATCTTAATGAGAGCAATATCTGTCTTTTCGTCTGTTCCTACAATCTTTGCAGAATACTCATTTTCGTCGTTGTACAATTTAACAGTTATCTTGTCCACATTTGCCACTACGTGATGATTGGTCAGGATATATCCGTCCTCGCTTACGATGAATCCCGAACCCAGACCCGGCTGTCTTCCCTCCTTTGGCATATGCCTGAATCCGAAAAATCTCTCGAAGAAGTCATCAAAAGGGTCGTCCTGAAAGGGGGAAGTATTAAATTTAGGATACTTATACTTGATAATCTTCTCCACACTTATATTAACAACCGCCGGCATAGCCTTCTTGACAAGCGGAGCAAATGACGATGGCGTATCAGCAGTCAGGGCAGTTATATCCCTTGTAATGTTTTTTGCTGTATCATTCGGGGTAGCCTGCAGGGATTTCTGACCAAACTCCAGACCTGCAAGGAAGGTAACTGCCCCTATCAGTATCACTGCAAAAAAGTATAAACTCTTTTTCATAGCTCAACCTCCTTAAGATATATAACAGATGCAGGGAAAATTTATTCATTCTTTGACAAAATTCAACCCGGAAAGGTTTTTTGGCAAAAAAGTATGCCAGATACAGAAAATTCTCAAAAACTTATAGACAAAATCATATATTTAATATAAAAAGACTGATATGAGCAGATTTAAGATTTCGGCATTAAAGATCGGAATATTTATTTCACTTGTCTTTGCATTTTTCAAATGGATTACCCCTGATATCGAGGACAGAATTGCTGCAATTAATATTCTCGAAAAGAGATTTTTAGACCAGATGTTCATAATCAGGGGACCAAAACCTGTTTCTGATAATATAGTTATAGTAGATGTAGATGAAAAGAGCATCGGCGAACTCGGCAGGTGGCCTTGGAACCGTTCGGTTATGGCAGAGGCTGTAAGGAGACTCCACAATGATTACAATGTAAAAGCTATTCTCTTCGATATAATCTTTGCAGAACCAGACCCGTTTACACAATTCTGTGAAGAGATAATGGATAATATAAAGCAGAATATGGGTATTGAATCCGATTCGCTGAGATGTGAGGATAATGACCAGAGACTTGCAGACGCCATTAAAGAGGCAAAGAACGTGGTACTCGGATATTATCTGAGCAATATCGAGGAAGTACCTGAAGAAATATCCGAAAAGAACAGACCTTACTTCACGAGCAGGTGCCTCAGCACCTCGATAATGGGAGATGCGGAGATATGCAATATCCCCGAATATGACTATGCAATCCCGAATCTCGACAAAATAAAGGATGCCTCCGAATATATGGGGTTTTTCACCATAGAGCCGGATAATGACGGTATGTTCAGAAGAGTTCCACTGATTCTCAAACACAAGAATGAATACTACCCTTCACTCTCGCTGACCGGACTCTCCCTTTTTCTTAACAAACCTATAATTGTGCAGATGGGAGAGGACCTTCTCTACAATGAAGGCAAATGCGTATCGATAAAGATAGGGGATGATGAGATTCCGATGAATCCTTCCGAAGACAAGACGATGTATCTTGTCAATTATTACGGCCCGGGAAGGACATTCAGATATATCAGTTTCTCCGACGTATTTGCCGGACGCGCCGAAAAGAACCAGCTGGAAGGAAAAATCGTTATAGTCGGTGTAAGTGCCCTCGGGATTTACGACCGCAGACCCATCGCCTTTGACTCCGAATTCCCCGGAGTGGAGATTCACGCCAATGTCATTGAGAATGTACTGAAGAAGGACTACCTCGTAAGAATTCCCTTCTATATGCATATCGAGGCATTACTGATTCTGGTTATTGGTATTATTCTTTCACTTCTGCTCTCAAAGACAAGGCTCCAGTACGGGATAGTAGGTTCCATACTGGTTATGCTGGCTTATATGTTCTTTGTATATCACCTCTTTACCAAAGGCTACTATACCAAACTTACCATAAGCACTACAGAGATGCTCCTGCTCATAATAATGATATCAACTTTCAGATATATTACGGAGGAGAAGGAAAAAGGGAAAATCAGGAAGGCCTTCTCCTATTACGTAACGAAACAGGTTGTCGATGAAATAATGAAGGATATCAATCAGCTCAAACTCGGCGGCGAAAAGAGGCTGCTTACGGTATTCTTCTCCGACATCAGGGGATTTACAACCATCTCCGAAAAACTCCCTCCTGAAATGCTCGTAAATCTTCTGCACGAATATCTCAATCCTATGACAGAGATTATCTTCAAATACAACGGCACCCTCGATAAATATATGGGCGACGGAATAATGGCAATATTCGGGGCACCCCTTCACTCCCCCGACCACGCCATAAACTGCACAAAGGCCTCACTCGAAATGATAGAGGTATTGAAGACACTGAAGGCCGAATGGCTCAAGAGAGGTCTCCCGGAAATCAACATCGGAATAGGTATCAACACGGGAGAAATGGTGGTAGGCAATATGGGTTCAAACGTCAAGTTTGAATATACTGCAATAGGAGATCAGGTAAATCTGGGCTCGAGACTCGAGGGGACCAACAAGGAATACGGCACAAATATCATTGCATCGGAAGGAACGATAAAGCACCTTGATAATAAATTTATTGTACGTGAACTGGATTTTATCAGGGTAAAGGGGAAGAAAGAGCCTGTAAGGATATTTGAGGTCATAGGAGAGAGAACACTACTCGGTGAAGACCCGCAATGGATAAAAACCTTTGAAGAAGGGCTATCCCTCTATAGGGCACAGAAATTCGAAGAGGCAAAAAAGAAATTCGAAGAGACCATAAAGATTCGCGGCGAAGATAAACCCTCAAAGGTCTTTCTGGAGCGAATAGAGATTTTCAGGGAAGACCCGCCTCCCCCTGACTGGGACGGGGTATTTATTATGAAGACCAAGTAAAAAGGAGCTGTCTTATGTCCTACGATAACTCACTTCTCGAAAAATACGGCAGAAAATTTGCAAAGAACAGCATCATTTTCAAACAGGGAGATTTATCCCGCGAAATTTTCATCCTGCAGCAGGGGAAGATAAAGATATTCAGGAATATCAGAAACCAGAAGAAGACTCTCGCCGTTCTCTCCGATGCAGGAGACTTTTTCGGGGAGATGTCATTTATCAATAACAAACCTCGCACAGCCACTGCACAGGCACTCGAGGATACCACACTCATCGTCCTCGAACCGGAGATATTCGAAAAGATGCTCTTTCAGAATCCCGAAATATCCTTCAGGTTCATAAAGAAACTCGCACAGAGACTGGACGAGGCCGATATGCAGATCGAAAACATACTTCTGAAAGATCCGGAGAGCAGATTCATTCATTTTCTTATCAACCAGTCTCAGGAAAACTCATTTGAACTGCCTCTGTCCTTAAATGACGTTGCAGAGTGGCTCGATGAACCATACGAAACCCTCAGCCAGAATCTGGACAAACTGATAAAGAAGGGTTTTGCACAGATTACAAACAACGGAATCAGGATACTAAACCGTCAGCTTATGTCCGAATATCTTGAGTTTCTGGAGATGAAGAAAAAATTCGGGGAGGTTTGATTTATGAATATTGAGATTTTAGGTTCGTCCGGCGGAGATTACAACAGATTCAGGTCCACATCCATTCTCCTAAACCGCAGGATTCTTATAGACGCAGGTGCAGTCGTTTCACTCTTAAAAATCGATGAGATACTCGAGATAGACAATGTCATTCTGACACACCCTCATATGGACCACGTCAAGGATCTGGCGATGATGTCAGACCTGATTGTAAAAAGAAGAAAGAGACCACTCTCTATCTGGGGGACAAGACACACAATATCCGTATTGAAAAAGCATTTCTTCAACGACCTTTTATGGCCGGATTTTACAAAAATTCCTTCAGCAAAAAGTCCGACAATTAGATACAGGATATTCGGGAGCGAAAAAAAGAGCAGAATTGACGACGTTACGATCTTTCCTGTCCCTGTCAACCACACCGTAGAGACTATGGGATTTATCATAACACAAAACAACTCGTCCTTTGCCATCAGCGGTGATACCGGACCCACAGATAAACTCTGGGAATACATTAATAAGCAGAAAAACCTGAAGTGTATATTCGTCGAACTCTCTTTCCCCGAGAGCAGAAAAGATATAGCCAGAGATTCGAAGCATCTGACACCTCTCATGCTCAGGGAAGAACTCGGCAAACTGAAAAACCACAAAAACGTACCTGTTTTTCTCTACCATATGAAACCTCTCTTCTACGATACACTTCAAAAAGAGATAAAGAAAATTTTCAATTCCAATGTCCTGCCTCTCAATTCCTCAGACCGGTTCAGATTCTGATGAAATCGCACCCTTTTCTGGAAGAACTCAAAAAGAGAGGAATTGTTCAGGGGCTCGAAAGAGTCTACGACGCCCTTGTAGAAATCGGCAGTCCGCATCTCAGACAAAGAGGGGCACTCGTAGCAGGTACAAACGGAAAGGGCTCGACCTCATATATACTTTACAGACTTCTTCACTCACACGGATTCAGCACGGCACTCTACACCTCCCCTCATATAAAAGAAGTCAATGACAGATATATAATTGATAATGTTCAGATTTCCGATGAAAGACTCGGATACTATATTGAAAATCTTAAATATCTTGCTGTCAGATACAATCTGACGCTCTTCGAATTTGAAACAATTATAGCATTTCAGTATTTCAGCGATATGAAAGTGGATTATGCCATATTTGAAGTCGGTATGGGCGGAAGACTTGATGCCACCAACTGTTATAATCCGGAAATCAAGATAATTACATCCATTTCAAGAGACCATACCGAATATCTCGGCAATACCGAGGAAGAAATTCTCTATGAAAAGGCCGGAATAATCAGACCCAACAATACAGTTATAACAGGGATTGACAAATCCAATCTCCTCTCTCTGACAGAAGATTACTGCAAAAAACAAAACGCAAAGCTACTTATACTTCAGAGGGATTTTGCAATACAGAATACGCGGGAGGAGGATTTTTATGAAATATTCGACTACCGATACAGGGACTATTTCCTAAGAGATATCAGACTCTCACTATTCGGCAGACATCAGGTCACAAACTGTTCACTCTCACTTACATCATTTCTGAAAATAATGGATTCGGACGGTCATAAACCTGACCCGGAAATAATCTGTAATGTCCTGAAGAATATCAGATTCAGCGGGAGATTCGAAATTTATTCGAAAAAACCTCTGATAGTTATCGACGGTGCACACAACTCAGACGGAGTAAAAAAACTGAGAGATTCTCTTCTGGCATTCAACAGGCAGAATAAAAGAGTAATCACAATATTTTCAAGTCTCAAAAACAAAAAGCCTGAGGAGAAGATTAATATTCTGAAGGATATTACCAATAGATTCCTGTTTGTCGAAAACGACCATCCCCTCTCACTTAAAAATGACGATTTTATTATTCTTGCCCGCAAGACAAATTTAATGTACTTTGAAACGATGGATATCGAAACCGCCATACAAAAGGTATTCGGTGAATACAGAGATGACCTGATTCTTATTACAGGCTCGCTGTACACTCTGCCTGAGATATATATGAAACTGGAGAAATACAGAGACTATGGAGAACAATGATAAAATTCATATACCCGATCTGATTACAAGGGAAGGCAGGATATACTCACAGTATATACCTCCGAAGAAGAAGTTCCCCTATATAAATATCATCCTGTTTATCATTACAGTAATCACAACGACACTTGCAGGAGCCGGCCTCGAAGGAGTATCCCTTCTGGAGTTTATCAGACATCCTGTAAATTCTGTAATAAAGGGACTCCCCTTCTCACTGACACTGCTGGGAATTCTGCTCACCCACGAAATGGGTCACTTCTTCACTGCCAGAAAATACAGGGTCGATGCCTCTCTGCCCTATTTTATCCCTGCCCCGTTCGGAGTCGGGACTTTCGGAGCGATAATAAAGATGGAATCACCCCTTAACAGCCGGAAAGCTCTCATTGATATAGGGGCCGCAGGTCCTATAGCCGGCTTTCTGGTGGCAACAGTTGCTATATTCTACGGTATCAAGACATCCACAATTATCAGTATTCAGGAGATACCCGAATATGGCATCAGATTTCAGGACCCGCTTATCGTAAAGATTCTGCAATATTTTATCATTGGTCTTATACCTCAGGGTTATGAAATGATGCTCAACTCGATCGGATTTGCCGGATGGCTCGGAATGCTCGTAACATCACTCAACCTGCTTCCGGTAGGTCAGCTGGACGGAGGCCACATTTCGTATGCCCTCTTTGGCAGATTCGCTATCTGGATTTCAAGATTAACATTTATCGTCCTGATATTTCTGGGTATTTTCTACTGGCAGGGATGGCTCCTGTGGGGTCTTTTGAGTTATTTCGTTATCGGACTCAGGCATCCGCCTCTGAGAAATGATGCAGATATTAATCTTGACACAAGGCACAAAATTGTAGCATATATATGTATTATGATATTTATCCTCACATTTATGCCCTCACCTGTAACGGAGATAAGAAAGTGACGACAGAGAAAAGAGAAAAATTCAATCTTCTTGCAGATTCGCTGAAAAATGATTTTAAAAACGAAAGTCTTCATAATGTTCTGATAGATTACTGTATCGAAAACGATTTGGAGATGGAACTCATAGAATTCTACAAAAGACACACAGAAGAATATCCCGGGATATGTAACCGTATGCTTGAAAATCTTTCCGACCGCTCTGTTGAGAGACTTTACAACAGCAAGATAAAAACAAAGACAGTCGAGGAAGGGAAGAAGACGGCAATCAAGCTGATACTCATTCTTGTTGCAACAATAATCGCAATGTTCTTTATCTGGAAAGGTCTTCTTTCGTCATTCAAAGGGCAGTTTCTGCAATAAAAGATGGAACGTGATTTTCACAAAATCAAAAAGTCTTTTATATCCCTTCTGGGAGAGAGATGGGTATCAGACAAAAGCAGGGATATCACATTCTACAACCGTGACCTCTGGCCAAGGGAGGTAATCTCCTCCAAATTCGGTGTTTTCAGACACAAACCCGACCTGATTCTCTGGCCGAAAGACGAAAAAGAGATAGCCGAAATTGTCAGAATTGCCAACGAAAACAGACTCAATATAATCCCCTTCGGAGCCGGAAGCGGGGTATGCGGCGCAACAGTTCCGACTTCCTCCGTTCAGAATATAATTGTAGATATCAAACGGATGAACCGGATTCTCAATGTAGATTATCAGAGCCTTATTCTGGATGTAGAGGCGGGGGCCATAGGTTTCCCTCTCGAAACCCAGCTCAACAACAAGGGCTTTACGCTCGGTCATTTTCCATCATCCATATACTGTTCGTCGGTCGGTGGCTGGCTCGCGGCAAGGTCTGCAGGACAGGAATCATCGAAATACGGCAAGATTGAGGATATGGTTGTATCTCTGAGAGCAGTTACAGGCAACGGAGAGATAATCGATACATCCGACATAATCTCATCCGATATAGGACAGGACCTCAATCAGCTCTTTATCGGAAGTGAGGGGACACTCGGGATAATCTATTCCGCCTGTCTGAATATCAGCTATCTGCCCAAATTCAAAACATATTCATCCTACCTCTTCAAGAATATCGGGCATGGATTGAATGCCATAAGAGAGATGATGCAGAATGATGTGGGCGGAACGGTCATCAGACTGTATGACGAACTCGACTCATTTATCGCGCTCGGGCATAAAAAGGAAAAAGAGAAGAAGGAAAACATACTCAAAAAATATTTCGAAGACCTAAACGGTGATTTTTCGGACATATTCCTAAAGAGGATACTTTCATTTCCCCAGATACTCAACTCCCTCTCAAATCTGATTACTCAGGGCTGCCTGATGATAATTCTGCACTCCGGCAACGAAAATGACTACGTAAAATACTGTCAGATAACATCACAGAAAATAGCCGAGAAATACGGCGGCAGGGATATGGGAGAAGAGCCCGCTAAAAGATGGGAGAAAAACAGGTATTCAATATCATACAAGCAGCCGCGGATATTCTATGCAGGCGGTTTTGTCGATACGATGGAAATCGCAACAACATGGGACAGAATTGAGGAACTTTATTACGAGGTCAAGAAGGTCATTCAGGATAAGGCATTTCTGATGGCTCATTTCAGTCATGCCTATCAGGACGGCTGTTCGATATACTTTACATTTGCATCGAGAGCCGAAAACTATAATGATGCCGTAAAAAGATACGATGCAGTCTGGAAGAATGCACTTGATACAGTAATCAAAATGGGAGCAACCGTCAGTCATCATCACGGAATAGGTATATCAAAGGCCGAACATCTCAGGAAACAGATCGGTGAACAAACGCAGCTTTTCAGAATACTGAAAAAGACGTTCGACCCGAACAACATTATGAACAGAGGCAAATTCTTTTCGGAGCAGTAATGGATAAGGTACTGAATGAATTTTTCGAAAGACTCAGAGACGAGGGAGTCCAGTCACATTATTCCATCAATACAGGCAAAATCTATATAAGCGTTTCAAAAAACGAAGATACAGATAAAATCAGACCCCTTCTGAAAAAATACAGGCTCAGGCTTTCATTTATTGACTCGGCAAATTCAAATGTAATTCTCGAAAACAGAATCGGTGAAAACGACATATCAGTCAACAGCGAATCTATGCTTCTGACGGCCGGAGCCAGTAGTACAATTCTTCAGGCGGAGACAATGCTCAATAACGAAGGACTTACAATAGGATATTATTTCCCGCCCGTTCTTGCATCTGAAAGTATGACCTTTGCGGACTGGCTTAAAAATTCTCACATACCATCACTCAACTATTACAACCGGGACCTGTCCGGCAATATCAGGGGAATAAAGGGGATATTCACCGACGGGAGCAGATTCGAGACCATAAATGCACCGAGAATGGCAGCAGGTCCTGACGTCATCAGACTTCTTCTGCTCGCCGGACAGAATCTCTTCTCCCCCACAGGTGTCACAATCAGGATAAACAAACTTAAAAATGACATAAATATTCTGTCATTTTCTTCACAGAAGATAAAAAACCTGTTCTCTGCTCTTGCATCACTTGCCCTCAAAAATGTCAGGATAGAATTTGCTACCCTCTATACAAGAGAAGATGAACACAGTGACCCTGTCCTTGAAATAGGATATAATACAAACGGACTATATGATTTCAAGAACTGGATTATAAGGACGGTAAACAACGAAGGTGCCTCTCTGATAAACACGGTATCAGACTATAAGATGATACGGGACAGGCTCGCACATCTTACTAAGAGCGAATGTCAGATAGAAATTCACGCAAAATACAGAAGTATCGGCAGACTCTCGGATATACTCAAGCAGTTTTCACAGAACGTGAATCTTAAGAGTTATCTCTACCGCTACGAAAAAGGTTCATTCTCAATCAGGGTCATTCTGCCTAAAGACCCCTACAGCCAGATCAAGGATAATATCCTTGCGGAGTGCAGTAAATACAGAGGGGATATCAGACTTACAGAGTGCTCGAAGAGTTCATCGGACGAGATACCGCTCCCCATATATTCCCGTATAATTCATTCCTGTTCCTGACTTCTAATCCCTTGTATTGACCTCGATAATCGGTGCCTTCCAGATATCGCTGTTGTATTCGAGTATAGCCCTGTCAGAACTGAATTTTCCCATCCGTGCGATATTCAGGATTGCCTTATGATACCAGATTGCTGATTTCTTATAGGTATCATCTACGTCCTTTTCAGCCCTGACATACGAGTCAAAATCCGCAAAGAGCATATATTCATCATAATTGATGAGGGAGTTTACAAGAGGTGTAAAGATATTACCGTTTCTGCCGTTTATCTCATTTGACATAATAAAATCGATTACGGACCTCAGACGGCTATTGCTGTTGAATATCTCACGGGGATTATAGCCTTTTTTCTTCATCTCGATAACCTGAGATGCATCAAGACCGAACAGGAAGAAATTATCCTCCCCCACAGACTCCCTTATTTCCACATTTGCCCCGTCGAGTGTTCCGATGGTGAGTGCCCCGTTGAATGCAAATTTCATATTGCCGGTCCCTGATGCCTCCTTGCCGGCTGTACTGATCTGCTCTGAGAGGTCTGCCGCCGGATAAACAGGCTGGGCATTCTTCACATTGAAATCGGGCAAAAATACGACCTTTATCAGACCCTTTACTGCCGTATCTGAATTAATCACATCAGCAACTGTATTTATAAGTTTGATAATCAGTTTTGCCATAAAATAACCCGGAGCGGCCTTACCTGCAAATATGAAGGTCCTCGGGACATAGGAGAAATTCTTGTTGTATTTGATATCCAGATATCTTGCGATAATCTGCAACAGATTGAGGTGCTGACGCTTGTATTCGTGTATCCTCTTTGCCTGTATGGCAAACATAGATTCCGGGTCAACGGCCACTCCGGTCTTCTGCCTGATAATCTCACTGAGTCTCCTTTTATCATTCAGTTTTATCTTTCTTATTCTTTCCTGAAACGGCACATCATCGGCGTACTTTTCAAGAATCCTCAGCTCACTGGTATCGACCAGCCACCTCTCCCCTGCTGTCTCGGATATCAGCGAAGCAAGTTCGGGATTGCAGACAACGATAAATCTTCTCGGAGTCACTCCGTTGGTCTTGTTATTGAATTTTTCAGGTGATATTCTGTAGAATCCGTTCAATACAGTCTTTTTCAGGAGTTCGGTATGCAGTCTGGCGACTCCGTTTATCGAAAAACTACCAAGGGATGCAAGATTTGCCATTCTCACATATTTTTCCCCTCCCTCCTCAAACAGCGATACTTCCCTGACAAGCTCCTCATCCCCGGGGAATCTCTTTCTGACATCTTCGAGAAAACGTCTGTTAATCTCGTATATAATCTCTATATGTCTGGGGAGGAGCCTGCCGAAAAGGGATACAGGCCATTTCTCGAGTGCCTCGGGCAGAAGGGTATGATTCGTATATGCAAACGTCTTTCTGGTCGTCTCCCAGGCGTCATCCCAGCTGAAAGAGTGCTCATCGAGAAGAATTCTCATAAGCTCGGCAACAGCAATCGCCGGATGTGTATCATTCAGCTGAATTACATACTTTTTATAAAAATTGCGTAAATCCTTATCTCTCTGGAGAAATATCCTTACCATATCCTGAAGTGCACAGGAGACAAAGAAGTACTGCTGTTCGAGTCTGAGTTGTTTGCCTGCCGCTGGTTCATCATTCGGATAGAGAACCTTTGTAATATTTTCAGAAACGACTTTCTCGTGTACGGCACCATAATAATCACCGACATTGAAACTCGCAAAATCAAATGATTCACAGGCCTCGGCCTTCCAGAGCCTGAGCATTATCGAGTTGTTTGTCCTGTAACCCGGTATACATGTATCATACGGTGTACCCACAACCATTCTGTCGGGAATCCATCTTACCCTGAACCTTCCTGATTCATCGTTATAATTCTCCGTATGCCCTCCGAATTTTACATAAAATTCGATATCCGGCCTCGGAATCTCCCACGGATTTCCCAGATGAAGCCACTTATCTGTAATCTCAACCTGCCATCCGTCCCTTATAACCTGGTCAAATATCCCGAATTCGTATCTTATACCATAACCTATTGCCGGTATTCTCATAGTTGCAAGTGAATCCAGATAACAGGCTGCCAGCCTCCCCAGCCCGCCGTTCCCAAGCCCCGGCTCCTCCTCGGCATTAATAATAGTATTGTAATCCAGATTAAGCAGAGCAAGCGCTTCCTTTACCTGTTCTGTAATACCCAGAGCAAGCATATTATTTTCGAGTTGAGGGCCAAGCAGAAATTCGGCAGAGAGGTATACAACCGTGCGGCTCTGTTTTTCGAAGTATGTATGTGAACTGTATATCCATCTCTTCATCATCCTGTCCCTTACCGTCTCGGCAACAGCCAGATACCAGTCATTAAGCGTAGCAACCTCGGGGAACTTCCCCTGATGACAGAACAGATTATTCAGAATATCCCTTTTTATCTCCGATGCAGAACAGTTTTCAACAATCATATTCTCTCTCGTCCTGAAATCATCTTTCTTGGCCATAAAGTCTCCTTTTGTTGAGAGAATCATATAATAAAAAAGTGCCAAATATCAATCAAAATAATCTAAAATATAATCTGAAAACAATAATATAAGTTGTTTTTCTTTGACAAAGAAGAAGCAGAATATTATATAAAATTCATAAACAGATTAAAAACAGAAGGTTACTGATGTAACCTCTGGAAGAGAACAGAATCAATGAACATATTATCAACGCTTACATATACATCTTTTATAGTTTATCTGGCTTTTGGCATCTACATTCTCTACCTCAACCGAAAAGAGACTATCAACAGGATTTTTGCCCTTCTAAGTTTTGTGCTGGCCGTCTGGTCTCTCGCAGACTCATTCTACTACACGGCACCCGACAAAGATACTGCTATGATATTCTGGAGAATATCAACTGTCGGCTGGGTACTTTCACCGGCTTTTATGCTCCACCTTATGCTCCTTGTAGGAAAGTTCAGAAAATTTACAGACAGATGGTACAAGATTCTTACAATTTATATTCCTGCGGTCGTTTTAGAGATTCTCGCTCTGACCACCAAATTCTATCTCGAAGACATATTTATTACCCCCTATGGCTGGGCTGACCTTATAGACCCTGATTCAGTTACTACAATCTCTTTTCTGACCTATTACTGCACATACTCTCTTTTATCACTAATTGCTGTCTATATCTGGGGGAAGAACAGCCCTGTGCAGCAGGAAAAAAAGCAGGCGGCAATAATTTTCATTGTTTCACTGATATCTCTTATGCCATCATTTTTTACAAATACCATGCAGATAGCATACGGAGTCGATTTCCAGATTCCCTCATTTGCAGAGGTCTTCATACTGATATGGGTAGGCGGAATAATGTATGCTATCAAAAGATACAACTTTCTTGCGAGAGAGGAGGAAATATCAGAGCTAAACGAAAAGATTATGCTGGAGAAAAAGATCGTAGCTATTCAGAGTGAATATATTAAAAACCAGAATTATATCCTTGAAACGCTTTTCGATTACTTCAAAAAAAATCCATCAGATGATATTTATTACTTTATTGCCGACAGGATATATCAGACGGGCGGCATTAAATTACTGATGATTACTGAATATGATATGCACAATTCCAAATTCACTCTTAAATCATTAAGATGTGAAAACACCCTTGAGGAAGAATTCAGAAAACTCATCTCCTCATACCTAATCTCTTCCGAGGCTGATATTATAAAGACCGAAAAGGAACTTATTCTTCAAAAACTACTCTCATCCCATATCATAAAACTCGGGGGTGGTCTTTATGAAGGGATTCTAAGAACGATTGACAAGGAGAAAATCGTTCAATTCTCAGAAAGACACTCGCTCGGAGATGCTTATTCGATCGGATTTAGTTCCGGAAATAATCTCTACGGGGCGGTAACTATTATTGTTGAAAAGGATAAAATACTCGAAAATACCGATTTTCTGGAAATTCTTATAAACGTGTTATCTCTCATACTCCAGAAATGGCACGCAGATACCAGACTCAAAAAATCTGAGGAACTTCACAGAGCCATATTCGAATATTCCGATGACTGCATTTATATTCTTGACCAGAGAGGCAATATACTTTCAGTCAGCCCGTCCTTCGAAAGGATTACTGGATATAAAATATCTGATTTCATTAACAAGTCAATGGCAGAGATAATACATCCCGAAGATATCGAGGAATCCTTCAGTATGCTCAGAAATGTAATAAACTCACAGACTCCCCTGAGGAAGGTAATCAGAATCATCAATTCGAAAAATGAAATTATGTATGGTGAATTTGCTGCAACGAAATTTATTCTCGACAGCGGAGAGACGGCGTTACTCGGGATTGGAAGAGATGTTACAGAGAGAATCAGAAACGAGGAACTGATAAAATCCTATCAGAAAGAACTTGAATTAAAGACGACAAAGATCGAGACTGCCGGACTGATGGCAGCAGGAGTCCTTCACGACCTTAATAATATTCTGATGAATATCTCCTCGAAAGTGGATAAAATCAAAAAAATCAATCTGCCTGACACTGAAATAAACCATTATGTAACCGACATAGACCGTACACTGGAAATGGCAAAGAGATTATCACGCAGTCTTTTCAACATAAGCGGTGGAAAGGTTCCGGAAGATTCGGACTCTTCGCTCAGAAATATCATTAAAGAGAATCTCCATCTTCTGGTACGGGAACCAAAATATCAGGTAAATACAGACATACCCGAGAATATCCCCGATATAGCACTCAGTTATTCCCATTTTACACAGATATTCAACAATCTTGTCATAAATGCAGTTCAGGCGATGCCCGACGGCGGAACAATAATGGTATCTGCATCCGAAAAGGATATCAACAACAGACGCTTTATTTCCCTCTCTGTTTCGGATACCGGTAAAGGTATTCCTGAGGAATTTCATGGGAAAATCTTCGAGCCTTTCTTTACCACAAAACCGGAAGGAACCGGACTCGGACTGCCTACTGTCAAATCTCTGATAAAGTCATACGGAGGAGAGATAGAATTTAGTTCAGTTGCGGGCAGGGGAACAACTTTTACGGTCTTAATCCCTGTCAGAACCGACAGCAAAATCAAAGCAGAACCGAAAGAAGAGAGCAAATCCGGCAATAATAACAAAATTACCACAGTGCTGATTACCGACGATGACGCCAATATCAGAGAGCTTGCAGTTGAAATGCTGAAGCATCTCGGTTTTAGCGCCTTTTCAGCATCAGACAGTACAGAGGCATTTAATTTCATTAAGACAAGTCCGATTGATGCGGTAATCCTTGACCTTCACCTGAAGGACAAATCAGATGCTCTCCAAACATTAAAGCAAATCCGTGAAATGAAAACAGATATAAAGGTAATAGCATGTTCGGGTTCACCGAATGATTCATTTCTTACACGCTACAGTTCGTACGGATTCGACGGGGCGCTTTCCAAACCTTTCAATCTGAAAGACCTACAAAATGCTTTAAAATAAAAAAAGGATACCGCACGGGTATCCTTTATTATGATAGTTGCGATTCTGCTCTATTCCCAGAGACCAACACCCTTTGTCTTGGTGTTGATAAATGAATTTACACTCTTCTGAACCGGATTCGGTACCAAGACGCCATTCAGTTTTGATGCCTTGCTGCCCGAACCTGATGCCGTCCCGTTAGGATTCTCCTGAGAGGCACTTCTTCCGGTCTTGACCTCAAACTTATCATTGAATTCCTTCTTGACCAGATTCTTTACTCCTACTACGTCCCTATAATCGGAAACAACGCCTGACTTTTCTTCTTTTGCATCATCCGTGGACGTAGTGTAGCTGGGTGCTAAGTTTTCGTCCTTGGGATTTGTAATTGCATCTGTCTTGAGCATTATTCTGTTGCCTGTCTCCTTCTGTGCAGGACTTTCGATTCCGTACCCTTCTTTTCCTTTCTGGGTGTTTGACTGGCTCTCGGGCTTGACACCGGTTTCAGAATATGGATTCGTATCCACTTCACCTTTTCCGGACCTGATGAATGCATTATTAAGCTTCTCCTTTTTGGCAACGTTATGAATTGATACACCTGGATATTTAACCGCATTTGGGTCTTCCTTCTCTGACAATGTATTATTGCTTGCGGTCGACATATCAGTTACATCCATATACATCTTCTTTGCGTCACTTCCGGTTGAGGGAGCAGCCGGTGTCTGCGGTGCAGCAGGAGCAGCAGGCTGAGTCACATTGCCGGCCGGCTCAGGAGCTGCCGGTGCTGCAGGCGGACTCACATTCTCTGCTGGATTTGTCTTTGCTACATCTGTTTTGGCCGTTGCACAGCCAAAGGCGATAAGACTGAGAAGAAGAAGCATAAAAATCTTTTTCATTAAAACACCTCCTTAAAAGGTTTATCAAAGCTGGATATATTATATAACTTTACCAAACCCTTTACAATATGTTTTTTTATATGGGAAAAACAGGAATTTTTTGTCATACCAGTTTTTTATAAGGGTCAATTTTGCTTTACTTTTTAACACTTACCACTTAAAGATTGCAATATGAAGATTCGCTTTAAGCTCACACCGGAAGGTTCTGATAAAAGTGCATGGGATTTCTGCACCCTTGCAAGACAGATTTCGCGTTCTGCCAACATGGGTGTATCACGCACCGAGTTTATAAAACTTATATTAAAGATGTTTCTCGATTTTTCGCGGTGCGACTCAACAGAATTCATATCAAGGGAAGAGAATAAATATTTCAGGGGAATTCTTTTGAAAAACCGCAGCCAGACATTTTTATTTGAAATTATTAATGCTGTGCGAAAAAACAATTTTACTGTACCTGATTTCAAAAGTATATCTGCCACAGAAGAGTTATATTCACTGATTCTGTCCGAACAACTAAAGAAATCCGCCAAATATTTTACCAAAAACGGGAGTATGTGGATACCTGATACCGATATCCCGATTACGCTCAATATTATTGAAGAAGGTGAATCTGCCGTTCAGCAAACCATCAATCTGTCAGGTATCTACAAGTCGATGATTATCCTTCCTTTTCAGATTAATATAAGGGACAACGGCCTTCTGGTTCTGAAATCACGTAAAAAACACTTTTTCACAAGGAACGAGACAGAATTCTATGAGACTGTCAGCCAGACAATCGGAATCTCTGTATCAGACAGAAGAGCACAGTTTAGTCTGAGAGAGAGAATTAAGGAACTTTCCTGTCTTTATGACATCAATAAAATAATACAAAACAAGCAGTTCTCTTTCGATGAAGTAATTCAGAATATTGCAGATATCCTTCCTTTGGCATTTCTTTTGCCGCAATATGCTTCAGCAAGAATTATACTCGATTCCAGGGAATACAGGAGTAAGAATTACAGGGAGTCTCAGATAAACATAAAAACGCCTGTAAAGGTATGGGGTGAAGAAAAGGGATTTATTGAAATTACATATGTTTTTGATAAGCAACCCGCTACAACTGATATATTTTTTCTCAAAGAGGAGATTTCGCTTCTTGAAACAGTAGCCGCCGAAATATCCAAATTCGCCGAACAACAGCAACTGGAGGACGAGAAGCAGAGAATATCAGTTCAGCTCAGACATGCAGACAAACTAGCGACCATAGGCCAACTCTCTGCCGGTATTGCCCACGAACTCAATGAACCACTGACAATCATACTCGGTTTTGCACAACTGATAAAGAAGAATCCGGTTCTGCCGGAACAGATAGAAAAGGATATCGATAAAATCATCAATGCAGCCATTTACGGCAGGGAGATTATAAGAAAACTGCTCATATTCGCCCGCCAGATGCCTACCAAGAAGGCAAAGATTAACATCAACAATATGGTCTCTGACCTCATACAGTTCTTTGACCTGCGGCTGAAAAAAGAAAACATTATGCTCAGTCAGGAACTGCAGCCGGACCTGCCGGAAATCGAGGCAGACCAGTCTCAGATAACACAGGTGCTGATGAACATAATCGTAAATGCCATTCAGGCTATGCCAAACGGCGGCACTCTTACAATCAGGACACTTTTGAGGGATTCACACATCTGCATTGTTATCAGTGATACAGGTACCGGTATGTCAGAGGAAGTGAAGAAACAGATTTTTATCCCGTTTTTTACAACAAAAGAGGTTGGTAAAGGCACCGGGCTTGGTCTCTCTGTTGCATTAGGAATCATTGAATCCCACGGCGGGAGAATAGAGGTTGAAAGTGAAGAGGGAAAAGGTTCGGTCTTTTATGTCAAATTACCTTTGAAAAACGAAAAATGAGAGATTAAAGCCATGAACAAAGATTTCAGAATTCTTGTAATCGATGACTCGGCAGAAACGCTTGAGATGATCGAGAGGATTCTCAAGCCGAAGGGATTTGACCTTATTCTCACAGCAAGCGGTGAAGAAGGGATAAGAATCCTCAGGTCCGAAAAGATAAATATAGTAATAACAGATATTAAGATGCCCGGTATTTCAGGTCTCGATATCCTGCGGTTCGTTTCAGAAAATTACAGAGATATCCAGACTATAGTTATTACCGGATATGCATCCATTGATACAGCTGTTACCGCCATTAAGAGAGGTGCAGAGGAATATCTTCCCAAACCATTCACCGATGAAGAACTCCTGAATGCTGTAAATAAAGCAATGGAGAAAATCAGTCTCAAGAATTCCGTCAGCAATACGGAAGTTACCGCAAATGAATTCGGTATAATAGGAGAATCTGCCGGTATAAAAAAGGTGATTACTGCCATCAAAAAGGCTTCTCAGACCAATGCGACTGTCCTTATAAACGGAGAGAGCGGAACAGGCAAAGAGCTTGTTGCAAAGGCAATACACTACAACAGCCCGAGAGCAACCGCTCCTTTTGTAGCCGTAAACTGCGGAGGTATTCCCGAGAGCCTTCTCGAAAGTCAGCTGTTCGGTCATCTCAAGGGCTCTTTTACAGGTGCAAACGAGACACGGGCAGGATTTTTCCAGACAGCTGAAAGAGGTACGATATTTCTGGATGAGATTACCGAGACAACTCCTTCGACTCAGGTAAAACTGCTTCGCGTTCTTCAGGAAAAAGAGATCTATATGGTAGGCTCGAGCAAGAGCATAAAGATAGATACAAGAATAATAGCAGCCACAAACCGTGACATAATGTCATTTGTAAGACAGGGGAAGTTCAGGGAGGATCTGTATTTCAGGCTGAATGTCATACCAATCGACATTCCCCCTCTACGGGAACGCGGAAATGATATTATAATGCTTACAAGTTATTTCCTCGACCTTTACAAAAAGGAATACAGCAAACCGGAACTCACCATCTCAGATGATGTGTTGCAGATCTTCCTCAGATACTCCTGGCCCGGAAATGTCAGGGAATTGCAGAATCTCATTCAGAGGATAGTAGTAATGTCCGAAGGAAACTTTGTGGATATACCCGACTTACCTGAGATAATGCGGTTTACGGTCTCTTCCCAGAAAAGGGTAAATATGAGCCTTGAAGATGTAGAGAGAGAACACATCATAAGCGTGCTGAGACATACGAAGAACAACAAGACCAAAACGGCTGAGATTCTCAAAATAGACCGCAAGACACTAAGAGAGAAGCTGAAAAAATATAATATTGCCGACGAAAACGGGGAATAATTCCCCACCGGAGAGAAATTCCCCACCTTAACACAGGCGTCAGAGAAAAAGCTACCTATAAAACCTCAATGTTTTCAATGGGTTAAACAATATCTGGCCCCAGAATAATCTGGCACACTACTTGCATAAATAAATTAACCTCCGGATGGAGGGCGCGCGCAACAGATAATGCTTAACACCTTTAAGGAGGTATGGTTATGAAAAAGTCAATGTCAAAAGGTCTTTGTGAGACCTGCATAAGAAAGGATGAATGCACATATATCAGAATGAATTCCGAACCTGTACACTTCTGTGAAGAGTTTACATCAGGCTGCAAAGGGAATGACGGATTTGAGTTCAGAACAGAGAGCGAAAATGTATGTGAGGAAGGTTATGCAGGGCTCTGCAAGAACTGTGAAAACAGAAAATGTTGTTCGATTTGTCAGAAGGGAATGCCTGTATGGCAGTGTGAGGAATATATTTAATAAGTCATCGGAAGGAGGCAAATTATGGCAAAGGCCGAAAGAGAAATTAATGCAAAACCAAGAAAGAGGTCGGTTTACGAGTCCGTAAAACTGCAGTTTGAAAAGGCTGCAGACCTGATGAACTTTGACCCAAATATCAGGAAAATTCTCTCGCAGACCCAGAACGAGATAATTGTTCATTTCCCTGTCAAAATGGACAACGGAAAGATCGAAATGTTTACTGGTTACAGGGTCCAGCACAATAACGTACTCGGGCCATACAAGGGAGGTCTGAGATTTCATCCTGATGTGGATATAGATGAGGTCAGGGCACTTGCGACATGGATGACATGGAAATCTGCAATTGCGGACATTCCTTTCGGAGGCGCCAAGGGAGGTATACAGATTGACCCGTCGAAATATTCTATCGCCGAACTGGAAAGAATCTCGAGAAGATTTGCATTTGCTCTCGGTAACAATATCGGACCCGAATACGATATTCCTGCACCGGACGTGAATACAAATGCCCAGATTATGGCGTGGATACTGGACACCTATCTGTCTATGGTACCGGCAAACGAGAGGCAGAGATGTATACATGTCGTCACCGGTAAACCTATTGAGTCCGGCGGCTCACTCGGGAGAGAGAAGGCAACCGGACAGGGAGTAGTATACTGCATCGAGGAATGGGCAAAAGACAAGAACTTTGACCTTTCAAAAGCCACATATATCGTTCAGGGATTCGGGAATGTCGGAAGCTGGGCTGCAAAACTCCTGAAACCGAAAGGTTCGAAACTTATTGCGGTTCACGATGTAACCGGCGCCATTATGAACGAGAACGGAATCGACCCGGATGACCTCGCTGCCTATGTCAAGAAAAACGGCGGTGTCAAGGGTTATCATAACTCAAAACCAATCGATTTCGAGACCTTTATTGCCATGAATGCCGATATCTTTATACCTGCGGCCCTCGAAAACCAGATTACAGATGAAACTGCACCTCTATTGAATGTAAAACTTGTCGCCGAAGGTGCAAACGGCCCCACGACACCGGAAGGAGATATCATCCTCAATAAGAGAGGGATTGACTTCATTCCGGATATTCTCTGCAATGCCGGAGGCGTCATTGTGAGTTACTTCGAATGGTTGCAGAACAAGAGGTCGGAATACTGGGAACTCGAAGAGGTTGACTGCAAACTGAGAAAGAAGATCGTTCCCGCATACAAAAAGGTCCGCGATACAGCCAGGGAATTCAACACCGACTGGAGAACGGCTGCGTATATTGTAGCACTGAGAAGACTCGAGAAGGTATATCAGGAAAGAGGAATCTTCCCCTGATACCGTTATCGTAGACTAATATTCCATTGCCCGGAGTTTAGCAATAAAACCCACAGTCCTCAAATGACTAAACCCGGGCAATGATTTTATATACATCAGAAATCCTTCTTTTCAAATCCAAAAAATTGGAAAATTTAATAGTTGTATAAAGCCTGTTTTGTGTTATCTGATATATTATGAACACAACAATAACGGCTCTGATTCTACTCCTGCTCACCCAAAACAACAGCGGAACCGAATTTAAAATACTGGCTGAAGGAATCGAATACAGCAAAGTCGAACTGAAAAACTACTCCGATTATACAGGAGAGCTTCACCTGATAAGGATAAATCCCCAAATAATCAAACCCCGTGTTCTGATAAGCAAAGAGCAGAACATCAAACCAATGACTGCAAAAGACTGGTGCAATAAGTTTAATCTGAACATAGCAGTCAATCTGGGTATGTATCATAAGGATTTTTCAAGCCATGTAGGATACCTTAAAAACGGTGAGTATATAAACAATCCAAAATTTAACGAATATAAATCAGCCCTGCTGATCAATCCGTCAGAAAAGCATATGCCTTATGCAACAATTATTGACCTCGATAATCCCGACGAAAAGATTATGATAAAAAAATACAACACTGTAGTACAGAATCTGAGACTTATAAAAGGGAATGGCATCAATGTATGGAAGAAGACAGGTCAGAGCTGGCCGGATGCAGGGATAGGAACTGATAAAAAAGGGAATTTAATTATTTTTTTCACATCAACGCCGGTTCTGGTCTATGAACTGAATGAGATTCTTCTGAAGCTCCCTCTGGGTATCATTAAGGCATTTCATACGGACGGCGGCCCTCCCGCCAGTCTGTCGGTTCATATCAGGGATTTTCATCTGGATTTGTCGGGAAACTTAATCTCCAAAGAGCAGGAACCGATTCCAAACATATTAGGCTTCGGAACCAGAGACTGAATCAGGGATAAAGCCCGACACCTCATCCTTGAGAGCCAAGAGTTTCTTTACTTCGCTGTCGACTTTACCTTCCCCTTCCCTGACAACTGATTCTGCATAATTTATGGCTTCATTCGTACGTTCCACAATATCTGTAATCATCTTCCTGAAATCTGCCTCAATCTTTCTCCGGCTCTCGATTATTCTCTGGTTTATATCTCCGTTATATCTCGAACAGTTGGCATATATAAGCCAGTCCAGATAATCTTTAAGTTCACCTTTCATCCTCGTCAATCTGCTCCGCGCAGGCAGAAAGAGATTTATGAGCAAATTCAGCGGTGAGGAAGATGTATATCTCATAAAATGGTGAAAATAAAAGTCGCTCTTACTGCACATTGATGTATCAATACCGGCTATCAGTTCAGTAAAACTGTCAAGATTCACTATCCCCTCAATTCTCCCGATCAGCTTTTTCAACTCATATGCATACCGTTCCATAAATTCGCTGTATAATCTGCTGGAATTGGATTTTATCTCATTAATACACATAAAGACATACTTTTCGGCGATACTATGCATCTGGTTGTAATAATATTCCCTGCCGCTGGAAGGTTTCTGCATAAAACTCTTGAAGAGATTTTCGAATTCTTCATCAATCTCTGCCCTGCGGCTTTCGATAAACTTCTTCTGCTCGATATCTATCAGCTGGGAAATCCTGTCCTGCTCTGCCTGAAACCTGTAACCGAGTTCCCTTAAGAAAATCTCTGACTCTTTCCTGAAATTAAGAAGGACCTCTGCCTGATTCTTTGTCTCATCGAGCGGCTTTTTCAATACAGAAATATACCTGTCTATCTCATATACGAGCTGCTCAGACAACCTCTTAAGTGCATTTTTGTAGCTGACAGAGATTATCTCGGCTTTATTATTGAGCATATTCTCGATTTTGTGATTGAATTTCTCCCAGTCAAAAGTAATTCTGCCTTCGAGCCTGTCTTTGGAACTTAGACAGTAAATGACGGGGTTTTCATCTCCAATCTCTTTTTTCAGAACATCGGCAGTAAACTTTTTTATAGTATTAATACTTTCGGCATTCTCCTTGTCAACCTTATTGATAACAAATATCAGTTCCTTTACCCTGTCCTTTATCTGCCTTATAATCTGCAATTCATCGTACGAGACGGGTGGGTCTGTACCAAGGACGATTACAGCTGTATCGATGTTCTGGATGAAACCCTTTGTTACCATTGTGTTGGATTCGAATACAGAACTTATTCCCGGGGTATCTACGATAAAAAGACCTCTTCTCAGATATTCATTAGGGAGTCTGATATCCAGATAAGCAATATTTTTTATATTGTCCGGATTCTCTTCCTGTGTCGCATAAAGGTAAATGTCACCAAGCTGAATCCTTTCCTCACTGCCATCAAGTTTTTTGAGAATACAGAATCTCTCATCCGAATATCTAATTACAGAGACAACAGCTGTTACAGGGATCAGTCCGTATGGTAGGATACTCTCTCCAAGAAAGGCATTGATAAGAGATGATTTGCCACGCTTAAACTGACCCAGAAAAACAATATTGAAACCACCTTTCAGCAATCTCTCTGATATCTCATTCGAATCCCTCTCGATAAAATTCAGCCTGAGACCTCTGGCAATCTCTGATATGCGGCTAAGTCTGTCGTTGTTTGGTATAATCGTCTGGAATGACATAAATCCTCCTGCTATTTAATAAGCAGGAGTCATCAGCCTCCCGGCGGTTTACGGAGGACTCCATCTCCTGAGTTATTTATTACACTAAATAATAAGCTGTGTCAAAAGTTATTATCTCATTTGTTGTTCCAAAATAGAAATGTTACATTATCTGCAAAGTAGAAATGTTACATTTAATAGGTTTGGATATAAAGAAAAGTTAGGGATTAAAGTGGAATTACAGGGAAAAGTATATGTTTCCCTATGGGGGGTAATAGG